>CAZCGG010000069.1:0-14820 GCA_964498135.1 uncultured Candidatus Moduliflexus sp.
ATTCAGGCGAAACAGCAGATCCTGCAACGCGCCGAATTGACACCCCCACGCGCAGATGAATTTATTCGCCAGCAGCACGGTGGTCAGCAGCACGGCGCAGGCAATGAGGCGCGGCGGGAAAATCACGCCTTTGAGCGCATAGAGCGCAATGGCGTCTTTGATTGTTCCCATCGGATTCGGATCCGCGCCGAGCATCACGCCAAACAGGAGCGCGGACGCGCCGTAAAACAACAGCCTGTTTTTGTCCGTGACGGCGGCCTTGCGCGTCAGCCAGAACATCAGCAGCAGAAACGCGCCCCATGCGATGAATTTCAGCAGGATTTTACCCCAGTTTTTGGAATGCTCTTCCTGATAGAACACGAAGGCCGCCTGCACGCGCTGAACGATTTGCGCGTCGTCACGCCCGAATTCGCGCAGCCGCTTTTCGGCGTCCTGCGAGGAAGCGAGCGCGAATGCCTGCGCAACCACCTCTTCCGGCAAGCGGTTAGCGGCGGCAAATTCGGCGACGGTCATGTCCGGCTGCATGATGATTGCCCGCGTTTCTTCCATTTTTTCCGGCGCGCCGCCCCAGAGCCGCATCGAAAGCGCGGAAAGCAGCGCGACTCCGGCAACTATGCCGAGAAACAAGGCGATAAGCTTCATTCCGTTCGATTTCATAATTTTATTGATAAAAGACTTCAAAAGTCTTCAAGACTTTTGAAGTCCCGACCTCACCTCCATGGTGTCTGACAACTGCGCCTATTCCTTTGCTGGTTCGGTTTTGATAAATTCCACGCCCTGCAACACATGCGGCTTCGGCTTAATTCCGAGCGCTTTCAAGGCGTCAACATTAATCAGCCGCTTGCCTTCTTTGTTGACGGTGATGGGCAGTTCCGACATGGGTGTGCCTTGCATCGCTTTCAGCAGCATTTCAGCGGCGACGCGCCCATGTTCCTGCCCGGTTTTGATCACGGAGCAGAGAGCGCCGAAATCCATTTGAAACCGGCTTGCCGAACGCTTTGATAATGATGGGGAAAATATCTTCTTCAACCATTGGGTTGCCCTGATCATCTTTCAGCCCTTGCAGCGCGTCAATGCAGAGGAAATCGCATTGCGCCTGCTTTAATTCCTCAATCATCGCCAGCGCTTCGGCGAGGGTTTTCGGCTTCTTAAACCCCACGACTTTGACCGGATAGGCGTCTGTTTCCTGCTGAACCTGCCGCTCCGCCGCGTCGGCGGTTGGGCTGAATTTGAACATGAAGCCAACGGTTTTGATGGACGGATCGAGTTGCCGGGCGAAATGAATCGTTTCGGCAAAATGATACCGCTCCAAAATCCCGGAGACGTTCGACGCCGGATAGCCATACGTTTCAGCCTCGCCGTTGACGCCGCAGAACATGACCGGCGTGTTCACTTTGTCCTTGAGATATGGCACGACGAACATTTTTTGGGCGTCATCGTCGGTGGCAATCACGCCGTCCGGCTGCCATTCCTGATACAGCGCATACGCCTCTTGCGCTTTGGCCGGGCCGCCCTCGAAATTTTTCTTGGTATCCATGTGAAAAAAACGGATGTCCGCCTTGCCCGCCAACGCCGAATGAATCCCTTCCATCGTGTCCTGCGCCCACGGGAATTCCGGCTCGTAGCTCATCACGACCAGCACCTTATACAGGGGCGTCTGCGCCGCAACGGATGCGCCCAGCCCCGCCAACACCAGCATACCCGCCATCAGACCAAACAACATGCTTCGTCCATCGTTCACCCGCATAATTTTTCCTCCTGATGCTTCGCGCGAAATCTTGGTTTCGCGGCCCAATTTCTCGAAATCTGCCTTGACGACAACATCGTCTGAACTCGTATATATCCAGATTCAGGCGGCGTGTCAAGAAAAATTTCATTCCGTTCGCGCCTGCAAGATGGGCAGACAGCAGAGGCGCATTGCGAAAAATCCGAAAAATTATTAAAATTTTTTTTGCATAAGACTTGACAAGAAGAGACTAAGATATTATATTACGAATGAAGCAAGAGAACAGATAGGATGTTTATAACATAATCATCGTGACCATATAATATCGAATGTGCCGCCGCGACGAATTATCGCAGCGGCGGCCGCGAACTCTGGAGGATCATGCTATGACGCAGACCGCAAGATACTATGAACGCCCTTGGATGCCGAGGGCTGATATTTATGAAACGCCGGAACATGTCGTTCTCCAACTCGATTTGCCGGGCGTGAAGGCCGATCAGGTTGACATCGAATGCGAAAAAGGGACATTGACCATCAAAGGCGAGCGGCCGTTCCCTGACGATGAATCCGGCCGCACCTATTATCGCGTCGAACATGCTTACGGGCCGTTTGAGCGCTATTTCGAGATTCCGCGCACGCTCGACGTGAATAAGGTCGAGGCCACGTATCAGGATGGCGTCTTGACGCTGCGCTTCCCAAAAGCGGAGGAAGCCAAACCGAGGAAGATTCAAATTCAGATCAATTAACGCATGACGGCATTGATAGAAATAGCTGTCAGACACCTTAACTTGAAAAACGCGCAGGAGCGGCGAAATCGAGGTTTCGCGCCCCTGCTGTACATGGGAGGATGCCACTATGTTAGCTCGTTGGGAACCTTTTGCCGGATTGCGCCGGCGCAATGACGTGTTTAGCGAATTGACGGGGATTCAGCAGGAAATGAACCGGCTGTTTGATGAATTTTTCGGCGAACGCCGCAGCGGATTGGCGGAAGGAAATTGGCTTCCGGCGGTGGATGTCTCCGAAAATGAGGCCGAAATCCTTGTTCGGGCGGAACTGCCTGGCATGAATCAGGATGATATTGAACTGCATCTGCAAGATAACGTGTTGACCCTGAAAGGCGAGAAAAAGCAGGAAACGAAAGAAGAAAAGAAGAATTATCACCGCACCGAATGCTCGTATGGCAGTTTCACGCGCAGTTTCACGCTTCCGGCGACGGTGGCGCAAGATCAAATCAAGGCCACGTTCAAAGACGGCGTGTTGGAGGTGTCGCTGCCCAAAGCGGAGGAAGCGAAAACCAAGAAAATTGCGATTACCGCCTAACTGCGTAGGCGCAGTTGTCAGACACCTTCAAGGTGTCTGACAACTTTGAATCTTACAGCAACAGCAAGCCGACGATTTCCGCAACCAAGAGCGGATCGAACGGCTTGACGATAAAAATTTTCACGCCGAGTTCAAAGACTTCCTCGCGCAATTCCTTCAAATCCGAGCCGCTCACGACAATCACGACCGTCTCCGGCGCAATCTCGAAAATCTGCTTAATGGCGTCAATGCCGCTCATGCCGGGCATGGAAAGATCCATCGTCACGAAATTGGGGCGCAGCCGTTTAAACGCCGCAATCGCCTCTTGCCCGCTCGTCGCTTCGGCCACGACCTCGCCGCCTAAAATGTCAACAGTTTGCGCGAGCGATGTCCGCACCACCTTCGAATCATCCGCCACCAAGAAGCGAAGTTCCACGTCGCTGATGATGGAAATATCCTTCCGATAATAGACGTTCGGGCGCTCGACGACGGAGACAGGCTGCATGGATTTGGCTTCAAATTGGATGAGATCCGGCGCAATCTCGCGCAGCAGCGTCGTATCGTACAACTCCTGCTCCGTAAACATGCGCGAAACCATCCCTTCATGATGCAGAAAATCCCGAAACGCCAACAGGCCGATTCGAAAGAGGTTGTCGAAATTCATAGAATACAGGTTCTTCCGCATCGCTGCGATCAACTCGTATTGCGTCATCTCGAAAAATCCGGCCAACTCCTTCACGACGTGTTTGCGCTCTTCATTGATCAAATTCGTGGCGATGTGCAGCACGCGCAGAATCGCCTTGATTTCCTCTGGAAATTCCTGCAAGTGCGCGTCCGACACCATCAAACACGCCTGATCCACAAGCCAACTGACATCCCCTTCCATCTCAGGAATTTCGGAGCGGACACCGGAAAAGAACATTTGTCCGCCGAATTTACGAGCGTTTGTCGTCCATGGCTCCCACGACGCAATCGCGTGAACGTCGCCATCCATAAACGCTTTCATCTGTTCATTCGGCAGCAAATCCACAAATTCGATTTTGCGGAGATCAATGCCGATGTCGCGCGCCATGTTGCTGATGGCGATGTACACGGCGGCGTCTTGCGCGATGGCGATACGCTTGCCTTCCAAATCTTTCGGATGGAGAATGTTGCAGTTCGGATGAATGACAAGCTGTTGCGTTCCGGCAATATCGGCCAGCGGCGCGACGATTTTCACCGGAAAGCCCCGATCATTCAACAGAATCGCGCTGATTGGCGTTTGAATAAACGCAAACGGCGGCTGGTCAGCCTCCAAAATCTCGCGCGGCATCGTCGTGCCGGATTCGATATACCGGAAAGAGATGTCGAGTCCGGCTTCTTGCTGAAATAAATTCCGCTGCATGGCTAAGACTAATTGCGCCGAGACATTCGGATCTTTGGTGCCCCATATCTCAAGTTGTCGTCGCATCCTGCCCACCGGTTCATCGCCGCGCATGCGCGCCTTGCGCGGCGGCATTGCGGGATGATCTCTCCATTGATTTGCCAGAGGTTCGAGAACAGATGTCATGAAATAAAAAAAAGCATACCGCATGACGCGGATATTTGGCAAGAGAAACTTGCCGAAACTCTCAAATTTCCCTGATAATTCCATGTCGAGCGCCTGAACTGCATTGGTTTTTTCTTGACATCTGCGCGACGGGCGCGGCTGATGTTCGTTTCGTATCAATTCTCTCACAAGGCCGGAAACGGCGTGTATCATATTATGATGCCATAGGAGCAGCGAGACGGATGAAACGGGCAGCGCAGCCGTGTTCACGGAGATCTCTGGGAAAAAGCATGTGCAGGCGACTGATGATAGTTGGCGCGCTAACGGCGAGTATGCTATGTTCGGCAGGCGGCGCGTTCGCGCAAAAAATCGAGGACACGGGCGATTTTGTATTGCAGATGAAAAAACCGAAAGACGAGACGATGCAAACGATTCGGAAATTGATGGAGGAGCGCGGGCGGTTTGAGTTTTTAATTAACGTGTTAAATGCGTTTCTGGCCCTGCCCGAAGATATTACTGTCACGTTCCGCGAAGGCGACGCCGGTGATGCGTATTACGATCCGAGCGCAAAACAAATTGTCGTCAGCTATCAATTTGTCGAGTTAATTTATAATCTTTTTGCCGAAAACGAATATATTGACCCGGAAAGCGAGGAGGATTTCGATCACGTCATCAGCGTGGCGGAAGGCGTGTTTCTTCATGAAGCCGGTCACGCGCTGATTGACACGCTGAACATTCCAGTGGTCGGTCGCGAGGAAGACGCGGTTGACGCCTTATCCACGCTCCTGATGCTCGCCGTGCAGGAAAAGCCGGAATTGCTTCTGGCGCAGCCCGCCTTCTGGAATTTTCTCGGCGAGGCCAGATCAACGATAGAAGACGAGGATTTTCAGGACGAACACGGGCTGCACGAACAACGCTATTACAATATTCTCTGCTGGATCTACGGCAGCGATCCAAAGAAATTCGCTGAATACGCGGACGATTGGGGCTTGGGGGAGGGCCGGGCGGAACGATGCCCTGATGAGTTTAACAAACTCAACGATAGTTGGGACGCGCTGCTTTTGCCTTACGAAAAGGAACTTGAGGAAGGCAGCGATGCCGATGAACAGGCTTCTGACGAAGAGAGCGCCGAGCAAGAAACCGAGACGGGGGACACCGAAACGGGTTGGGGAAAAACGATTCAGGACGCGGAAGACGAATAGATGGGCAGGGGCGTTCACGTGAACGCCCCTGATTTTTTAAGAACAGATTGACCAACGAATTTCCCCTTTTGGAAGGGGGGCTGGGTAGCGCAGACAGGCTTGTCTGCGCTTGGCAGGCAGGAATGCCCGCCCCACCGGCGCAATCGGCTTACTTCTGCGCTTTGCCCTGATTCGCCACCGCCTGCATAGCCGCCGCGATTTTTTCCTGATCGCCAAGATAATAATGCTGAATCACCTTGAGATTGTCGTCGAGTTCATACACCAACGGCACGCCGGTCGGAATGTTCAGCGCGATAATGTCGTCGTCGCTGATGTTGTCCAGATATTTCACGAGGGCGCGGAGCGAATTGCCGTGCGCGGCGATAATCACCCGTTTTCCGGCTTTGATTTCCGGCACAATCGTTCCGTGATAATACGGCAGGAAACGCGCCACCGTGTCTTTCAGGCATTCCGTCAACGGCAATTCGGCTTTCGTCAAATCGGCGTAGCGGCGGTCATTGCCCGGAAAACGCGGATCAGAGACTTCCAGCGCCGGCGGCGGCACGTCGTAGCTGCGCCGCCAGATTTTGACCTGATCGTCGCCGAATTTCTGGGCGGTTTCCGCTTTGTTCAAGCCTTGCAGCGCGCCGTAATGCCGTTCGTTCAGCCGCCAGTTGCGATAGACCGGAAGCCACATCAAATCCATTTCATCCATCACCGTCCAGAGCGTTCTGATGGCGCGTTTCAACACCGACGTAAAGGCGATGTCGAACGTATAGCCCGCTTCTTTCAGCACAACGCCCGCGCTTTTGGCCTCTGCGCGCCCCGTCTCATCCAGATCCACATCCGTCCAGCCCGTGAAGCGATTTTCCTTGTTCCACTGGCTCTGCCCATGCCGAAGCAACACAAGTTTGATCATGATGTTCCTCCTCATGCAAGTTAGTAAATACTCGTGAAACCGTCGCTATGCGCCGAGAACTTTAAGATAGATGACTTTGCCATCGCCGGGCGCGTAAAAATCGGCGAGGACGGCGGCTTCCTGATAGCCGCAGGCGAAATAGAATTGCCGCGTTGGAACGTATTGCGCGCGGGACGACGTTTCGATATACACCCGCGTTCCGCCCATCGCCGCGATACATTCCTCGCTTTTCCGCATCAACGCCTTGCCAACGCCTTGCCCTCGGCAGGAATCATGCACCGCGATCCAGTACAGATCGAAACTGGCCATCGTGCAGGGAATCGGGCCGAAGCAGGTATAGCCGACGACGCGCCCGCCCTGTTCGGCAAAGACGAAATAGTAGCCGCTGCTTTCGCCTTTGCTCAGGCGTTCTTCGACGAGTTCCACCGCCACGTCAATTTCCGCGTCCATGAAAAACCCGGTCGAAGTCGTCAGTTCTCGGACGCGCTGCGCGTCACTCTGCAATACCTCTTGCCGAAAAGTCAATAATTCTTTCATCAGATTGTTTAATTCTCCGCCGACGGAATGGATTATGGTTGGCTATCCGCATAATGTTTATCAAGGGCATCCAGTATCGCCAATCCTTTTTGACGAGACCCTTTTGCAACGCGATCTCGAAAGCGGGTTTCTTTTGATTCCCTGATGCACTTCATCAGGCAAGCGTACTGTGATTGTTCTCATATTGCGTATTCCTCTACAATTCAGGTCATCGCATGTTGCTTGCAACGCTACTTTTTAGACACATCCAGCTTTTGCCGCAGAAATTCGGTTTGCTCTTTCATCTGCTGAATCACATTGCGAGCTTTTTGAAGATGCTGCATCAATTCCTTATTCTGCCCGGCTAATTTGCTGATCGTCTTGGTGTTATGCCGGATGCGGCTTGACAAGGTTTCCAACAGGGCGATGGCGATTTCCGGCTTCTGCGGAATCTGCATGGCGAGCGTTTCCCGCGTCACCGGAAGCAGGCGCGTCTTTCCAACCGCAACGGCGCGGGCGGAACGGGTTTTTCCGCCTAACAAAGCCATTTCGCCGAAAAAATCCCCCTTTTCATAAATTGCCACGACTTTGCGCATCTCTTTATACGAACCGACAATTTTGACTTTCCCTTCCTCAATAAAATACATTTCATTGCCCGGCTCGCCTTCTTCAAAAATAATATCGCCATCTTGATAGCTTTGATCAATAATATCGGCATAGGACAATTCTCGATGTTTTCGCCCAGGAATGAGCGGCTCATGGATAAGGCGGCTGCTCTTCAGCACCTCGCCTTCGTCCGACTCGTCTTCGAAAACAGGGGCTTCTCCCGCTTCCATGCCCGGCTCTTCATCCAGCAGGCTCGCCTGCTGATTCTCAGACGGCTCGGATTCTTCAGTCTCAAACATCATCTCCTGCGGCTCCTCAACTGGCTCAAGCGGGCGCTGAAAAAACGTGGGCGACGCGGGGCGTTCGCGGGATGTTTCCCCCGCCGCGCCTGATTGAAAGCGTTTTTCAAGATTCTTAATGACCGTCGCGGAGATATGCTCAAACGCCTCCAACACGCCCGTGCCTTTGACCGCAATCGTCTCAAAATACGGCAATTTCCATGGGTTCAGATCAGCATTTAAATCGTCAATCGAAAGCACGTCTTTCATATCGCGTTTGTTATATTCATACACCAGCGGCAAGCTGGAAAGCAAGATGTTATAGCCGCCTTTCAAATTATATTGAAGGTTTTTAAAACTGATGACGTTGGCCTCGCGGCGCGACCGTTGTGAATCCGCCACGAACACAATCGCATCAACCCCTTGCAGCACAGCTTTGCGAGTGTTGTTATATTTCACCTGCCCCGGCACGGTATACACCTGAAAACGCAGCTTGAAATTATTGATGTCGCCAACATAAAGCGGCAAAAGCTCGAAATAAATAGTCTGGTCGGTTTCGGTTGCCAAAAAATAGAGTTCCCCTTTGCGGTCAGGAATGGTTTGCTGATGCAAAATCTGCAAGGACGTGGTTTTGCCGCATAAACCGGGGCCGTAATAGACAATCTTCACGATCATTTCTTTGGCTTTATAATTAAAAATCGGCATGCATGTTCTCCTGTTTCTTTGGCCTCACTTTTGCTCATCCACAAACCTGTCAGGTTTCGACATGCGCGAAGGCGGGAGTGGTTTAATAAATGAACTGAGAAACTGCTGGTGGAGTGCGAAATCTTGATTTCGCGGTCAAATCAAGATTTGACACTCCTGAACTATCGCCGTTCTACACCACTGCCGCGAAGGAAAAATAACGCCCCATCTTCGCGGGAAGCATGGCTTACAATTCTCAGCCGAACGTCCAATCGGCAAAGTGTTTATGCCAGATTTCCCTGATTGTCGGGTAAGTGCGCAGCGTGTCTTGCAATTCATCGTCCGGCAGCGCGTGAAGTTTGTCGAACAGGTCTTTCAAATTTTCTTCGCCCATGTCGCGCACTTCTTTTTGAATGAGGCGCATGTCGAACTCTTTGCCCAATTCCGCCTCTAATTCGGCATTGCTCAGCGCCTCTAAATTCGGCGTGCTGTCAATCTGCGTCAAAAAATCTTGAAGATTCGCGTCTCTGATAATAATCGTGGTTTTTTTCATCGTTCATTCCGCCCGTCAAGCCGACTGTTCGCCGGAAAGCGGAAAAATATTTATTTCAAAATATTTATTTCCCCGCCCAACACTTTTCGGCCTTCATACATCGTCGTCCAGCCGTCGTCAGTATCCACTTCAATCGCCAAATAGGTGGTTTCAAACTCGTCTTCGCGCTCATAATTCCAAACCTCCACACGGCCTGAGCGCGGCGGCCCGTCGGCGGTCATCGCGCGCGTCTCCGACGTGACATGGAACATCTTTTCGTATTCCTTTTCAATCTCGCCGTCGTCGGTTTCTTCGTTGATGACGAAAATCTCATCGTCCAGCAGTTGCATGAAATCCTGCGCATACTCCATTTCTTCAAGCACATGGAACAAAAATTGCTCCGGCGCGTCCCCTTCTGCGGGCGCAATCACTTCCAAGACCAGCGTGTCCGACGCATCCGCCGCCGCGCGGTCGCGCAGAAAATATTTGGCCGAATCAAACCGATGATCGCCCATGTCTGTCCGGTAGGTCGTGATGTTGACGACGTTGTACGTTCCAGCGTCCTCAGCGCGCAATTCCACAAGATCGTTGAGCGCGAGGCGCAGCGGATTATAGCCCGCCAACGCCGGAGATGGCAGTTCTTCTTTGCCGCCCAGCATTCTTTCCAGCAGGGTTTTCCCGCCCTGTTTGCCAATCAAGATATTTTTAAAGCGTGTTGCCATATTCAGCGCATTCTGGACGCGGATGAAACGCAAGCGTTCATCCGCATTGAGAGATGATGAGGATAGGGATTTTTTACCGCAGAGGCGCGGAGGCGACGGAGAACAGCCTATTTTACGTCTTTCTCCCTCGCCTCCGTGATGAATATTTTACGCTCCCGCGAAAATTTTACGTATTAATACCGCCTGATTGCCGTGAAATAAATGCCGCCGACAATCACCATCCCGACCAGAAATATAGTCAGCCAACTGACGCCGTGCGCCTGATCTTCCTCATATTGCGCCACATCTTTCGCGTCTTGCAAATTCGCCAATTCCTCGTCGCTATACTGCAAATCTGGATCAACGCCCGCCATCGTGTAATTCGAGTCGCGCCGCATTCCTTGCGCCTGCATTTCCGCCATCTTCGCCTCAAGCTCGCGCAAACGCTGCTCCTCGAAACGGCTTTTATCCACCGAATCCCAATGATGAAACAGCCACGTCATCGTCACGTAGCGGAAAAAGAAATTATCGTAGGGATCGTGGTAAATCACGGTCGGCGCGTACCGATAATACGTCTCGTTCGACGGCGTCACGTTCGTATAAAACGCATTGCGCCGCGCCGTCCTTGTCTCCGCGCGCTCAGACGTCAGCGTATCGCTCAACGCCTTATTTTCTTTGACGACATCGCTGTACGTTTTCGCCGTCGTCCCGCCTGCGGACGCGCTGGTGAATTTTGATTTCGAACTCGCCCGCTTCGACGCCTCCGCCATGTTCGTTCCCCTGCTGGTTTTCTTCGAGGTCGCATTGAACGCGCTTCCCTTTCTGTTGCCGGAATCCGAGCGCGACGAGTACGATGTTTTTTTCGACGTGCTGAAACTGCTGCCTTTAGAAGGGCTTCTGCGGCTGCTCGTTGAAGACCGGCGGCTGCTGAAACTTCGGCTGCGCCGCGCGCACACTTCTTCTGCCCAGAAAAGCTCTCCGGCGAAGAGGGCAAACAGCGTGATGAGGCTGACCCATAAGAAGGATTTTTTCATCTGCATATCGTTCATAAACCGCCAGACAGTTTGAAACTGCCTGATAGCTTTTTCATCAAAGGTTATGGACAAAGCTGTCAGACACCTTCACAAGGTGTCTGACAGCTTTCCTTAGCGAGAAAAAACGCTGCCAGCCGACTTGTCAATTATGTTAAGAAAAACGCGATCAACATGGCGGACAGCACATACACGGTGCCTTCAATCAAGCCTGCGCCGATGTTTTTGTCTTTGACGATTTCATCGTTGATGTTCACTTTCGGCAGGATCACTTTGTCGGTAAAAACGCGCATCAGCGCAAGAATAGCCAAACCGACCACAATATAAGTAATCACGCCGAAGATGTCCGTCCACCATGACGTGAATTCCCCTTCAATCGCATGGCTGATGATATAGCCGACGGCCACTAACACGCCGGACAGCGCGAAGCCGGCGGCGAGATTCTGCTGCTGAATTTCGGCCATGTCATTATACGGCGTGATGTGGATTTGATACAATTTCGCAATTGCCAGCAGCGCGGCTTGGCCGATCACGAACCAAATCAGCGAAAGCAGCACCCCATTTTTCGGCACGGAGAACGCGCCCACGATAATCGAACCGGTGGCAATGCCAATTGCGGCGAGCGGCACGGCGACCGCGACATTCCGCTTTTCCGCGATTTCGCGCTTCATCTCAAGCCCTAAAAAGAGGAATTTCTCCGCGATGGCGACGGCCGCCATTTGAAGCAGCAAGATGATAACCGAATATTTCGCCACGTCATTCAGATGCCGCAGAAACGACACGCCCGACACGCTCACGCTGCCGGTGAACGCGATAATCGAGCCGAAAAGAAATCCGCACAGACTGATGCTCATGGCGGGGTTGTCCTGTTCGGTCAGCATGCTCCACAGGTTGATGCCCTGCTTTCTTGCCCAAAGCCAGTAGGTCATGATGGCAAGCGACAGAAAAATGATGCCTTCAATCAAAAAAATAATGCTTTTGAGAATTTCAACCATGTTCATTGCGACACGCTCCTTTTTGAAGAAATTGCGTTACTGTTTTTTAGCTCTGCCCCATTCGCATGACATCTCTTTCAACATCTGCACGCATAAAAAAAGCGGAAGCCCGACTACATTATTATAACAGCCGTGAATCCATTCCACGAACATCGCGCCTTTGCCCTGAATGCCATACGCGCCAGCCTTATCGAGCGGCTCGCCGGTTTGAATGTACCACTCGATGTCGCGCGCGGTCAACGGCGCGATTTTCACCTGCGTCGTTTCATGCCGAATCAGCGTTTTTTGCGGGGAATACGTGGAAATCATGGCGAGGCCGGTCATGACGCAATGCGTGTTGCCACTCAAATGCGCTAACATGCGGGCGGCGTCGGCGGCGTCTTTCGGCTTGCCTAAAATGTGCCGCTCATCCACCACAATCGTGTCCGCGCCGATGACCAGCGCATTTGGGAAAGACGCCGCCACGGCCGCCGCTTTTTCAAACGCTAAGCGTTCGGCAATCTGCTCCGGCGGCAGGCTCGCGTCCAGTTGTTCGTCAATATCGCTGACCACCACGTCGAACGTCAGCCCCAATTGCTCAAGGAGCATTTTGCGCCGGGGGGAAGACGACGCCAAAATCAGGCGGGATGTCACGGGATACATAACCGTTGCCCAACGTAAATCATGTCCGCGCTGGCGAGTTGATTGGCCTGACGCAGCAGGGCGAGATTGATGTTATATTTTCCGGCAATCAGCGAGAGCGATTCGCCGGGTTTGACGATATGCACTTTCTGCTGCTCCGCATCCGCCGCCGCAGGTGCGGGCTTTCGGGATAATTGCGCCATTTGCGGCGTATTGAACGCGCCGATTCCGGCAAAATATTGCTGAATGCTTTTGGCGACAGCATGCGCGATGTTGCCGCGAAACTCGCGTTGATCCAGCAGTTTCCCTTCGCGGCTGTTGCTGATGTAGCAGGCTTCCATCAGCACGGCGGGCATGCTCGCGGAGCGCAGCACTACGAAATTCGCCCGTTTCAGCCCTTCCTTCTGCACGCCGTATTGCTGCAAACTCGCCACGACGAGGTTCGTCGAAATTTCGCTGAAGCGCAGGCTGCGCTCCAAATCCGCCGACGTCATGAAATCCGCCAGCACGAACGTCAGCATTTCCTCGCTGTTCGCCGGAATCGGCGTTTCCTTGCCGCTCAACAGCAGATCAGAGGCGTTTTCCTGTTCCGCGAGCAGCCGCGCCGCTTCATCGCTCGCTTTTTCGGACAGCGTGTACACTGAAAAGCCTTGCGCTTTTTTGCTGGTGTTGGAATTCACATGCAGGCTGATAAATAAATCGGCCTGATATTCTTTCGCCAATTCCGTCCGCTTCGGCAGTGGAAGAAAATAATCGCTGTCCCGCGTCAAATAGACTTTAATGTTCGGCGCGATTTTTTCAAGCCGCGCTTGGATTTTCTTCGCAAAATCCAGTACGACATCCTTTTCTTTTAATCCGTTGGGACTGCTCGCGCCCGGATCATGGCCGCCATGCCCCGGATCCAACACCACAATGTGATATTGCTGATTTTTAAGCACTTGCGTTTCTTGCTGCCGCTCCACGCGCTCCTGCTCAACCTGCTCCTGCGCCACTTCATCGAATAAATTGACGATCACGCGATCCGGCTGCTCCTGAAAACTCGGCAGCGCTTGCACGGTCGCCTCGATTTTGCGCGTCAGATCAAACACAATCTGCATGGTGCCGTTTTGCAGGCGTTGCACGCGAATGCGCCGCAGCGCGACATCATTCACGTCAATCGCCCGGTCGCCGAACAAATCCTGACAATCCGCGATTTCCAGCACAAAACGCTCTGGATTCTGGCGCGTGTGCGATGTCGGCTGCACCGGCCGGTCAAAAAAGATAATCGTCTGAATATGATCCGGCGCAAGCCAATATTGAATATCCGTAATCATCGCAGGCGCTGCCGCCGTTGCGCGAGACCACGCGAGACAGGCCACACATAGCGCCCCAACCACCCTGCCAACCATGTTCATCATTCCCAATCAATCCTTATATGTTCCGGTAGTGGTTTACTATGGACTGAGACACAGCCGGAGCGCGAAATCTTGATTTCGCGCTCATTTAGGCCAAATCAAGATTTGACATTCCTTGAAATATCCCAGTTCAAATGAGGCTACTACCCATGTTCCGGGCTGAAAAGCTGCCAGACGCCTTGAAGATGGCTGGCAACTGCGCCATAACGTTTTCTCTCATCCATGTACCCGCCGCGCGGCGAAAACTGTCAAGAAGAATCACCATACACAGTAACCCGTTTTGCTGCGAACGTCAAGAAAAATTTGCAAATCATGCGCCCCGCTCGCCCAAAAAAGAACATTCGCGTTCACATAAAATGCTTGACAAAAGGGAAAAGAGGCGGCAAAGGTCATTTTGAGACGAATTTTGCGACATCAACCGGATTAAGCGAAAGGTGGGCGTATGGCTGACTACATTAGCGTGATTGGCGGCATCAACATTGACATGAGCGGCGTGCCATTCCAGCCGCTTCAAATGGAGACTTCAAACCCCGGCCAAGTGCATGTTTCCCCCGGCGGCGTTGCCAGAAATATCGCGCATAATTTAGGGTTATTTGGAATTCCGGTGAATTTGCTCGGCATCGTCGGCAACGATGTGTTCGGGCATTACGTGCGCGAAGAGACTCGGCAGGCTGGGGTGAACATCGAACAAGTCATCGCCGTCAACGGCCAGCGCACGGGCGCGTATCTTTCCGTGCTGGATGAGCATCGTGATTTAAGCGTCGCCGTGTCCGACATGGATATTATGCGCTATCTGACCGCCGCCGATC
>CAZCGG010000069.1:14920-16532 GCA_964498135.1 uncultured Candidatus Moduliflexus sp.
TTAAGCGTCGCCGTGTCCGACATGGATATTATGCGCTATCTGACCGCCGCCGATCTCGCCCGTCACGAGAGCGTTTTGGCGAACAGCGCGTTTGTCGTGGCGGACGCCAATCTTGAAGAAGATGCGCTCCAATACATCAGCGATCTCTGCCAGCACCGGAAGATTCCGTATCTGTTAGAGCCGGTTTCTTTCGAGAAAGCCAAAAAGCTCTGCTATCTCGCCGGAAAAGCGACTTACGTGACGCCGAACCGGCGCGAATTGGAGGTCATGACAGGGCGGAAGCGGTCTGTGCTGCGCGAACAATGCGCGAGTTTGCAGCCGTTTTACGAGCATATTCTCGTCACGCTCGGCGAGCGCGGCGTCTATCATTACGAATGCGACACGGGGCAGGAAACGCTCTTTCCGGCGATTCCGACGCGGATTGTCAACGTCAACGGCGCGGGAGACGCCTTTGTCGCCGGGTTCGTCTGCGGATTATTTCATCAACATCCCATCACGCAAGCGATTCGGCTCGGCATCGCAGCGGCGCACTTGACGCTGCAAGCGCGGGAAAGCGTCAACAACGCCATCTCGCTGTCAACCTGCCTGAGCCTCGCCGCCTAAACAGGCGGCATGAGTCTATGAAAATAATGATCACTACCACAATGCTAAACGCTGACGGCGCGCCATCATTTCCGTGATGATGTCACACCGTCGGCATTCAATGAGAGCAGGGCTTACGCAAAACCTCACCCCTTGCCCCTCTCCAAAGGAGAGGGGGAATCCTAAATCCCCCTCCCTGTTGGGGATGGGACGGGGGTGGGGTTTTTGAAATGCGTAAGTCCTCGAGAGAAGAAATTATGAACACGCCACAAGCATTTTTGCAATATTCCGAAACCGTCGCGCGCGCCCTTGACACGGGCATGCCGGTGGTCGCGCTCGAATCCACGATTATTTCGCACGGGATGCCATACCCGGAAAACATCGAAACCGCGCGCGCCGTCGAAGCGATTATCGCGGCGCGCGGCGCGACTCCCGCGACCATTGCGATTATTGACGGAAAAATCTGCGTCGGCCTCAGCCAAGCGCAGATGGAATTTCTGGCAACCGCGCAGAACATCGCCAAGGCGAGCCGCCGCGATCTGCCGATGATTCTCGCCAAAAAGCTGCACGCCTCGACGACGGTAGCCGCCACCATGATTTGCGCGCATGCCGCCGGAATTCAGGTCTTCGTGACCGGCGGCATCGGCGGCGTTCACCGGCAAGCGGAACGCACGTTCGATATTTCGGCGGATTTGCAGGAATTCGCGCAAACGCCGGTGGTGGTCGTCTCCGCTGGCGCCAAAGCGATTCTCGACTTGAAATTGACGATGGAATATTTGGAAACGATGGGCGTGCCGGTGTTAGGGTATCGCACCAACGAATTTCCGGCGTTTTACACTGGAACAAGCGGCATTCCTTTAGAATATCGCGTCGAAACGCCGGAAGAGATCGCCGCCATCGTCCGGGCGAAGTGGGAATTCGGGCTGAAAGGCGGCCTGTTGGTTGCCAACCCGATCCCGGACGCCTTTGCCATGCCGCCGGACGCGATGAATGCCGCGATTGACGCCGCGCTCAAAAACGCCGAACAACT
>CAZCGG010000069.1:16632-19081 GCA_964498135.1 uncultured Candidatus Moduliflexus sp.
CCTTTCGTCAATACAACAAACGCGATATTTTGTTGAATCATTTTTTCCCGCGAAAGGAGCGAAGAGAGCGTATGACCGGAGATTTGCTGCAACCCATTCCGTTGTTTGAATCCCTGTCCAAAGATGCGAAAAATTACATCATTAACCGCCTGCGCATGGAAATGTTTTCGCCGGGCGAGTTAATCGTGCGGCAGGGCGACACCGGCGATTCGCTGTACATCATCGCAAGCGGGCTGGTCAAGGTCACGAAACGCGAAAAGGACAGCACCTCACACGAACTCGCGCGGTTGCAGACCGGCGATTATTTCGGCGAAATGTCGCTGCTCGGCGGGCAGCCGCGTTCCGCCGACATCACGGCGATCACGGACACGATCACGCTGAAACTGCTGAAGCAGGACATGGACGCAATTTTGCAGGAATACCCGTCCATCGCCGTGCATTTCAGCAAAGTCCTGAGCAAGCGCCTCCGCGACGTATCGCAGATGAATTTTACATCAACGCAGGCGATTTCGGTCATTTCCATCTATTCGCGCCATGTGGATCCACTGCTGCAATCGGCGTTTGCGCTGAATATCGCCGCCAGTTTCACGCGGGAATTGATGAAAAGCGTGCTGCTCATCGAGATGAACACCGCCGACGAAGACGTGGCGCGGATTCTGCATGTGGACGGCGAACATGCCGCGTTTCGGAAAAACATCACCCGGCACGACATTCTCAGCGGCGAGGACGTGTCGCAGTTTATCATTAAGCATAAAATCGGCTTTCACATTTTGCCGCTTTCGACCGCCGCGAAGATGCAGCCGCGCCTGTTCGAGAAGGCGATCACGCCGCTGTTGCTTGGGCTGAAAAAACATTATGATTACATTTTGATTAACTGCGCGAAAGATATCAAGCGGCTTGTGCAGACCGCGCTGGAGCAGTCTGACCGGATTTTGTACCTGACGCCGGTGTCGGAAAATGCGATTCAACGCTGCAAAAAAGACGCGGACATGTTCGTGCAAGGGTACGGCGACCATAACCGCCTGATTATCGGCGTGTTAAAAGAAGAGCATGAACAGGGCGTCTCGGAGCGGCTGCTGGAAGGGTTGCTCGCGCCGCATCTGTTCGTGCCGCTGCATAAAAATACGTACATTTTGGAGCGGTTTCTCCGCACCGGCCGCCCGTTTGTGTATGAGCAGCCGAAAAGCAACATCGCTCGCAGCATTCAGCATCTTACCCGGCGCATCGGGCGCGTGCGCGTCGGGTTGGCGCTGAGTTCGGGCGCGGCGCGGGGATTTGCGCATGTCGGCATGCTGAAAGCGCTGGAAGCGCATGACATTCCGGTGGACATGATTAGCGGCTCAAGCATGGGCGCGTTTGTCGGCGGATTTTTCGCGGCGGGCATCAGCGCGGCGGAATTGGAAGAAATGGTGCTCAGCTATCGCAACAAACGCAAAGTGCGCAGCACCATTTTTGATTTCACGATTCCGCGCTACGGCATTTCCAAGGGCAACCGGCTGGCGAAATTTATGCGCAGCCGCTTGGGAGAAATCACGTTCGACCAATTGCCGACGCCGTTCGCGGCGATTGCCACCGACATCAGCAACGGGCAGGAAGTCGTGCTGCGGCATGGCGCGCTCTGGCAGGCGTTGCGCGCCAGCGGCTCCGTGCCGGTGTTGTTCGAGCCGTATCTGCTGGATGGGCGGCATCTGATTGACGGCGGCATTACGAATCCGCTGCCGACCGATATTTTAATCGAAGACGACGTGGATATCATTCTGTCTTGCACGGTCAATTCCCTGCGCCAGCCGATTCGCCAGCAGTTGCGCGACGCGGAAGCCGCGAACGTCGCGTTCACGCATGATGACGCCGCGCTCGCCATGCCGATGCCGGATCGAAAATATGGAATTATTGACGCGATTACCCGCTCGATGGGGTTCATGTCGGCGGCGAATACCTTGCAAAAAACCCGGCTCGCCGATATTGACATCCGCCCGAACGTCGCGCATATTGACTGGATTGATTTTCATCGCGGCGAAGAGTTGCTGAAAGAAGGGGAAATCGCCGCCGAAGAAGCGATTCCCACGATGTTGGAACTGCTGCGCGAAAAACGGCAATAGAAGGCCGCGCCAATGCGCAAACTCCGTTTCTCCAAAGAAACGGAGTTTTTTTATGCCAGAAATCTCCGGTTGAAAAATATCGCGCGGGCGGCGCATTTTTTGGTTGACAGCGCGCGCGAAGAGCCGCATGGTTTATTGTGATGCTTGTTAGGGGACAGACAACAATGTCTGCCCCACCAGAAACCGCGACGCGCCGGATGACGAATCGGCCGCGTCACAGTCCAAGGAGGATGCCATGAATTTCTGTTCGAATATTACCCCCCCCCCCGCATTTCATTTCCCGCCCTGCGCAGATTGATCGGCCTGTGCGGCCTCGCCGCCGCGCTGAGTCTCAGCGTTGCGCCGCCCGC
>CAZCGG010000070.1:0-6793 GCA_964498135.1 uncultured Candidatus Moduliflexus sp.
TGCTGACCGTCTCGACCGTGCTGAAGCCGCTCTGAAAAATCAGCGCAATCGCTTCGCGGTATTCCAGCGCGTCGGCGTCCTGCGGCGAAATCAAGGCCAATTGGACGGCCTTCTTTTTCACGCGCTCGGCGTCAATGCCGCGCCCATCGTCTTGAATTTCGATAATGACTTGATTGCCCTCGTGGCACGCCGACATGGTAATGATTCCCTGACGCGGTTTCCCTGCCTGTTCGCGCTCTTCCGGCGCTTCGATGCCGTGATCAATCGCGTTGCGGATGAGATGAATCAACGGCTCGCCCAACACGTCCACGACGGTTTTGTCCAATTCCGTTTCCGCGCCGAAAATCCGCATGTCCACGTTTTTTCCGGCGTAGCGGGAGAGATCGCGCACCATGCGCGGAAAGCGGTTCACGACCTGCGCGACCGGCACCATGCGGATGCGCATCGTGCTTTCCTGCATCTGGCTGGTGAGGCGGCCTAAATCGAGCGTCACGCCGTCGAACTGTTCTTTCAGGCGTTTCAGGCGGCGCAGATAGCTTTTCTGCTCCGCCGTCGGCGCGTTCGCCAACGGACTGCCGCCCGCGCGCAAATCCTCGTACATCGCCTTGATTTCCTGCCCGACTTGCATGGTTCGCGCCCGGTTGATGACGAGTTCGCCGACGAGGTTCAGCAATTCATCCACCCGTTCCGCGCTCACGCGCAGCGTATGCTGGCCGATTCCGGCCTCAATCGGGGGCAGCGGCGGCGGCAATGGGATGGACGCCGCCGCTTTTTTTTCGTCCGGCGAAGCGGCGGCGGCTTCGGGATGCGTCTGCGCGGATGCCGTCAGGCGCGCCGTAATATCCCGAAAGACGGCGATCATGCGGGCGATTTCATCGACGTCATGCTCATCAATGAAATGCGTGGGCGTTTCGAGTGACGCCAAAAATTTCAAGTGCGCGGCAATCGTTGCGCTGAGTTGAGCAATATTGAGCAGTTCCGCCGAAGATTGCATCGTTGAGACGGCTTTTGTCAGCGCGGCAACCGTCGCGCTGGCTTGCGCCGGATTTTGCGCCAGCGCGTCGCGCAGCCGGTCGAATGAGAACGCCATGAATTCGACTTGCTGCCCGGCGATGTCGGCAAAAATTTCCGCGTCTTCCGGGTCAACCGCGACGCCGTACAAGGTCACCTCCGAAATCGGCTGCGCTGCGGGCGACGGCGTTACGTTTGCCGCCACTGGCTGCCAGTTGGTGAGCCGCGCCTCGATGTCGGACGTGTCCGGCGCGGGCTTGCCCATGCTGACATGCTGAATCAGGAGCTTGAGCGCGTCCATGCCTTGCAGCAGCACGTCAATCAATTCCGGCGTGGCGCGGAGGGTGTCTTTGCGGAGTTGATCCAGCAGCGTTTCGAGGGCATGCGTGAAATTGCTGATGTGCGTCAGGCCGACGTAGGCCGCCGTGCCTTTGATGCCGTGCGTGGCGATGAAAATTTCTTGCACGAGGTCGCGATTCTGCGGATCCTTTTCTAACCGGAGCAGATTCGGTTCTAAGGCAAAGAGATGTTCTTCGGCTTCTGCGATAAATTCGCGGATGAGATGTTCCTCAGCCATGCGCCTGCCTCTCGTTTACGTTCCCCCAAGATTGGTGATGATCAGTCAATTTCGTTAAAAATCTTATTGAATGGCGAAGAAAGGAAAAAGTCAAGAAAAGTTCAGCATTATTTTTTTGTTCATCTCAATCGTGTGAGGGCGAGACTTCAAAAGTCTTGAAGACTTTTGAAGTCTTTTATTCTTTAAAAATTTCCGTCAAGCGCGTTCAGATACCTCATGATAATCTGCTGCTCATCGAACTCGCGCTCGGCTTTACGTCGGCTGAACTCCCCCATTTTTACGAGCGTTCCGGCGTCGGCGCGACAGAAAAACGTCATGGCCTGCGTCAGCGCGTCCACGTCGTTCGGCGGAATCAGCAGGCCGTTTTGCCCGTGTTCGACGGCATCGCGGCAGCCCTTCCAATCTGTCGTGATGAGCGGCTTGCCGCAGGCCAGCGCTTCGAGCAGGCAGCGCGGCACGCCTTCATGATACGACGACGGCAGCGCGACGACATCGGCCTGCCGCAAAAGCGGCAGCACGTTGTCGGTCGCCGGAAAATAGGTGATGACGCGGCGGGCGTGACGCGCCTGAATCTGCTCGAACAGGGCGCGAGAATCGGCGCGGCGCGGGTCGGGAATGCCGAGAATCCAGCAGCGCGCGTCCGGCAGGCGTTCGGCGGCTTGCAAAAAGAGATCGTACCCCTTTTTTGGCAGCAGCCGCCCGAACATCAAGAACGTGCGCGGCGTTCCGGGCTGATAATCGGGCGACGGCATGAACGCCGACACGTCCACGCCGGAGCCGGGCAGCCGTTCGGCGCGTTCCGGCGGAATCAGGCCATGCTTGAGAAAGGTCGCCAAGTCTTCGCGGTTTTGGAAAAAAACAGTGCGCGCGCGGGCAAAGGCAATTTTGTACAAACGGCGCACGAGGCGCGTCAAGAGCGTCTGCCGGTCAAACAGTTCGCCGAGGCCGGAAACATTGGCGAGATGGCAAAATCGGCGGCGATTCAGCAGCCCGGCGTAGAGGTTGCATTTGACCGTGAACGTCAGCAGCGCGTCCGGCTGAATTTGGCGCAGCCGCCGGGACAAATCGCGCAGCGTCGCCGCTTCTTCAAGCGGGTTCGTGCCGTTCTGCCGCATGGCAAGCGGATGCCACGCCACGCCGAGCGCGCGGAGGCGGTCGCTGTATTCGTCCGGCGGCGCGATGGCGGAAACCGCGTGACCGCGCTGCCGCAAGGCGTTGATCAGGTTGCGGCGGTAATTATACAGATACCATGAGGTATTGGCGCAGAGAACGATGCGCATGGGCGGCGGGTTATTCGTCGTCGCGGCGATCCACGCGCCGCAATTTTTTGAGGCCGCCGCGCTGCTTTTTCGTCTCCAGCCGCGCCTGTTTTGCGGCGAGCGACGGGCGCGTTTTCTTGCGCGGCGTCGGCGGCTGCGCGGCCTTCTGAATCAACGCGATCAGGCGATTCAGCGCGTCGGCGCGGTTCTGTTCCTGCGTCCGAAACCGTTTGGCCTCAATCAGCAGCACGCCGTCGGACGTGAGCCGTTTTCCGGCCAAACGGCAGAGCCGCTCGCGCACGTCATCCGGCAGCGCGGCTTCTTGCACGCGAAAACGAAGCTGCACGGCGGTGGCGACTTTATTGACATTCTGCCCGCCGGGGCCGGATGCGTGGATAAATTGCTCGTCGAGATGGCGTTCATCTATCGCAATGGTTGGCGTCACGGGAATCATGCGGCGGCGATTTCGTCGAAGCCGGGGCGAATGAACGCTCTGGCGTCTGGAAATATTTGTTCAACATGCGTTCGCAAACGGGCGAGCGCGACAAGAAAATCAATGATGTCGTCTTGGCGCTCTGGAAGCTCGTCTCGCAACGCCATCCACGCCAAAATTGACCGGTCAATTTCGATGAGCGCGACTTTCGCGGAGCCATTGCCGTCTTTCGGTGTTTCATCGAGGAACACGCCTTGCCGCTCGTCATATTTGCCAGAAAGCGCGCGCATGAGTTTCGCGTAAATCTGGCGTTGATAGCGGCGAATCGTTTCGATGAAGCGCTGCATCTCTTCGAGGCGCGTCAGGCGGTCTTGATTAGTCGCCTCTGCGGCCTCTTCAGCGTTCCATTCGTCCGCCCATGCTTCCAAGTCGTCTGCCATCGCCTTGAACCAATCATCCACAAGGGCGATGTAGCGTCTTGCGGCCTGCGAGCAATCGTGCGTTTCAAGCTGGCGCTGCTTGGCTTGCTCCCGCGCTTTCGCCGCAATCAGGTCGGCTTCGGTGATTTCAAGGCCGGAGCGTTTCAGGGCTTCTTCCAGAAATTCACGCATCGCGCGGAAGGCGTCTAACAGCGATTGCCAGAACGCGAGACTGTGCGCGTCAAACAGCCCAAATTCGCTGAAATGGTCTCGATTCAGCGCGAAATTCATGCAGCGCGCCGTGAGCGGGCAGCGTTCGCACCAACGGTCACAATACTGGTAAATTTCCGGGATGAATTCCGATTGTTCCGTGAACGGCTGAAGATGTTCGTTGTCCATGTTCGTCAAATTTTTACGCGACGGCGGCTAAAATGAAAAAACCTGTCAGGCGGATGACCTGACAGGTGGCTGAAACGAACTTATTTTTTCCCATGCACTAAGAGTTTAACCCCTTCTTTGAATCGAACCTGCATCTTCCCTTCCGCCAGAACTTTCGTGACCACGCCCATGCCAAAGGTTTTATGATTCAGCACGTCGCGTTCCTCATATTCACCGGAAATGGCATAATCTTTCGCTCCGGCGATGTCGCGCCCAGCTAAGGCTTCTTCCCATCCAGATTCCGCGTCTTTGGCCTTGCGGGTCTTCGTGGTTTTGGCCGGTTTGGTTTTGGTGGTTGCCGCTTTCTTTTTCGGCGCGGCTTCCTTCTTGGGCGCGGCTTCCGATGAGCTTAATTTTTCAACGGCCGTTTTCTCGGATTTCGGCGCGCGCGGTCTGTATTTATGCTGCTTGCCGCAGGTTTTACATTCGACTTTTTCAACTTTGTCGCCAACTAACGCCACCACATTATGAGCGAGTACCAACCGACATGATGTGCAATAGGAATCAATTTCATCACCGGCGTTGATAACTTTTTCAGACATATTCCCTCCTTAATAAACCGCCTCCCGCCCTGTATTCACGACTTCGTGAATGGTAGTCTCATACATAGGAAGTTTATCGTTCTCTTTGCAAGTTTGTCAAGGAAAACCACACGAATTCTTTGTCTTGACCGGAGACGGCGAAATTTTTCGTTTTTCTCGCGGAGCACTTTTCCTTGATTTTCTGCGAAAATTCTCTGGAAATTTTCAGGAATATTTCGCAAACGGATTTCTCTGTTGACAAATCTTGAAACATCAGTTTTACTAAAATTTATAGGAGAACATGGCTGATTGAACGATGAAAACGATTTCGCAGGAACGCCTGAACGGTTTTTATGGCCGCGCAGGGAATCAATATGCTCGGAAGATGGCGACGCAGAGGGGAGAGATCGTATGAGTGACGCTCAGGAAAAAGTCTATATAAAGCTGATTGATGCGGGAAATCGGCAGCAGGCGGTGTTATCGGTGTTAGCGAAAATTCAAGGATTGAAAGACGCGCCGGAAAAATTGCTGACGCAGACGCCATGCCGGATTTCCGAAAAAGTGTCGCGGGGTTTGGCGGAAAAGGTCAAAGATTACCTTGAAAAGGCGGGAGCGCGGGTCGAGTTTGAAGTGGAAAGCGTTTCCCATGACGAAGAGGATGCATATCTGGAATTTGACACGCCGGGCGACGCGGTCAAGGCGCTGGAAGGACTGCATTCATCCTATCCGAAGGCATCTTCGGAGACGCAGCATCTTGAGGATGTGGACGTGTTGGACACGACTCCGGCGACGCCGCCGTCGAAGCCGTCGCTGCAACAGGCGTTGACCGATATTGAGCATCACGACGCCTCCCGCGCCGGGCGCGAGCAGCCGCATCCGCGCCAGCCTGAGCCAGTCCCGCCGGTTGAAGAACAGCCCGAAGCCCGCCCGCGCCCGCAGAAAAAACGCCGCCCTTCCTTCGCCCTGCTGCCGCTCGGCGTGATGGCCGCGCTGTTGCTGCTCGGCATCGGCGCGCTGCTGCTCTTCGCCGGATATTTCCCCGGCATCTCGAAACGCTACGAACAGAACCCATTCATCGGTCAAGTCGGCGTGCTGACGATTGACAATCCCGCCGCCGCCGATCTCAGCCTGTTTCATGTGATCGGCACGCGCGTGATTAAGCAAATTCCGTTGAGCGGCGAAAAAATTCTTTTGAAATTAGGGGATTATTATCTCGAAGCGCGCAAGGATAATAAGGTGGTTCGCTTTCCGGTGTATATCAAAGGGCGCGGCCATCGCCTCGCCGTGACCGTCGCATTCCCCGAACAGAAGCCGTTTTCAGAGAAAGTCGCCGTCATTCCGGCGGGCTGGTTTCGCATGGGCAACAAAGAAACGGAAATCGCGCATTTCGGTTTTCCCGATGAAACGCCTGACGTGGATGTCTATGTTGACGAACTTGCGTTCAGCAAATACGAAGTGACGAACCGCGAATTTGCTGAATTTGTGCGGGCGGGCGGCTACAATAAAGAAGCGTATTGGGAGCGGTTGATTCTGGATTGGCCGTCATTAGTCGAGCAAGTCCCGGCGTATGGGAATTTTTACGGCAATGAGGGCTGGAAATCAGTGCGCAAATATATTCGGGCGGAGTTTGTGGATACGGATAACCGGCCGGCCCCGCGCCTGTGGGAAACGGATGAACCGCCCTATGAATACGGGCAGGATAACATGCCGGTGGTCGGCATCACGCTGTATGAAGCGGATGCCTATTGCAAATGGTTCGGCGAGCAGATCGGGCGGCCGGTGCGCCTGCCGACTGAGGCGGAATGGGAAAAAGCCGCCAAAGGATTTGAAGGCTACGTCTTTTCGTATGGCAATGAATATGATCCGCAGCGCGCCAACACGGAAAACGAAGGGCCGAAAAAAGTCGGATCGTATCCGCCGAACAGCTACGGCCTCTACGATATGACCGGCAATGCGTGGGAATGGGTGACGGATCAGTATCGGGCGGATGCCTATCAATTCTGGCAGAAATCGGGGCATAGCGGCATAAAAAATCCGCGCGTGTTTGATGCGGCGAAACGCTATGACCGCGTGGCCGTGCGCGGCGGCTCGTTCCGCAGCGTGAACCGCATTAACGCCCGCACGCCTGTGCGCTA
>CAZCGG010000070.1:6893-11157 GCA_964498135.1 uncultured Candidatus Moduliflexus sp.
GTGTTTGTCGTCATGAGTTACGAAGAGCAGTTAGGATGGGTGAAAGATCAACAAGAGGGCATTGATGCTGTTCTTGCGAAAACATGCCAAGTGGAATACTTCTATTTGAACGCCAGATCAAATCCCGACGGCCTTGAGCAGAAAGCGAACGAAGCGTTTGCGCGGTATCAGGAATGGCAGCCGACCGGCGTGATCGCCGCCGATGATGACGCGCAGAAAGTGTTCGTGGTGCCGTACCTGAAAGATAAAGTGGCGACGCCGGTGATGTTTTGCGCCGTGAATCGCGATCCGCAGCAGTACGGCTATCCGGCCAGCAACGTGTCAGGCATTTTGGAAGTCACGCATCTTGCCGAGTCGCTTGCGTTTGTTCAACAACTCCTCCCCTCTGTCAACACGTTCAGCGCAATGCAAAAAGACGGGGCCGCCGCCCAATTGAATTTGAAGACATTTCAGGAACAGAGTGCGACATTTTCCGCGCAATTCGTCGAGATGAAGATGCCGAAAACGCTTGATGACGCAATTGCCATGAGCAAGGAATTACAGGCGGCGAGCGACGCCTTGATTATTTTCACATTCGGATTTATCAACGCGGACGGCGCGCCGATTCCTGAAAAAGAGGCCGTGGCCGCGATTTCCGCCGCGTTCGGAAAGCCGGTGTTAGGCATGAGCGAGGAATATCTTCGCTATCAAGGTGTGTTGTGTTCGGTGGTGAAAAGCGCGCAAGAGCAAGGGGAGACGGCGGCGAAGATGCTGCTGAAAGCCATGCAGGGGACGCCGGTGTCGGAACTCCCGATCACGCAGAATCATAACGGAAAACGCATCATTAACGTGACGACGATGAAAGCCTTCGGAATCACGCCGCCGCCCTCCGCGCTGCGCGGCGCGCAATTGGTGACGACGGCGCCATAATTGCTTCACGCTGATACGACCTGACAAGTGTTCAAAACCTGTTAGGCCTGGGGTCGCGCAATATACATTGGGATATGAGGAAAACATGTCGTATCGCATTACGAAACAATTGATTATTGTCAACAGTCTCATTGGACTCGCCTTTATCGGCATTATCGTCGTCGTGACGATAGCCTTTCGGCAAATTCAGCATTACGGCGTCGAGGTCGTGCGGCATAATACGTCGCAAATTTTCGCCAATGCCACGTTAGGCCGCGAACTGACGCGCATTTTATCAGAGACAAATGCCGTGATCGGCCTATTTTACGGCGATGCGAAGCTTTTGGAAGATTCGAAGGCCGCGTTGATGGGAAAAATTCAGCCATTGCAGGCCGCGCATTCAGAAGAAGAATTGGCGCAATCGCTTTCCGCCTTTCAATCGGCGTTGAGCTACCTGTTTGCGCTTTGCGAGCAAGTGAACCGCAGGCGGCAAGAGGTTGAGGCGATTGATCTCGCGTTGATGACGGATTTGAATAATCTGGATGCCTTGCTTGCGGATTTGCTGATTCAGTTGAAAGTCGCCGGAGAAGATACAATCGGGATCGAGCAATTGAGCTATTTGATTCCGGGATTTCGGGAAACGGCTTTGAACATTCGCAATCAGTTTATCTCGTTGGGATGGCAGTATCCTGAGGCTGGAGTTGAAGGCGAAAATTCCCCCAATTACCCACTCTTGCCCGCGCTTGAAAAATTTCATTTGGAATTGCGCACATTGACGGCCTCTGCCCCGAATATTGCGGAACGCGGGAAGCGGCTGTTGGAAATGGTCGAACAGTATCGCGTCGCCTTCGGCGAATATCATCAAGCTGCGCGCGCGCTTCATTCGGGGGTTCTGCGGATGAAGCAGCAGCAGGAACTCATGCTGACGAAGATGGCGGCGATTGAAACGGACATCGGCAACACGACAGACGCCACGATGCAGATGATGACCACGCAGATTGACCGGGCGCGAAACATCTGCCTGATTGCCTTTGTGCTAATCGCGCCGGTCGTCGCGGTTGGGATGCTGACGGCGATTTCGCTGGCGCGTCCGCTGCGGCAGATTATCGCGTATATCGAGCGTCTCGCGGAAGGCGACATTCCAGACAAGCTGATGACGCCGTATAAAGGCGAATTCGAACATGTCCGCCTGCATCTCAACCGGCTGATTGAAATGACAACGCGCCTGCTTCAGGAAATTGCCAGCCTGATTCACGCGGTTGAGCAAGGAAACTTGCGCGTTCGCGGGCAAGCGGAGAGATTTTCAGGGCAATGGCAAACGCTGATCATCGGCATCAATTCTCTTGTTGACGCCTTTGAATCGCCGTTTCAGAGAATTGCGCAGTCAATGGAATCGGTTGCGAAAGGGGAAATTCCAGAGCGTTTGGAGGGAACGCATGCTGGTGACTTCGAGAAAATGCAGCACAGCGTGAATGCGATGTTGAAAACGTTGCGCGCGTTTGCCGTCAACATCCATGCCGCTGCCGAGCAGGTCGCCGTAGATAGCCGGGAATTAAGCGAGCGCGCGGAACGGCTGTCGCAAGGCGCATCCCAACAATCCGCCGCGACGGAGGAACTCTCCTCAACGATTGAACAGATTACGGCGAATATTCGCCAGAATGCGGAGAATGCGGCGCGAACCGAACAAGTCGCGCGCGAATCATCCGAGCAGGCGATTGAAAGCGGGCAGGCCGCCGGAAAAACCATAGACGCGATGCAGTCCATTGCTGAAAAAGTCAAGACCATCGAAGATATTGCGTCGCAGACCAACATGCTGTCGCTGAACGCGGCGATTGAGGCGTCTAAAGCGCAGGAATACGGACGCGGATTTTCCGTCGTCGCCTCTGCGGTGCGTTCTTTGGCGGAACGAAGCAAAATCGCCGCCGAAGAAATCAACAGGCTGACGATGACATGCGTTCGCGCGGCTGAAGAATCGGGCAAACGACTGCAAATCATGGTGCCGAATATCCGAATGACCGCGAATTTAGTTCAGGAAATCAGCGTGGCCAGCCATGAGCAGCGTTCCGGCGTTGAGCAGATTCACCGAGCGATTCAGCAATTAGATGTCGTCGTGCAGCAGAATGCGATGATTGCGGAACAAACGGCCTCCACCGCAGAGAAATTGACGCAGCAAGCCGCCCATCTTCGACAGATGATTGCGACGCTGACCATTCTTGAAACAGAACCGGCTTCGGGAAAGTCGGTTGAAAATATTGCCGGGCAAATTCAAGCCTTGCCTTCCGAGCAACGAGAGGTGTTGGAAAAATTGTTGCAACAAAAGGGGAAAACGCCTCTTTTCCAAGATGCCCCTCGTTCGCCTGTTTTTGAGCAAGAACGCCACAAACCTGTTTCGCCGGTAGCGTCTCATCCATCAACCGCAATGCATGACCATTTAGACGAAGAATTTGAGCGTTTTTGATTTGAGGGGATTATGAATATTTTTGATGCATTTCAATTGATTTTGCCGCTCTTTCTGATTATTTTGCTCGGCTGGATGTTATTCAAAGTGAAGGTGGCGACGGCGGGATGGGTGAAAGTTCTCAACGAATTCGCCTTCTACATCGGCCTGCCGACGCTCTCGTTTCTCAGCTTGTACACGCTGGACATTCGTTCGTTCGATAGCGCCATCGTGCTATCGAACGCGCTGTTCTTCGCGGCGGCGTTAGGCGTGACGTTCGCGGTGACAATTTTTGTCCCAACTCCGCCGCAAATCGGCAGCGTGGTGATTTTATCCGTCTTGTTTGGCAATATCGCCTACATGGGTTTTCCGATGAATGAAATGGTCTTCGGCGCGGCCGGATTGAGCGCGGCCGTCGTGGTCTGCGCGATTCATAACGCCTTGTATTTCATCTTTGCGGTGGCCGCCGCCGAATACCGGTCAGGCCGAAATGTCAGCTATCGCGTCCTGTTCGTGAAAATCTGCAAAGTTCCGATTTTGTGGGCGGTGCTTCTCGGCGTGATTTTTGCATATTTTCAAATAAATTTGCCCGCGCTGTTCGTCGTCCCGATTAAAATGCTGGCGAATGCCTCTTCTGCCATCGTGCTGCTCGCGTTGGGCGTCTTTTTAGCGACGATTTCCTTCCGGCAGTATGTCCGGCAGGCGATGCTCATCACGCTGCTCAAGCTCGTCGCGCTCCCCCTGATTTTCTGGCTGATTGCGCTGATATTCCGCCTCGATCCGCTTCATTTTTCCGTCTCCATGCTGCAAGCCGCGATGCCGGTCGCCATCAGCGTGTTCACGATTGCCGATAACATGGGCTTGGACAAAGAACTTGCCGCCAGCAGCGTCTTCATTACGACGCTGTTATCCGTCGTGACGCTCCCGGTTTTGGTGGCG
>CAZCGG010000070.1:11257-18982 GCA_964498135.1 uncultured Candidatus Moduliflexus sp.
CTGATTGCCGCGTTGGCGTGGCATTTTGCGCCGCGCAAATCGGCGGTAATCGTGGATCAACTCAGCCTCGGCATGCCGAATCTCGCGTTTATCGAAACCGCGACGCGCCTGCTGGAATCTACCGGCTACCGCGTGACGTACATTCCGCAGCAGGACGTGACCGTCGAATTTTACCGCCGCCTGCCCGCGCGCGGCGATGATTTGATTCTGCTGCGCGTCCATTCGAGCGGCAGGCTGGTGACGAAAAGCGGCACGGTGGTGGATGATTCGTCCATTTCGCTCTGCACGGGCGAGCCGTTAAGCAAGGCGTATCCGAAAGAGCGGAATTCCGGTCAATTAGGCGGGTTTGAGACGCTCGGCACGGAGCAACTTTTTTTTTCCGTGCGCGGCGAATTCTTCGCGCGTTCCGCGTCGGGCAAATTTCCGCAGAGCGTGATCGTCATCATGGGATGCGAGGGGCTGCGAATTCCCAGAACCGCAGAGATTTTTCTTGACCTCGGCGCGCAGGCTGTGATAGGATGGAATGATCAGATTTCCACAAACGTCATGGATGCGTCAGCGGCGGCGTTTTTAGAGGCGTGGCTGCGCCAGCGCCAGACGTTGAAGGCGGCGGTAGCGACGGCGCGGCGAAGCGTCGAATCCGCCCTGAATGACCCGCAGATCGAGTTGAAAATGATGCCATGAATGCCCGTGATTGCGAAGAACGCTTGCAACGATTCGAAACGATGCTGCATAAGCCGATGCCGTTGACGACCGAAGACGGGAAGCCGTTCGACGCGCCGGTGGACGGCTCGCTTGGGCTGCTGGCCGTCGGATTTCGCGGCGTGATTGCATGGCGGCAAGCGCGCAGCGCGGCCGCCCAGCAGAAAAGCGACGAAGATCAAACAGAGGCGAACGCCTGACGGGGTCAACAATCCGTCGGGCTGCCCATGCGTGAGGCGAATGGAACGATTGGCGCGAAAAGTCTTGTTAATCGGCTGGGATGGCGCGGATTGGAAAATGATCACGCGCCTGATTGACGCCGGAGTCATGCCATCGCTGGAACGCCTTGTCAATCAGGGCGTCATGGGCAAATTAGCCACGCTGGAGCCGCCGTTTTCGCCGATGCTCTGGACATCCATCGCCACCGGCAAACTTGCCGACAAACACGGCATTCTCGGCTTTTCCGAACCAACGCCGGAGCGCATCGGCATTCGCCCGGTGGCCTCAACGTCCCGCAAAGTCAAGGCGATCTGGAACATCTTGACGCAGCGCGGCCTGAACACCCACGTGGTCGGCTGGTGGCCGTCGCATCCCGCCGAACCGATTCGCGGCGTCTGCGTTTCCAATCATTATCAACGCGCGAACAAGCCGCTCAACGAGCCGTGGCCGATGCTGCCCGGCACGGTGCATCCCCCCGAACTCGCGCCGCTCTTCGCGTGGCTGCGGGTTCATCCCGGCGAACTGACCGCCGAGCATATTCTGCCGTTCGTGCCGAACGCCGCAAGCATTCATCAGGACAAAGACAAGCATTTGGACTCGTTAGCCCGCATTATTGCGGACACCGCGACGATTCATGCGGCGGCGACGTGGATTTTGGAGAACGAGCCGTGGGATTTCGCGGCGGTCTATTACGACGCGATTGACCATTTTTCGCACGGCTTCATGAATTTTCATCCGCCGAAAATGCCCGGCATTCCTGACGATCTGTTCGAATTGTATCACGATGTGGTGAGCGGCGGCTACCGTTTTCACGACATGCTGTTAGGGCGGCTGCTCGAATTGGCGGGCGACGACGCGACGGTCATGCTGATTTCGGATCACGGCTTCCATTCCGACCATCTACGCCCGACCTTCATTCCGCGAGAACCGGCGGGGCCGGCGTATCAGCACCATCCTTACGGTATTTTCTGCTTGAAAGGCGAGCATATTCGGCAAGATGAATTGGTGTTCGGCGCGTCGCTGCTCGATATTGCGCCGACGCTGCTGACGCTGTTCGGCTTGCCGGTCGGCGCGGATATGGACGGCAAGCCGCTCGCGCAGGTGTTTGACCGCCCGGTGACAATCGAGCATATTCCGTCATGGGAAGACGCGCCGGGCGAATGCGGGATGCATCCGCGCGAGTTCATCGAAAATCCGTATGACGCGCAGGCCGCCTTGCAGCAATTGGTTGAATTGGGCTATATTGAAGCGCCGGGCGAGAACATGCAACAGGCCGTCGAGCGCACGGTGCGGGAAGCGAATTACAATCTCGCCCGCGTCTATATCGGCTCGAATCGCGCGCGCTTGGCGATTCCGCTGCTGAAAGAATTGTCCGCCGCCGCGCCCGCCGAGTCGCGCTTTGCGGTGCGGTTAGCGCGTTGTTATTCGGACACAGGGAGCTTTGAGGACGCGCGGCGCGTCATTGAACAATTCCGCGAAGAAGCCACCCGGCAGCAGGAAATTTTGCGGGAAACGCTGACGAAATTGCCGCAAGACGAACCGGCCGCGCCGGCGCGTGATGACGCCGACGATGAACGCTTCGCCGATGAATCCGCGCTTGAGGCGGACGCGCCGGAACGCTGCTATCGCCCTGAGCAGGAGCGTCCGGCAGATGCTCCGCAGGCGCAGCAGGCGGGCGAGACGCCGCGCCAAACACGCCGCGATCTCGCGCATCAATTGCAGCAAATCCGCGCGGCGTTCGCGCAGTGCGACCTGCTGGAAGGGGACATGCTGCTGCAAGAAGACCATCCGAAAAAGGCGTTGCGAAAATATCAAGAATTAGAAAGTAACCTTCCGAGCGTCAAACCGATCAATTTACAAATCGGCAACGCGTACCTGCGCCTGCGATATTGGAAAAAGGCCGAAAAGATGTTTGAGAAGGCGTTGGCGATTGACGAGGATAATCCGCAGGCGCATTATGGTCTCTGCGTCGCGTATTTGCGGCAAAACGCCTATGAATTGGCGATTGAAGAAGCCCTGACGACGATTGGCCTGCGGTATCATTTTCCGCAGGCGCATCAGGCGTTGGGGGAAGCGTTGGCAGGCAGCGGCGACGCGGTTCATGCGGCGGAAGCGTTTGAAGTCTGCTTGAAATTATCGCCGGAATTTGGGCAGGCGCGGAATGCGCTGATTCGGCTGTATGAGCAGGAATTGCGGCAGCCGGAACGCGCCGCCGCGCATCGCGCCTATTTCGAGGAACGCCATGCCATGCCGCCTCTGCGCGACGAGCGCGAGATTGACGAGGCGGCCGAAAAGGCGTGTATTCCGCCTGCGCAGGCCGAACATGCTGAACACGCGCCGACACCGCCGATTGTGATTGTGTCCGGCTTGCCGCGCTCCGGCACGTCCATGATGATGCAGATGCTCGCCAACGCTGGCATGCCGGTGTTTACCGATGATGCCCGGCAAGCGGACGAAAGCAATCCGCGTGGCTATTTTGAGCATGAAGCCGTCAAGCGGTTGGGCCGGGATCGGTCTTGGCTGAAAGAGGCGCAAGGGAAAGCGGTGAAGATCATCGCGCCGCTCCTGTTTTCGCTGCCTGCGCGGTACGCCTATAAAATTATTTTCATGCTGCGCGACGTGCAAGAGGTGGTGCAATCGCAGCGCAACATGCTGGCGCGGCAAGGAAAGCTCACTGAGAACGCGCCATCCGCCGCCGCGTTGGCGCGCGCGTACCAGCGGCAAGTCTTGAAAGTGATGCGCTGGGCAGAACGCCAGCATCATCTTTCGATGCTTTACCTGAATTATACGGATGTGATTCAGTCGCCCTTAGCGCAGGCGGAACGAGTCAGTCAATTTTTGAACAATGCGCTGCTTCCCGACGCAATGGCCGCGGCCGTGGAGTCCGATTTATATCGAGAACATGCTGCTCCGCAAGGCAACGAAAGCCTGTGACAGGCAAGGCTGCTGAGCGCGAGAACAAGGAGGAATTGTGTATGGCACGTCAACAAATTCGGCGAACTCGCCGTCCGAAAGGCGATCTTCGTCAACGGTTAACCGCCTATTCCACCGCCGCCGGAGCGTTGCTCGCGTTGGGCGGCGGCACGGCGTTGATCAGCGCGGAACCGGCTGAGGCGGCGGTGAAATATTCTGGGCTGAAAAACATTGTTCTTAAAAATATTGATAAAGATGTGCAAATCGGAACGGCTGCTGTAAAATTTATTCATGTCTCCACTGTGAATGCATCTTCAACATCGTTCGTGGCAAAGTTTACCGGGTCAATTGAAGTCGCGGGCAGCAAGGCATTCAAGTCAACCGGGCAGAATGGCTATCTTGTGAATCCCTCCATGTTCAATACAACTTCATATATGGGCGCGACGAAAAAATTTTCGCTGACCTCCTTTTCGTACCCCGGCGCGATGTTAGGGTTGAGCATGAAAAATTCAATGACGACCAAAACCGTCCCTGCCAAAAACGGATTTGTCGGTATTCGCTTTAAAGACAGTGTTGATAACACGAAATGGCACTACGGCTGGATCCGCGTCTCCGTCTCATCGGATATAAAAAAGTTTGTGGTGGTGGATTATGCGTATGAAACGACGCCTGATGTGCCGATTCATATTGTTGTGCCAACACCGCCGGTTGGTGGCCTTGTGCATGACATCAGCGACGCGGCTGACAACCAATAATTCTCGCCAAGAAAGGAGGCATGAACAATGAAACGAACGCGAATGATGGCAGGGCTTGTCGTAAGTGGAATATTGGCTATCGGTCTGCTTGGCTGCCATTTCTGGAAAGAAAACGCGCAATCGCCAACCGCGCCTGGTGAAACAATTTCGGCGCGGGACATGGCGAATTTTTATACCAGCCGCGATGTTTCGGCGGCGTTTGAATGGAATCGCGGCGAACACGGCAGCGAGGTGTTTTGCGTGAATATTCCGCAAATCGGCGAGTATGCCTTGAGTTACACCACGCTGTATGGAACGTTTCATATCGTCTTCCGCGCGAATCTCCCGGCCTATCTCTACATCGGCCTCTTGGAAAACGATGTCGTCAGCGCGGTGACATTGCAGCGCGGCATGATTCCCGAAACGGCCGCGCCATTATTGGTTGATCAAGATGTGACGCGCTACGCCACGCCGCATATTCCAGAGGTGGCATGGACAAGCGTATTTACGCCGGAGCAGCCGATTAATCTGCCTGAAGGGCAAGGCGAATGCCGCGTGATGGTCAATACGAAAAAAGCCTTTTGAGCGACGCCGCCTCTCCAAAATGCCCATATATTTGGCGGTAGTGGTGTAATATGAACTGATACACAAAAAGACTTCAAACGTCTCGAAGACGTTTGAAGTCTCGTCCTTTCGTGAATTCGTTTTGGTGTTGCTTGTGAATGCTTTTTTGAGACGCGCATTTTCCCGCATTCGCGCATATCATCGCGCTCATGCTCTCCGTCATATCGCCCTCCTTCTGTTCTGCGCGGTTGGCGCGGTCGGCCTCGCGCTGATCTTCTGGCGCTGTCTGCCAAGCCCCTTGTTCGACGCCTCGTTTTCAACGGTCATCGTTGACCATGAGGGGAAACTCTTGGGCGCGTCCATTGCCGCCGACGAGCAATGGCGCTTTCCGCCGCGCCAAGCGATTCCGGCGAAAATCCGGGACGCTATGATTGGCTATGAAGACAAACGGTTTTTTCGCCATCATGGCGTTGATCCGCTCGCGTTTATGCGGGCGGTCGGGCAGAATCTCCGCGCGCGCGGCGTGGTCAGCGGCGCAAGCACGATCACGATGCAGGTCATTCGCCTGATGCGGCAGCGGCCGCGCACATTCCGCGAAAAGCTGATTGAAATGGCGATGGCGCTGCGGCTGGAACTCTCGTTCAGCAAAAACGACATTCTCGCGCTGTATGGGTCGCATGCGCCGTTCGGCGGGAATGTCGTGGGGATTGACGCGGCCTCGTGGCGCTATTTCGGGCGCGAGCCGGAAAAGCTGTCATGGGCGGAAAGCGCCATGTTGGCGGTGCTGCCGAATAGCCCGGCGTTAGTGCATCCCGGCAAAAATCGAACGCGGCTGCTGCGAAAGCGCAACGCGCTGCTGGAAACACTCCGCGAAACCGGCGTGATTGACGCGACATCGTGCCGCCTCGCGCAAGCCGAGCCGCTGCCGCCCGCGCCGCATCCAATTCCCATGCTTGCGCCGCATGTGCTGGCGAATCTCCGGCAATCGCAGCAAAAAACCCGCCGCGCAGGGCAAATCGTCACCACGCTTGACCGCCAGCGGCAATTGCGCGTGATTGACATGCTGAATCGCCATGCGCAGCGCTTGTCCGGCAACGGCGTGCATAACGCCGCAGCCCTGATTTTGGATGTGAACACCGGCCACGTTCTGGCGTACGTCGGCAACGTGCATGATTTCCGCAGCGACGAGCATGGCAATTACGTGGACGTGATGACCGCGCCGCGCAGCACGGGCAGCACGCTCAAGCCGTTTCTGTACGCCGGAATGCTGCAAGCGGGCGAACTGTTGCCGACGCAGCTTGTCGCCGACATTCCGACGCGCTTCGGCAGTTTTTCCCCCGAAAATTTTTCGAAATCGTATCAGGGCGCGGTTCCGGCATACATGGCGTTAGCGCGCTCGCTCAATATTCCGGCGGTGCGCCTGCTCAGCGCGTACAGCGTTGACCGGTTTTCCATGCTGCTGAAACAGCTTGGCATGACGACGCTGCAACGCCCGGCGCATCAATACGGCCTGTCGCTGATTCTCGGCGGCGCGGAAGGCTCGCTGTGGGAGTTGACCGGCATGTACGCGAGCATGGCGCGGACGCTGAACAATGCGGCGGCCGGCATGCCCGGAAAACCGGCATTTTTCCCGCCGACATATCTTGCGGACGCCGAACGCCGCCCATCGGCGGGGCGGAATCCGCTTGACGCGGCGGCTTGCTGGCTGACGTTCGCGGCCATGCAGGAAGTCGCGCGCCCAGGCGTGGAAATCGGCTGGAAAGCGTTTGAATCGTCGGCGCGGATCGCGTGGAAAACCGGCACGAGCTACGGCTACCGCGACGCCTGGGCGCTCGGCGTGACGCCGCAGTATGCGGTCGGCGTCTGGGTCGGGAATGCCGACGGCGAAGGCCGCCCGAATTTGACCGGCATCGAGGCCGCCGCGCCGATGTTGTTTGAAATTTTCGGCATGCTTGAGCCACAAGGCTGGTTTGCCGAGCCGACGGAAGAACTCGTGGAAATCGAAGTCTGCACGAAAAGCGGCTATCGCGCCGGGCCGAATTGCGAGCGGACGATCCGCATCAAAGCGCCGCGCGCGGCTTTGAATTCCGGCGCATGCCCGTATTGCCAGCGCATTCATTGCGACGCGGCGCGAACGTGGCGCGTTCACAGCAATTGCGAGCAAACGAGCGCGATGACGACGTTGAGTTGGTTCGTGCTGCCGCCCGCCATCGAATGGTTTTATAAACAGGGGCATTCCGATTATCGCCCACTGCCGCCGTATCGCGCCGATTGCCTTGCCACGCTTGCCGACGTGAACGCGCTCGCCATGACACTGCTGTATCCGCCGCGCAACGGGAAAATTTACGTTCCGCTTGAATTAGACGGGCAGCGCGGGCGGACGGTGTTTGAGGCGGCGCATCGAGACCCCGGCAAGCGGATTTTTTGGCATGTGGATGGCGAGTATCTCGGCGAGACTCGCGCAATTCATCAGATGTCGCTTGCGCCCGCGCCCGGCCAGCATACGCTGACGCTGGTAGATGAAGACGGCGAGTTTTTGCAGCGCGCGTTTACGGTGTTAGAGAAATAACTGGCTGGAGGTCATAATGAGAGC
>CAZCGG010000071.1:0-14870 GCA_964498135.1 uncultured Candidatus Moduliflexus sp.
AAGTCGTGGTGGAATGCGCCAACTGCGTCGAATAATCGGCAATCTGAGCAGCGACGTTTCTTGAACAGGACTTACGCAAAAAAGTTCGCCCTTCGACACGCTCAGGGCGAGCGGTGGGTGAAACGCCAACATCATCACCCGTTCGTGGTGAGCCTGTCGAACCACGTTGCGTAAGTCCTGTTGAAGAAACGTCGCTGCTGCCTGCAAGGAAATCTCCTATGAAACATCTCGCAAATTATTTCAAGCCGACCGCCGCGCAAGAGGCGGTCAATTTATTTCGCCAGCAGCCCGGCAAAAGCCGCTATATCGCGGGCGGCACAACAGTCGCGGCGCAGTCCGATCCGTCAATCGAGACGCTGATTGACATCACCTATTGCGGCTTTGACCGCATCATCGAGGAAGACGGCGCGCTGCGGATCGGCGCGTGCGTCACGCTGGAAACGCTGCGCCAATCCGAGCTTATCCGCGCTTACGCCTGCGGCATGTTGGCGGAGGTGTCGGGCTGGACGGGGAGTGTTCAGCGCCGCAACAGCGCGACCATCGGCGGCAGCATCGTCACCCGCGCCGACATCGCTTTGCCGTTAATTGCGCTGGATGCCGAATTGATTGTCGTGTGCGACACGGAGCAAATCGTCGCCGCGCCGGATTTCACGGATCCCGGCGAAGTTAAGATGGAAGAAGAATCGCTGACGCAGGAAATCCGGGCGGTTTCGCTGGCGGAATTTTACGCGGCAACGTGCGGCGGCTTGCATGGCGGGGAATTGATTGAAGAGATTCGGATTCCCGCCGCGTTTCGCCGCGCCGCCGCCCACGCGCTCTGCATGAGCCGCACGAAGCAGGATCGCCCGCTCGCGGCAATCGCGGCGGCGCTGCTCTTCGATGGAGCACGCTGCCAGACGGCGCGCATGGCGGTCAGCCCGGTCGCGTGCGGCGCGCGGCGCTTGCCTCCGGTTGAGCAGATGCTCGCGGGCGCGATGTTGACGGACGAACGCATTCAGCAGGCCGCCGAAACCGCCGCGCAGACGGCGGATGTTGTCGAAGATTTCCGCGCCAGCGCCGCGTTCAGAGCGCAGATGCTCGGCGTGTATGCGCGGCGCGTGTTGGCCGCGTGCGCCAAAAGGAGGGGTGAATGATGCAAATTTCCGTGAACATCAACGATACGCAGAAACAACTCGCCATTCAGCCCGGCGACACGCTGTTAGACGCGCTGCGCCGCGCAGGATATAAAAGCGTCAAGTTTGCCGATGATACGGGGCTGTACGGCTGCGATACGGTGCTGCTGAACGGCAAGGCGGTCAGCGCGCGCCTGACGATGGCGGCGAAGGCCGACGGCGCGAAGATCGTGACGATTGAAGGGCTGGCGAAAGACGGCCAGCTTCATCCGCTCCAGCAGGCGTTTATCGAGCATGGCGCGGCGCAGTGCGGCTATCATGTGCCGGGCATGATTTTGACCGCCAAAGCCTTTTTAGACGTCCATCCCAACGCCGCCGAAGCCGACATCCGCGAAGCGCTGATTGGAACGCTGGATCGGGATTCCGGCTATAAAAAACCGATTGAGGCGATTTTGGCCTATCAGCGCGGCGAAGTCGGCAACACCGCCGCGCCGAAGAGCGAAAACGGCTTGCTCGTCGTCAATCAGCCGCTGCCGAAAGTGGACGCTGAAAAGCTCGTCACCGGCAAAGCCAAATTCACCGACGATTACGATTTGCCCGGCATGCTCTGCGCGAAAATCCTGCTCAGCCCCCACGCGCACGCCCGCATCGTCAAGATTGACGCGAGCAAGGCGCGTGCGCTGCCCGGCGTGCAGGCCGTGCTGACGCATGAAGACCTGCCGAAAATCCGGCATACGAAGGCGGGGCAGAGCCATCCTGAGCCGTCGCCCTATGATCATGTGATTCTCGACAGCAAAGTCCGGTTTGTCGGCGACCGCGTCGCGCTTGTCGCCGCCGAAAGCGAGGCGATTGCCGAAGCCGCGCTGCGCCTGATTGACGTGGAATATGAGATTCTGCCTGCCGCGTTTACGGCGGAAGACGCCATCAAGCCGGGCGCGCCGGTCATTCACGATGAACCCGACGCGACCGGGATTCTCGACGCCTCGCGCAATTTAGTCGGCCATCTCGGCGTGGAAGTCGGCAATGTCGAGCAAGGCTTCGCGGAATCGGACGTGATTGTCGAATACACGTATTACACGAAGCCGATCAAGCATTGCGAGCCGGAGCCGCACGTCAGCCTGGCGTATTTGGACGAAAATGGCCGGTTAGTCGTGGTGTCCAGCACGCAAGTGCCGTTCCACACGCGCCGCCAGTTAGCCCGCATTTTGCAGATGCCGGTCGGCAAAATCCGCGTCATTAAGCCGCGCATCGGCAGCGGTTTCGGCAATAAGCAGGGGATGAACCTTGAAGATGCTGTCGCCGCGCTGACGCTGAAAACGCGGCGGCCTGTGAAAATCATGTACACCCGCGCCGAGGAGTTTATTTGCGGCTGGACGCGGCATCCGCAGACCATCCGCATGAAAACCGGCGCGAAAAAAGACGGCACGATTCTCGCCAACGAAATGGTGGTGTTGGCCGCGACGGGGGCGTATGGCGACCATGCGATCACGGTGCAGAGCAACGTCGGGAATAAAGTGCTGCCGATTTATCCGATTCCGAACATCCGCTTTGCGTGTGATGTCGTTTACACGAATTTGCCCGTGTGCGGGGCGTTTCGCGGCTACGGCGCGACGCAGGGAACGTTCGCGCAGGAAGGGCAGATTGACGAATTAGCGAAAGCGTTGAACATGGATCCGCTTGAAATCCGGCAAAAGAACCGGATTCAGACGAATTACGCCGATCCGATCGCCAAAAAAATCGGCGAAAGCACGCACGGCAAGGCGCGCGTGATTCAAAGCTGCGGCCTCGGCGAGTGCATCGAAAAAGGCGCGGCGGCGATTGGCTGGGCGGAAAAGCGCGGCAAGCGCGGCGACGGGGCGGTCAAGCGCGGCGTCGGCATGGCCTGCTCGATGCAGGGAAGCGGCATTCCGGGCGTGGATTGGGGCGCGGCCACGATTAAAATGAACGACGACGGCACGTTCCAACTGTTCGTCGGCGCGACCGACCTCGGCACGGGCAGCGACACGGTTTTGGCGCAGATTGCGGCGGAAACGCTCGGCGTCCGCCTTGACGACATCAGCGTTCTGTCGTCCGACACCGATTTGACGCCGTTCGATGTCGGCGCGTATGCGTCCAGCACGACGTATATTTCCGGCGGCGCGGTGAAAAAAGCGGCGGAATCGGCGCGGCGGAAGATTCTCGCGTTCGCGGCGAACATGATGGGCGAAGCGCCGGAAACGCTGACGTGCCGGGATCGCAAAGTGATTGCGGCGAGCGGCAAAGAAGCCGCGCTGCGCGACGTGGCGATGCATATTGTTTATAAGGAAAAAACGCAAATCACCGTGACGGAATCGCATCTGTCGGAAGACAGCCCGCCGCCGTTTACCGCGCAATTCGCCGAAGTGACGGTTGACACGGAGACCGGCGCGGTGATGCTTGAAAAGCTCGTCGCGGCGGTGGATTGCGGCATGCCGATTAACCCTGTCTTGGCGGAAGGGCAGATTGAAGGCGCGTTGGCGCAGGGAATCGGCTACGGCTTGCTGGAAGAAATGCAATTTGATGCGCAGGGGCGGCTGCTGAATCCGAATTTCGACGATTACAAAATTCTGACCGCTGCTGACATGCCGGAATTGGTGACGATTCTCGTGGAAACGCGCGAGCCGACCGGCCCGTATGGCGCAAAATCCGTCGCGGAAGTGCCGATCAATTGCCCGGCTCCGGCGATTGCGAACGCGGTCGCCGACGCGCTCGGCGTCCGCCTGACTGATTTGCCCATCACGCCGGAAAAAGTCCTCCGCGCATTAGGGCGCATTCGTTGAAACAAGACGCAGGGGTGGGAAGATTTGCAAGCGTAGAGGATGAAGTCAGACTGTTGACGAAATACACCACATATTCATACAGGTGTTCACAGATGAAAGGCATTCTTGCTCAAAAATCTGTGAACATCTGTGTAAATCTGTGGCAAAAAAAGCGCCTGAGAGGAAAATTTATGCCGAATCACCCCTTATTTTCAGCGCAGGAACGCGAGCAATTGATTGCCGCGTACCGTGACGGGCTGCTGCGGGACACGCTGCCGTTCTGGCTTTCTCATGCGATTGACCGCGAATGCGGCGGATTTCTGTTCGCGCTGGATCGCGACGGAAGCGTCCTCAGCGCGGACAAACCCGTCTGGATTCACGGCCGGTTCATCTGGCTGCTGTCCACGCTCTACCGCACCGTTGAGCCGCGTCGCGAATGGCTGGACGCCGCCCGGCACGGCCTCGATTTTCTCCGAAAATACGGCGTTGATGCGGACGGCCGCATGTTTTTTACGCTCACGCGGGACGGCCGCCCGTTGCGCAAGCGGCGCTATCTTTTTTCCGAAGCGTTCGGCGTGGCCGCGTTTGCGGCGTATGCGGCGGCGACCGGCGACGAGGCGGCGCGGCGGGACGCGCTGAAATTGTTCACGCTGATGACGCACTATTATACCACGCCCGGCCTGTTAGAGCCGAAAGTCATCCCGGCGACGCGCATGTTGAAGGGGCTGGCGATGCCGATGATTTTGATTGTCACGGCGCAGATTTTGCGCGAGGCGACGGGCGACCCGATGTGCGGCGAGTGGATTGACCGGTCTATCGCGGAAATCGAGCGCGATTTCATGAAGCCGGAATTGCGTGCCGTGCTTGAAACCGTCGGCGCGAACGGTGAATTTTTTGACACATTCGAAGGGCGTCTGATTTGCCCCGGCCATGCGCTTGAATGTGCGTGGTTCATTTTGCACGAAGCCAAATTTCGCGGCGGCGACGCTCGTTTGCGGGAGCTTGGCCTGCAAATTCTCGATTGGTCTTGGGAACTCGGCTGGGATCAGGAATTCGGCGGCTTGCTCTATTATCGTGACGCGAAGGGGCTGCCGTGCGCCGAATATTGGCACGACATGAAATTCTGGTGGCCGCATAACGAGGCGATTATTGCGACGCTGCTCGCCTATTCCATGACCGGCGACGCGAAATATCGTGAATGGCATCGCCGGGCGCATGAGTGGGCGCACGCGCATTTTCCTGACTCCGAATTCGGCGAATGGTTCGGCTATCTGCACCGCGACGGCACGCGTTCCTCGCGCCTGAAAGGGAACAATTGGAAAGGGCCGTTTCACCTGCCGCGCATGCAGTGGTATTGCTGGAAATTGTTGGAAGAGATGGGGGCGTCATGAGCGAAACCGGCACGCTTTACATCGTCAGCACGCCGATTGGCAACCTCGAAGATATCACGCTGCGGGCGCTGCGGATTCTGAAAGAGGTCGCGCTGATTGCCGCCGAAGACACGCGGCACACGCGAAAATTGCTCGCGGCGTATGATATTCATACGCCGCTGACCAGCTATTTTGATCAGAACGAACGCCAAAAATCCGACTATCTCGTGCAGCGCCTGCTGAGCGGCGATTCCATTGCGCTGGTGTCTGACGCCGGAACGCCGGGCATTTCGGATCCGGGGCATGACATCATCTGCGCCGCGATTGCCGCGCAGATTCCGGTCGTGCCGGTGCCGGGCGCGTCGGCGCTTCTGTCCGCGTTGATTGTCTCCGGCCTGCCGACGGATGCGTTTTTGTTCATCGGATTCTTGACAAATAAACGCACGGCGCGCATACAGCAGCTTGACGCGCTGCGCGGCGAATCGCACACGATTGTCTGCTACGTGTCGCCGCATGCGTTCCTGTTCGCGCTGCAAGACGTGCGCGAAGCCTTGGGGAATCGCCAAATCGCGGCGGCGCGGGAGTTGACGAAAACGTTTGAAGAAGTCGCGCGCGGCGATGTCGAAACGGTGTTGCGGCATTTTGCCGAAACCTCCGTCGTTAAGGGGGAATTCGTGTTAGTGATTGCCGGAAAAACCTCCGACGATGCGGCTGAGATTGACGACGAAACGATTTTTGCGGAAGTGCGGCTGCGCGTTGAGCAAGACGGCATGAGCCGGAAAGACGCGGCGAAGGCGGTTGCCGCGAAATTCGGCTTGCCGAAAAACCGCGTCTATCAAGCAAGCCTGAAAGTTTCATCATCGTTGATAAAGGAGAGAAATCAATCATGTGGAAGCAATTCGGAAAACCGTTTTACGTGACATTAGCGTTGCTGCTCATCACCACGTTCTTCGTTTATCGCGCTCCGCACGGCCAATCCACCCCGCTCCGGCAAGACCTGAACAATTTTCCAGAGCAGATTGGCGCATGGCGCGGGGAAGGCTCGCGCGTCATGGATCCGAAAGTGTTAGAAATTCTGCGCGTGGATCATTATCTTGACCGCCTTTATCGCAATGAGAACGGACTCTGGATTTCCTTATATATCGGTTATTTCGAGGATCAGAAAGATGGCGAGACCGTGCATTCGCCGCGCAACTGCATGCCCGGCTCCGGCTGGAATTTTTTGGAAACAACGCCGATAACGCTTCAGGCCGCCGGAGCAAAGCCTCTGACCATTCAGGCGCTTCGCGCCATGTTGGTGAACGGCGAGCAACGGATGCTGACCTATTATTGGTATCAATCGCGCGGGCGGTTCGAGACGAGCGAATATTGGCAGAAAATCAATTTGGTCGCGGACGCGATGCGCTATAATCGCACGGACGGCGCGTTGGTGCGCGTGCTTGCGCCGCTGCCGCCAAAAGGGGATTATGCCGATATTGACGCGCTGATGCGGGATTTCATCATTCAATTTATGCCGACGCTGTATTATGAGTATTTCCCTGAGCCGGTCGCGGCGGCGTTATAGATTCACGTGTTTTCCAACCACAGATTGCACAGATTTACACAGATGTAAAAGCATGTTTTTTTCAAAAATCCGTGCGAATCTGTGTCAATCTGTGGTTAAACCCCTTTCTTGCTCGAATCGCTAACAATCTCACGAAACCTCTTGACATTTTTTCGGCTTTCGAAAAAGGGGATCTTGCGTATGTGTTTGCTTGAGTGCGGTTTTTATTGAAAATTTCTTAACGATTGCTGAGCGCTGTCGCGCCTGTTGGCGTTGAATCGGTGGGCAGGAATCGCTTTTTTATTCAACACGGCGGCCTTGTTATTGTAAATGGAGGAACTTCGGCGTATGCATATTCAAGGGCTTCATCTCCCTGAGCAACCCATCTGGAACAAAGACACCTTAACCTCAACCTATGGACAAATGACGTATCAACCCTTTGAGCGCACGATGGCGCGGGTGATTGGCAACGGCTTGCGTCGTTCGCTGTTGTCGTCGCTGAAAGGGGCGGCCGTCACGATGTTGAAAATTGAGGGCGTTCTTCACGAATACTCAACTATTCCGGGCGTGTTAGAGGATGTTGCGCAACTGATTTTAAATATTAAAAAATTAGCCATTAAAATGAACACGGAAGCAATTCGGAAAATGTCGCTGCATGTCGTGAATCCATTGACGGACATGCGCGAGATTACCGCCGGAGACATCCAGACTGACGCCGACGTGGAAATTTTGAATAAAGACCTTCATATTGCCTATCTCGATAAGCATGGCCGCTTAGACATGGAAATGGATATCGAAGTTGATCGCGGGTTCGTCGTGAGCGACATGCACAAAACCGAAGATCTCGCTATCGGCGTCCTGCCGATTGATTCGGATTTCAACCCCGTTGAAAAAGTGGCATTTGAAATCTTGGATTTGGATGGCGGAGAAAATTTGAGCAAGCTCGTTATGGAAGTCTGGACTGACGGCAGCGTCACGCCGACTGAGTCCGTCGCGCATGCCGCCAAAATTTTCAAAGATCAACTGCATTTGTTCACGAATTTCCGCGAAGAATTTGAGGAAACCGAACCCCGCGTGGATGAAGAAGAAGAAAAGCGGCATGAATATCTTGCCATGAACGTGGATGAATTGGAATTATCCGTGCGTTCAAGCAATTGCCTGAAAAACGCGAACATTCGAACCGTGTCGGAACTTGTGCAAAAGACCGAAACCGACTTGCTGAAAACAAGAAACTTCGGCAAAAAATCGCTGAATGAAATTAAAGGGATTTTGTCTGAAATGAATTTAGCGTTAGGCATGAAATTGGATGAAACCCCGGCGGAAAAGCCGCGCGGACGCAAGAAAAAAGCGGCAGCTGCTGCCGCCGAGTAATTCCTATGCTTTCTTCGCTCAAGCATCTGCTGCGAAATACGTTTATCGCCGGATTAGTCATCGTTCTGCCGGTCGGCATGACGATTCTGCTCCTCAAAATGATGTTTACCTGGTTTGACGGGCTTTTTGCTCCAGTCGCCCGTCAAATCACCGACACGCCGATTCCGGGGTTAGGCATCATCAGCACCGTGCTGATTATTTTCGGCATCGGGCTGCTTGTGACGAATATGTTAGGCCGAGCCTTTGTTTCGTTCGGCGAATATGTCCTCGCGCGGATTCCGTTCATCGGAACAATCTATCACGGCGCAAAGCAATTGATTGAAGTCCTGACCTCAGAACAACGGCAGACGTTTACGCAAGTCGTTTCCGTGGAATATCCCAAGCCCGGTAGCCATGCGCTTGGTTTCGTGACCGGCGAGCCAAGTGGAGAAATTCAGGGGAAATTTGCGGAACCCATGTTGAGTGTTTTCATTGCGACCGCGCCGAATCCGACAACCGGTTTTCTGCTTATCGTGCCGAAAAGCAAGGCCATCACGCTGCCGATTTCGGTTGAAGAGGCCATGAAGTTCGTGGTATCCGGCGGAATCCTCCAATCGCCCGGCCACCTTCTTTCCAAGATATAATGCGTAACCTGTTGCAAGCCCTCTTGAAATGCGTGTTATTTTGCGCGCTGCTCGTCGCCGTAGTTCTGTTTAGCGGCATGGCAACGATCCGGTATATTTTTGCGACAAGTCGGATTGAAATCCCCGATGTCGTCGGCAAAACAATGGACTACGCCACCGACATGCTCGCGGAACAGCATCTCCGCCTGAAAGCGGTGGAAGAGCAGCTTGACGCGAAACTGCCGAAAGATTATATTTTAGCGCAGGACCCGGTAGCGGGCAGCAAAGCGTTGCGCAATCAATTAGTGCGCGTGATTGTCAGCAAGGGAATCGAAACCTCCATGGTTCCCGATGTCGTCGGCAAATCGCTGGCCGAGGCAAAACGGACGCTCCGGCAGTATAAATTCCGCGTCGGAAGCGTGATATACGTGCATTCCGCAGAAATTCCGGTGGATAAAATTCTCGCGCAGACGCCGCCCGCCAATTCAGAGGGAAATATCGGCCAAACCGTTCATCTGCTGCTCAGTCAGGGGACGTATAAGCGCATTATGGTGATGCCGGATTTGGTGGAGCAACGTTTCTCGAATGCCGCCCGAATTATCGAACAGTTGGGCTTAGTCGTCGGCAACATCGCGTATGAAGAATACGAATCCGTGCCGCCGGAAACGGTATTGAGCCATGTGCCGAAACCGGGCGCGCTAGTTGAAGAAAAAAACATGGTGACGCTCGTGGTCAGCGGCAAGTCGAGGAAGGCGCAGCGCCAAGAAGCCATTGAAACGCTTTCCCTGCAATATCAGCCGATGGAATACACCGTGCCGCCGGGGCCATTTGAGCGCGAAGTGCGGGTCGTGGTCAAAAATAGCGAAGGTAGCGCGGAACTGTATCGTCAACTTGCCACGCCGGGACATCGCATTATCCTGCAAATTCCAGTGATTGGAAAAACGGTTGTTGAACTCTACGTGGATGGCGCGCTTGAAGTGGTTCAACGTTTTCAATAACCGCCGCCGATGATGATAAAAATTGCTCCGTCAATTCTTTCCGCAGATTTCGCGCGTTTGCGCGACGAAATTCAGCGCGTTGAGCAGGACGCCGATTGGCTGCACGTGGATGTCATGGATGGGCATTTCGTCCCGAATTTGACTATCGGCCCGCCGGTCGTGCGCTCCATCAAAAAATATACGAAGCTTCCGCTCGACGTGCATCTCATGATGACCAACCCTGACGATTTCATCCCGTTGTTTGCCGAAAGCGGGGCGAATTCGTTGACCGTGCATGTCGAAACCTGCCCGCATCTTCATCGCACCGTGCAAGAAATTAAAAAACGCGGCATGTCCGCCGGAATTTCGCTGAATCCGGCCACGTCGCTTGCGCTGCTTGACGAGACGCTTGCGGAGGTTGACATGATCCTGATCATGACCGTCAATCCGGGCTTCGGCGGGCAAGCGTTCATTCCGGCCAGCCTCTCCAAAATTCGGCGACTGCGCGAACAATTGACCGCTCGCGCGCTGTCCCGCGTGGAGATCGAAGTGGATGGCGGCATTTCGGCGGCGAACATTCGTCAGGTTGCCGACGCTGGCGCAACGGTGTTTGTCGCAGGGTCGGCAGTCTTCGACGCCCCGGATCCGGCGGAAATGATTCGAAAAATGAAAGCGGCTTGCGCATAGCCGCATGAACACGTAAAATTGCGGGCAAGCTGTCAGACACGTTGAACGAGTCTGACAGCTTTTCCTGTCCATAGTAATGGAACAACTCAAGCAAAAAATTCTCGGGAAAACCGCCACAGTCGGCGTGATTGGGTTAGGCTACGTCGGCCTGCCGCTCGCGGTTGAATTTGCGAAGGCCGGATTTCCGGTCATCGGCATTGATATTGATCAACGCAAAGTGGACGCCATTGCCGCCGGAACATCGTATATTCAGGATGTCCCCACCAAAGAAGTCGCCGTGCTGACGCAGGCTGGCCGACTGAAAGCCACCACCGATTTCTCCGCGCTCAAGCAGATTGACGCCGTCAGCATTTGCGTGCCGACGCCGCTGCGCAAAACCAAAGACCCGGATATTTCCTACATTATGGCCGCCGTTGAGCATATCGTGAAATATCTTCATCCGTTGCAACTGGTTGTCTTGGAAAGCACGACGTATCCCGGCACGACGGATGAAGCGATTTTGCCGGAATTGCTCAAAACCGGCCTGAAACCGGGCAAAGATTTCCTGCTCGCATTTTCGCCGGAACGGGTTGATCCGGGGAACGCGCGGTATAACACGAAAAATACGCCGAAAGTCATCGGCGGCCTGACGCCGCAATGCCTCGAAATTGCGAAACTGTTGTACGAGCAGGCAATTGGGACAATCGTGCCGGTTTCTTCGACCAAAAGCGCGGAGATGGTCAAACTGCTGGAGAACACGTTCCGCAGCGTGAATATCGGCTTAGTCAATGAAATCGCCGTCATGTGCGATAAATTGGGAGTGAACGTCTGGGAAGTGATTGGGGCGGCGGCGACCAAGCCGTTCGGCTTCATGCCGTTTTACCCCGGCCCCGGCCTCGGCGGGCATTGCATTCCGATTGATCCGCATTATCTTGCGTGGAAGATGAAGACGCTGAATTACAACGCTCGCTTTATCGAGCTTGCGGGCGAAATCAACGCATCCATGCCGGAATACGTCGTCAATAAAGTCGTGGACGCGCTGAATGCCGTCGAAAAAAGCGTCAAAGGCTCGCGCATTCTGATGCTCGGCATCGCCTATAAACGCGACATCAACGACGTGCGCGAATCCCCGGCGCTCGACATTTTCCGCATTTTAGAGCGCAAAGGGGCGCATCTCTGCTACAACGACCCGCACATTCCGGCATTCGCCGAAGACGGCCTCAGCATCGCGTCGTGCGAATTAACCGCCGAGCGGCTGGAGTCGTCGGATTGCGCCGTGTTAGTGACCGATCATTCCTCCTATGATTATCAATGGCTGGTTGATCATTCCAAAATTTTCGTGGACACCCGCAACGTTGCGAGACACGTCAACGATTCACGCGGCGTTATCGTGACGTTGTAGTCTCTCAGGGCTTACGCAAAAAAGTTCCCCTTCGACAGGCTCAGGGCGAGCGTTGAGTGAAACGCAACATCATCCCCCCCGTTTGTGGTGAGCCTGTCGAACCACGTTGCGTAAGTCCTGTTTGAAAAACTTCGTTTGCGCGTCCCACGCAACCGGCGGCGAGATGTTATCTGTTGTTTGAAAAGACCCCTTGCACTTCCGCGCTTGCTTTCGCAAAACCGGTCGGCTTATTGACGTGCAGTTCGAAATGGCCGGTTTCTCCGGCGGCAAGCGTCGCCGGACGAATATCAGTCTGCGCCGTCATCAAATTCCGGTCTTGCTTATTTTTCAGCGTCACGACCACGCGCACGTCCCGCACGGTCTCGCGCGTATTGTTGAACACATCCCCGGCAATCGTCAATTGCTCAGGGTCGTCGGATGGGACGATGTTGAAATTCAGCAGCGACAGCCCTTCCTGCTGAATCGGCGGCTGCGCGTTGCCGAGCGTGTCAAGTTCCTTGACGTCCGTGCGGCTTAAATCAATGCGCGACAGGTCAAGAATCAAATACGCCGTATTTCCGACGCGAGTAATATTATCCACTTCCAACGTCGTGCCGTCGGTAAAATAGACGGTCACGGCCAGCGCGGGCGCGCTCATTCCGCCGAGCAGCGCGGCCAAAAGCGCGCCAATCACATACCATCGTGGTCTGTTCATGCTCATTTCTCCTGTGTAAATCCCGTTCATGGTGAGCCTGTCGAACCATGAATATGCCCTTCGACAGGCTCAGGGCGAACGGCGTGATGTTTTGCTTTTCATTCCGCCTATCACGATTCTTCTGTGCGTTCATTGCGTTTGACAGTTCATGCCTGTTCGACGGACGCCAGATTTTCATTTCTTTCGCCTTCTGTCAATGCTTCTTGACGAAAATTTTTGCGAATCACCGGAAAACGGCGCGGCGTTCCGCAAAAATGCCGCAAGAGGCTCATTTTTTTCTTGACCGACATGATTTCAAGAAATATGTGATTTTTTTAGTGGTCAGACATCTCAACAGTGTCGCCACTGTGCGATAACGAGTTGAACAGATCAAATTCAGGCCAGCAAGCGCGGTCATGTGATACATAACACACAGGGGGAAACGGGTATGTCGTCTGTAGTCGAACAGGGCTTAGTGGTGACGGGAGATCTTTTTGGTGAAGTGGATTTGACGGTGCGCGGGATTGTCAGAGGCTCGATCTTTTTGCAAAACGCCAACTTGTTTATTGAACAATCCGGCTACATTCACGGAGAAGTGCGCGCGGATAAGATTGTGGTGGCGGGCGAAGTGCTGGGCGATATTACCGCCGAAACGGCGCTGCAAGTGACGGCGACGGCGAAAGTGCGCGGCAATATTCGCGCCTCGAAATTAGCGATGGCGGATGAAGCCTTTTTCTCCGGCGGTCTGGAGATTCAAGAGCCGGAGCCGGTTGAATTGGAAATTCGGGATTTCAAAACGCTGACAGAAGACGATTATACCAAACTCCGACGCTGGCGGAAACGCAATCGTGTGGAATAGCCGGAACGCCGCGCAGTGTTTGCCAAAAATTGCGCGGCGTTGCGCTATCATGGGAGGGACTATGAAACATTCATTAGAAGATCGCATTTACACGGGCAAATTAACGCGCCGCGATTTTCTCTGGTTAGCGACCGTCTCGACGGCGGGCGTCGTGACCGGCTGCGCGACGAATCCGGTCACGGGGCAGCGGCAATTGATGCTCGTGTCGGAATCCGGTGAAATCAACGCGGATCAACAAAATTCGCCGCATCAATTTTCCTCGGATTACGGCGCGGCGCAGGATCAAGCGTTGAATAATTACGTCGCGCAGGTTGGCAGCGCGTTGAGCGGAGTTTCCCACCGGCCAAACATGCCCTACACGTTCCGCGCCGTCAACGCCACCTATGTCAACGCCTATGCGTTTCCCGGCGGAAGCATTGCGGCCACGCGCGGCATTTTGCTGGAATTGAAAAATGAAGCGGAACTCGCCGGATTATTAGGCCATGAAATCGGGCATGTGAGCGCGCGGCACACGGCGGAGCGCATGAGCAAAGGGATGATTCTGAGCGGGATTTTGACCGGAGCGGTCATCTATTCCGATTCGCGCGGCGGCGATTGGACGGATGTGGTCAACATCGGCGGGCAATTTGCGGCGGGCGCGTTATTAGCGCATTACAGCCGCGACGATGAACGCCAAGCCGACGCGCTCGGCATGGAATACATGGCGAAAGCGGGCTACAATCCCGAAGGCATGGTCGGCCTGATGGAAGTGCTGGTCGGCCTTTCCGATCATAAGCCGTCCGCGATTGAAATGATGTTTGCGACGCATCCGATGAGCGATGAACGCTTGCAAACCGCCCGCGACAAAACGAGCGTGGACTATCAGGCGATGGCGAGCCTGCCGTTTTACGAAGAGCGCTACATGGACGAAACCGCGAATCTGCGGGCGATGCGCGAGGCGATTGAAACCTTGCAGAAGGGCGAAGAGGCGATGGCGGAAAAGAAATATTCGCAGGCGCAATCGCATTTTTCTGACGCGCTGCGCCTCGCGCCGGAAGATTACGCCGGATTGGTCATGATGTCGAAATGCCAGTTAGCCCTGAATAGAGCAAGCGAAGCCAAATATTACGCGGAAAAGGCGAAGGAGGTCTATCCGCAGGAAGCGCAAGCCGTCCATTTGACGGGCGTGGCGAACCTCAATCTGAAAGAGTATGACGCGGCGTATAACGAATTCGACGCCTACGAGCGCATGCTGCCCGGCAACCCGAACACGATTTTCCTGAAAGGCGTGACGCTTGAAGGGATGCAGGACAAGCAAGGGGCGGCGCAGGAATATTATCGCTACCTGCAATCGGTGAATGAAGGCGAACAGGCCGAATACGCCTATCAACGGCTCGTCGGCTGGGGCGTCATTCAAGCTGAATAGTCATCGTTTCACAGAAGATTAGACCTGACAGGTTTCTCTAAACCTGTCAGGTCTTGCGGGCGGCCTATTTCGTTTTCATGACAAAGACCCCATCCCAATCGTCCGGCGGCGGC
>CAZCGG010000071.1:14970-18786 GCA_964498135.1 uncultured Candidatus Moduliflexus sp.
GGCGGCCTATTTCGTTTTCATGACAAAGACCCCATCCCAATCGTCCGGCGGCGGCTGCTGCTGATATTCCTGACAGCGCGCGATGTAGAGTTGCGCGGGGTGATCTTGCGGGTCAAGCTGCAAGACCTCTTGAAACGCGGCAAGCGCCTGCGCCCAATCGCGCTGCTTATACGCGATCAGCCCGGCCTCGAATTTTTCAATCAACTCTTTTTTCTGGGCGTACAGCGTCCCATAGCCCATCAATTCGTAAATCGTGACCGGCTCGTCTTTGCCTTTCACGCACACGCGATCCAATTCCCGCACCGTCAGGGCTTCTCCGCCCGCTTGCGCGCAATGCTGATACGTAAATTCGCTGATGACGATATTCGTGCCGTATTGCTTGTTCAAGCCTTCGAGCCGCGACGCCAAATTGACGTTATCGCCGATGATGGTATAATCGAACCGCTCCCACGACCCCATGTTCCCGACGTTCATTTCGCCGGAATGAATGCCGATCCCGATATTGAGCGGCGGCAGCCCCCGCGCCTTCCAGCCGACTTGCAGCTCTTGCAAATGGATCATCATATCCACCGCCGTTTTGCAGGCGCGAAGCGCGTGATCGGGCTGCGCGACGGGCGCGCCGTAAAACGCCATAATCGCGTCCCCCATGTATTTATCAAGCGTGCCGTCGTATTTCAGCACGACGCCGGTCATGGCCGACAAATATTCGTTGAGAAATTTCACCAACTCCTCCGGCGTCATGTGTTCAGAAATTTTGGTAAAGCCGCGAATATCCGAAAAGAACGCGGTCAACTCTTTCCGCTCCCCGCCTAATTTCAACTGATCTTTGTTTTTCAGAAGATGCGTCACCACCGAGGCCGAAACGTAATGTTCGAACGCATGTTTCAGCAGCCGCTCCTGCCGCTCTTCGGTCAAATATTTGTACGACGTCAGCGCGATGTAATCCAGCAGAAGAAACAGCATCGGATACGTCACGTTCAGCCAGATTTTCCAAAACAGGAACGCGGCATCGCCTAATCCGATAATCAGCGCCAAGCCGACTAACGCCGCCCACGTCCCCCACAGAGGGCTTTTCCGATAGCGGACGATTCCTATCGCGACGCGCAGCCCCAAAATCAGCAGCACGTCCACGAGCGTCGTCCATTGCGGCCGGGTGATGAAATCGTTCTTCACGATATTGGCGACGATGGTGGCGTTGATTTCCACGCCCGGAAAGGTGTCATAGCGGAACGGCGTCGAGTGGAGGTCTTGATAAATATAACTCGTGAAGCCGACGAGGACGATTTTGTCGCCGAATTTGTACGCCGGAATTTTGCCGGAAAGCACGTCTGACAGGGAGTAATACGGAAACGTGAACGCCGGGCCGTAGTAATTGATCAGCAATTCCCCCTGTTCATCGCACGGAATCGTGACCGGCGGCGCGACGATGTGGTCAATCAGCCCCACGCCCGAGCTGGTCCGCTTGAGATGAATGACCGGTTTCATGGGCGGGCGCAAATGCGTCTGCGCCACTTCCAGCGCAAACGAGGGGTAGTAATTCCCCTGATAATCGAGCAAAAGCGGCGTGAAGCGGATCACGCCGTCCCGGTCGGTCAGATGATTGAAATGCCCGAAACTTTTGGCCGCGTCCGAAAAAAGCGGGAGATTCGGCTCGACGCCGAACGACGTAATCAAGCGCAGCGGCGGCGGATCGCCGACATCAAATGAATCATACATCACCCGGCTGATCATCTGCTGATACGCCGCATGTCTTTCCGGCGTGAGATGCGCCGCGCTCGCGGCATCCCAAAAATGATAAATGCCCAGCACGACATTCCCGGCTTGCCGGATGGCGTCGGCTAATTGGCGATCATAATCATGCGCGGTTTTCGCTTGCTCCAATGCGGCCAAAAGCGCGGGATACGCGGTCAAGGCGTCCGGCGCGGCTTTCCGGTATTCGGCTTCCAGCGATTCGGCGACAGCCACGCCGATGTTCGCGTCCGGCTCGGCGAGCGTCAAATCGAAGCCGACGACGCTGGCGTTGCCTTGATGCAGAATGTTCACCAATTGCGCGAGCCACAGTCGGCCTAACGAATGCCAACGGCCGAGGTCATCCTCGGTTTTTTCGTCCACCGCGATAATCACGATGTCATCCCCCGGATTGATTGCGCCGCGCAGCCGGAAGCGCACATCCAGCGTCTTGGCTTCCATGATTTCCAGCATGTCCGGGGCCTGCAGCCGCCCGATTTCCGGGCGCGACAGCACATACATCACGATGACGAACAGACAAATGCCGAGGCTGATCCAAAAATCCGGCATGATGAAAAATGCCAAATCAAGCCGCCTGCGCCTTGGTTTCGCCATACGCTCTCGCCTCCATTATCGTGTTTCAGGCAATCGCTGCGCTCATGCCCGAAACACGTAGAATCCGAAAAACCAGTCCGATCAGCTATGGCAAAACGCACGTTGGAACGTTCGCATCATAATAATTGTGACATTGATCCCCGGGGTTCGTAGCGTCCGTATTGCCATAGACGGTGCTCGCGGTTGCATTATTGACCGTCCCGCCGCCCACGTGGTAAATACCACCGCCGTCGCCGTAGCCATTGTTGTCGTTGTCCGCCACATTGCCAGTCACCTTGCCGTTGACCGTGAGCGTCTCGTAGTAGTTGATAATGCCGCCGCCGGTGCCGGATACGATGTTATTGCTGACGGTGCCGTTGACCGTGAGCGTCCCGTAGCTGCTGAAAATGCCGCCGCCGCCGGGTGCGGTGTTATTGCTGACGGTGCCATTGACTGTGAGCATCCCGCCGTAGTTGCAAATGCCGCCGCCGTCGCCGGATGCGGTGTTATTGCTGACGGTGCCGTTGACTGTGAGCGTCCCGTAGTCGTTGAAAATGCCGCCACCCTCGCCGTTGTCGGATGTGGTGTTATTGCTGACGGTGGTATTGCTTCCGAGAAGCATGATGCCGGTGTTATAAATTGCGCCGCCATTACCTTCGTTTCCTTGCGTAATTGTCAGATTCTCAATGGTTACATTCGCGCCGCTGTTGACGTAAAATATACGGCTACTGTTGTTGCCGCTGACGGTCACGCCCGCGCCGCCGTCAATCGTGACTGTCCTGGCCGGAACGCTTAATTCGCCGCTGGTCAGGGTAATCGTCTGCCCTTGCACGAACGGGGCGGGCGCAAAGGTGATCAGCGAACAAGACATGCTCACCGGAGAAATCTCCCTCCAAATTTTCGCCCCACCCCCACTCAAAATTTTCCGTAGCGATCCTGTGCCATCATCATTCATATTGCCGACCTCACACTGCCCCGCAAAATAGGCCGTTGCCATTTTGCCCGCATTCATGGTCACATCGCACGTTGGACTCGCGCTGCCCGAACACGGGCCGTTCGTCCATCCGACAAGCGCATCGCCCGCTCCGCCTGCCGTCGCCGTCAGCGTCACGACCGTGCCGGTCAGATACGATGCGCTGCATGTGCCGGGACAAGCGATTCCTGCCGGATTACTCGACACTGTTCCTGTGCCGGTGCCTGCAGTCGTCACCGTCAGCATGAAAGACGGAAGGGTGGTTGTTGTCGTTGTGGTGATCGTGGTTGCTGGGAGCGTCGTCGTCATTGCTGGAAACGTGGTCGTTGTGGCTGCTGGAAGCGTGGTCGTCGTCGCCGGGATCGTCGTCGTTGCCGGGATCGTCGTCGTGGTCGTTGTGGCTGCTGGAAGCGTGGTGGTGGTTGTTTCCGGGATCGTCGTTGTCGTTTCGGTCGGCGTGGGAAGGATGCGCGCAACCGTCGCGGTAAACGTCTGCGTCGGCGACCGGCCATCGGAAATCA
>CAZCGG010000072.1:0-18740 GCA_964498135.1 uncultured Candidatus Moduliflexus sp.
AAAATCTACCGGAGTTTGGAGCGCCCGCCCGCGCTCGACCCGTCTGACGCGCTGTTAGCCTATCGCCGCCTGATGATTCTCGGCGCGCCGGGTTCAGGCAAAACGACGCTGCTGCGCTATCTCGCGCATGTCGAATCCGGTCATTCCGACGGCCTGCTGCCGGTGTTCGTCTCGTTGCGGCAATATGCCATGCTGTTGCGCGGCGGGCGCCGCCTATCGCTGAAAGAATTCGCCTTCCGGCAGGCCGCAGGCGATGACGGCGAGTTGCGCGACGCGCTTGCGCAGACGGAAAGACTGCTCTGGCTGTGCGATGACGTGGAATCGCTCTATCTGTTCCGCGAAAGCGTCATCAGCGAATTCGCCGAACTGCCGGGGCTGCTCGTGCTGACCTCGCGCCCGGTCGGCTATCGGCTTGCCGGATTTGAAAGCGTGACGCATTTCGAACTGCTCCCAATGAGCGGCGAAGAGGTTGACCGGTGCATAGACGAGACGTTTTTGTCGCTTTCGGAAGAGCGGCAGACAATTTGGGATTGGGCGGAAGGCCGGACAGCGTGGCTGAAACAGCAGTTTGCGCGGAAACCGCGCTTGCGCGGCATCATCCGCCAGCCGCTTTTCTTGACGTATTTATGCGCCCTCTCCGATGCCGAGCGCTTGCAGGAACTTCCTGAAGAACGCGCCGCGTTTTATGAGCAATGCCTTGAAACGCTGATTGACATGCAGACCGCGCGGAATGACGCTCCGCCGCGCGCCATGCTGCTGGCCGGTCTCGCCTATCTCGGCTGGCATCTCCATGCGAGAGCGGTTGAAACCCGCCCGGCGTCGGCCTTCGTGCGGGCGGATGCCGTCAACAGCTTGTCGCGCCATTTGCGGAAGCCATCGAACGGCTCGGCAGCGCAATGGGGCGAGCTTGCCGAGCAGATCGTGCGTTTCTGGGAGACGTGCGGCATGTTGCAAACGTGGGAAGACGGGGGAACGACGCATCTTTTTTTTCGCCATGCGCTGTTCAGGGAGTTTGCCGCCGCCAAGCACCTCGCCGCGATGTGTTCGGAAAACGCGCAATTAGGCTGGACATGGCTGTCGCGCCGCCTGCATCATGACGCGTGGCAGGAAATCCTGCTGCTCTGCGGCGAAATGCTGGATCGTGAGCATTTGGCATGGCTCACGCGCTACATCCTGCGCGCCCGCAGCCCTTACGAAAGACTGTTGCTGCGCGACGTTTTTTTGGCCGCCCGTCTGTTGCAGGCCGGTTCGCGCTGCCATGAAGACATGGCGCAGGCGTTTCTCGCCTGTTTGTCGCCGTTTCTCAAGCAGCGCCGCCGCGAGCGAGCGATGATGTCGCGCATGACGTTTGCGTTTGGCCTTGTCGCCCTGCCCCTATTGTTAAAGCTGATTCCGCTTTTTCCCAATTGGGGGCTGCTGATCGCCGTCTGTTTCTGGTCGTTTCTCTGGTACGCGGCGTTCATCGAATCCACCGCGCCGCGATTTCAGGCGCTTTTCGGCCTGCCGGAACGCTTCTGGCCCCACAATCCCGACCGCCAGCCGATTCTGCAGTTGCTCGAATTATGTCAGTTGCCCGACACGATTCCGTTCCTTGTCGAAGCGCTGCGCGATTCGCAGAGCGATGTTCGACGGATCGCGGCGGAAACCCTGGGCGCGGTCGGCAAAAAATCCGTCGTGCCGGAATTGTTCCGCCTGATGAGCGATCCGGTTCCCGCGCTGCGTCGCACCGCCGCCGCCGCCATCAAGCGTCTCGGCGATGTCGCTTCGCTCGTGACCGCCCTGCGCGATAAGCAGGAGGACGTGCGCGACGCGGCGATTGACGCGCTGAGTCAAATCGGCGACGAGCAGGCGATTCCCGAATTGATGAGTGGGCTAAGCGATGAGCGCGCGGACGTGCGGCGCATTATCATGCAATCGCTCCGCAAAATCGGCGGCGAGCAGACCGTGCCGTCTCTGATTCAGGCGTTAGCCGATTCCAACAAAGATATTCGCTTGGCGGCGGTGGAGGCGTTGGGGCAGCTTGATTCGATAGACGCGCTCTATTCGCGCCTGCGGATCGTGCCGGGCATGGTGAAAATGCTGGACGATCCAGACCCTTTGATTCGCTGGGCGGCGGCGGCGGCCTTGGGCAAAATCGGAGATCCTGACGTGATTCCATTTTTGGCGCAAGCGCTCCGCAAAAGTCAAGATTTCGTGCGGCGGGCGATCAGCGATGCCTTGCTGCGCCTATTTGACCGTCTTTCCCCGGCGCAGGTCGTCAAATTTTTGCGCGACACAGACGCCGAATTGCGGCGCATTGCGGCGGAATATCTCGGCAAGCGCGGCGCGGCGGACACGGATGCGCTTGCGGCGCTGCGCGACGCGTTGCGTGATGAACACGCGGCGGTGCGGCGCGAAGCCGCCGAAGCTATTGGACGCCTGCGCCACGCCGATTCCGTCTCTGACCTGATTGCCGCGCTTGATGATGAATCGTGGGAAATGCGCTGGGCGGCGACGGAAGCGCTTGGCAAAATCGGCAAGCCGGAAACCGTCATCTATTTGGTGCAACGGCTGGACGACATGCGCGGCTACGTCTGCCGCGCAGCGGTTGACGCGCTTGGCCGCATCGGAAATACCGCCATTGTCGAGAATCTGATTCAAGAATTAACGCATGAAAAGCCGTACATCCGCCACGCGGCCAGAGATGCCCTGAAAAAGATGGGCGATGCGCAGATTGTGCCGTTTCTGCTGCAATCCTTAAAATATGAAAGCGACGCGTATGTTTTGAAAAATACGGAAAACGCAATCAATCAAATCAGCGACGCGAACGCCATTCCGTTTTTTCTTGATGCGCTGCGCGAAGACTCGGAGCGCGTGCGTCAGACAGCGGCGCAGGCGTTAGGCCGGATCGGCGGCGCAGCAGCCGTTTCCGCGCTGATTCCCCTGCTGCGCGACGCCAGCTTTGATGTAAGAATGGCCGCCGCCGTCGCTTTAGGCGACATGGGCGATGAGCAGGCGATTCCGTCGTTATTGGAACTATTGCGCGATTCAAATACGAAATTGCGGCGGATTGCGGCGAAAGGGTTAGGCCGCATCGGCACGCCGGAAAGCGTGCCTGCGCTGCTGACGCTGCTGCAAGATCGCCATCCAGCCATCCGGCAGGCCGTTGTCGAATCGTTGGGGCGCATCGGCTCGTCGCAAGCCGTGCCTGCGCTCATCAACATCGTCAACGACGCGAGCTATCGGGAACGCTGGGCGGCCGCGTATGCGTTAGGCCGAATCCGCGACCGGCAAGCGGTGGCGGCGCTTGCGCATTGCCTCGAAAGCGAAGAGGACGAGAACATGCGCCGAGCGGCGGCGGAAGCGTTGGGAGAAATCGGCGACGCCGAATCGGTTCCGGCCTTAATCATCACCCTGAAAGATCCGGGCTGGTTCGTACGCTGGGCGGCCGCGCATGCGTTAGGCCAAATTCACGATGCCGCCGCCGTTCCCGCGCTGCTCGCGCTGCTTGACGATCCGCATGAAAAAGTCCGGTGGGCGATGGCGGAAGCGTTGGGAAAATTGGGGGACAGCCGCGCCGCGGAGCCCCTGATTGCCGCGCTGAATGACCCGGCGTGGGAAGTGTGCCAAGCGGCGGCGCGGGCGCTGCTTCAAGTCTGCTGCGTGGCGACGATTCCCGCCTTAGTCGAGGCCATGCGCCAGCGCAACGAATTTGTCCGGCGCACGACCGCTCATGCGCTGCGCCGCATCGAAACGCCTGACGCGATTCCCTATCTGATGCAGGCGATTCGGAGCGAGGAGGCGTTTATTCGCGCGATTGCGGCGGAGCAAATCGTCCATCTGCGCACGGTCAAAGTCATGCGCCCCTTGATTAAATTGCTGGGAGATCGCAACCGCGAGGCGCGGAAATGCGCGGCTGAGATGATCGGCGATTTGGCGCATATTGTCGAAGAGCCGAAGTTGCTCAAACGGGCGGCGCATTTCCTCTGGTGGCGTCTGACCGATGTTGATGATGTGGCGAAGGCGTCGTTCCATGCGTTGAAACAAGTGGCGAACCGGCTCTCGGTTCTCAGCGTTATCCGCGAGCATGCGGGGAAGTAGCCGCCGCCAGCATATTTTTATTGACAAAATGGCGCTCGTGGCATACTTTTTATATTATGTGATGTTGCGGTATGTTTTTATTAAAATTTTCGAGGAGGAAAAATCTATGAAAACGCATTATTCTTGTTTTCACAGAAGGGGAGCTGCCGCATGTTTTTGTCTCATTGTTCTCGCTGCGCTGTTCATGCCAATGCTCGGCTCAGCAGCAACAATTACCGTCACGACCGGCACGGTGGATAATCGTCTTACTGACGGCAGATGCACGTTGCGCGAAGCGTTGGTAAATGCAAAAAATAACGCGAAGACGTCCCCTGATTGCGCCGCCGGTTCTGGCAGCGATACGATTGTCTTTTCCGGCGTCACGATGGTTAATCTGTTTGCGACGGCGGTTTTGCCGACAATCACGGACGGATTGGTCATTGACGGCGGCGCAGGCGTAACAATTACGCGCACGGGCGCGACGGCCTATCGAATTTTCACGATCAATACTACGCAAGCGGTTGAACTGCGCGCCTTAACAATCAATAACGGAAAAGTTTCCGGCGGCGCGACAGGCGCGGGGATTAATAAAGTCAATTCAGGGACGTTGACCCTGACGAATGTGACGGTCAGCAATAATATCAATAGCGGCGGCAATGGCGGTGGATTATTCAATAACGGAGCGGGAACAGTCACGATACGCCAAAGCACGTTTACCGGAAATAGGGCGAATAACGGCGGGGCGATTTGCAATGGCGCGAGCAGCAGGAGCGTCGCGCTTGAAAACGTCACCATCAGCGGAAATGCTGCCGCTGTTCACGGCGGCGGATTCTTTACGAATTCCAGCGCCGTCGTTGTCAACATGGACAGCGTGACGATTGCGAGCAATACCGCCGATAATGACGCCAACGGCACGGGCAATGGCGGCGGCATTTATAGAAGCGCGGGCGTGGTGAATATCAAAAATACCTTGATTGGGAATAACGTGGACAGAGGTAATCAAGCGCCTGATTGCGGCGGAGTTATCACGTCGCAAGATTATAATCTCATTAAAAATCCGGCGGGCTGCACGATTACTGGCACAACCGCCCATAATAAAACCGGCGATCCCGCGCTCGGCGGATTGGCGAATAACGGAGGCGCAACCATGACGCACGCCTTGACGTGCGGCAGCCCGGCAATTAACGCTGGAAATACGGCCTTCGCGACGGATCAACGCGGAGTCGCTCGCTCGCTCGGAATCATCAGCGACATCGGCGCGTTTGAGCTTCCCGTTGGGACAGTGGCATTTACGGCGTCAACGTATAGCGCAACCGAAGGGAACAGCGGCGCGGTTTCAAAAGTCGTTGCCACAATCAGCCGAACAGGAGATGTTTCTCAAGCCATCAGCGTTCAAGTCGCCCTGAATGCTTCCCCCGGCACGGCCTTGAATCCTGACGATTATAGCGGAATTCTTCCCAAGACGGTAAATTTTGCCGCAGGCGACGGCGCGAATAAAACGGTGTCGCTGACAATTGTTGGCGAGACATTATCTGAAGGCGATGAAACGATTAATTTGGTTTTGCAGAATCCAAGCTGCGGCACGATGTTAGGAGCGCAACAGACGGCGACCTATACGATTATTAATGATGACAAGCCGTCCGTCACGATCAATCAGGCGGCGACGCAGGCGGATCCGACGAAGAACAGCCCGATTAATTTTACGGTCGTGTTTAGCTCGCCTGTCAGCGACTTTGCGACCGGCGACGTGACGTTCAGCGGCGCGGGAGCGACGTCCGCCATCGTGACCGGCAGCGGCGCGACGTATAACGTGGCCGTCTCCGGCATGACGACGACCGGCACGGTCACGGCGACAATTCCGGCGAACGTGGCTTCGAACAACTTAGCCAGCACCAGCACGGATAACACCGTCACGTATGACACGACGCCGCCGACAGTCACAATTACGCCGGGAACGGATCCAACGAACGCGAACCCAACGTTTACCGTCACATTCAGCGAAGACGTGACGGGATTTGCGGCGAGCGACGTGACGCTCGACGGCACGGCCGGCGGGACGAAGATGGCGAGCGTAAGCGGCAGCGGCGCAAGCTACACCGTCACCGTCAGCGGCATGACATCGGACGGCACGGTCACGGCCGCGATTGCGGCGGGCGTGGCGACTGATTTGGTGGGCAACACGAATGAAGCCAGCCCCAGCACAGTTAGCGTCACGTATGACACGATGCCGCCGACCGCGCCGACTGTCACAGGCACGACGCCGACGAACGATCCGACGCCGACGTGGAGTTGGACAGCAGGCGGGGGCGGCAACGGCACGTACCGCTATAAACTGGATAACGCGGATTTGACTAGCGGCGCGACCGAAACGACCAGTTTGAGCTATACGCCGGCAAGCGCGTTAGGCGACGGCACATATACGCTGTACGTGCAGGAGCGCGATGCTGCCGGAAACTGGTCAAGCAACGGCTCTTTTGCCATTACTGTGGATGCGCCGCCTGTCGTGGAAAACGTAAACTCCTCCGTGGATGGCGCGTTTAACGCTGGAGACACGATCACGTTGACTGTTCATTTCAATGAAATTATCAGTGTCACTGGAACGCCAACACTGACGTTGAATGTGGGAGCAGCAGTGCCGGTGCCATGTGTTGAAAACGGCTACACTCTGGAATGTACGTATATCGTTGCGGCAGGGCATAATAGCAGCGATCTCGATTATATGGCAACCAACTCGCTATCTGGAACAATCACGGATATCTCGGGGGTGAATGCGGTTTTGACGCTGCCAGCGCCGGGCGCGGAGAATTCGCTTGGTTATAATAGAGACATCGTCATTGACACGACCGCGCCGACGGTCACGATTAATCAGGCAAGCGGCCAGGCTGATCCGACGAACGCCAGCCCGATTAATTTTACGGTGGAGTTCAGCGAAGCGGTGACGGGCTTTGGCGATGCCGCCGACGTGACGCTTGGCGGCGGCGCAAGCGCGACAGTCTCTAATATTATCGACAGTGGCGATTACATGACCTACACGGTGACAGTGGCCGTGACTTCGGACGGCACGGTGACGGCTTCAATTCCGGCAGGGGCCGCGACGGATTTGGCGGGCAACGGCAACGCCGCCAGCACCAGTACGGATAACAGCGTCACCTATGACAAGACGCCGCCAAACGCGCCGAACGTGACCGGCCCGGCATCTCCGACAACCAATACCACGCCGACATGGACGTGGAGTTCGGGAGGCGGGGGCGGCAACGGCACGTACCGCTATCAACTGGATGACGCTGATTTGAGCGGCCTGACTGGAGGCACATATACGAATTTAATTCCAGGATACGCATTGAGCGAAGGCACGCATACGCTCTATGTGCAGGAGCGCGACGCTGCTGGAAATTGGTCAAGCAGCGGCTCATTCAGCGTTACAGTGAATGCGCCGCCAACCGTGACTATCGAGCAGGCGAGCGGGCAGGCAGATCCAACGAAGAATAGCCCGATCACGTTTACGGTCGTGTTCAGCGAACCGGTGACGGGGTTTGGCGATGCCACCGCCGATGTGATGCTTGGCGGCACGGCCGGCGGGACGAAGACGGTAACCGTGAGCGGCAGCGGCGCAAACTACACCGTAACCGTCAGCGGCATGACGGATGGCACGGTGACGGCTTCAATTCCGGCGGATGCGGCGACGGACGGCTCAAATGGCAACGCGGCCAGCACCAGCACGGATAATCAGGTGACGTATGACGCGACGGCGCCGACGTTAGGAACATTACCGACGCTCTCCCCGGTGGAAGCCACCTCAGCGAGCGGCGCGGTCGTGACGTTTACTGCGCCGACGGCGACAGACGCGATTGATACGACGCCGACAGTGACGTGTTCTCCAGCGTCCGGCAGCGCGTTCCCGCTTGGCGCGACGACCGTGACCTGCGCGGCGACGGATGATGCCGGAAACACCAGCGCGCCAGGCGCGTTTACCGTCACGGTGCAAGATACGACGCCGCCGACGGTGACGGTCAATCCGCTTGCCACGGCCGACACGACGCCGCCGTTAAGCGGAACAATCACTGACAATACCGCAACAGCCACAGCCACGATTTCCGTGACCGTGAATGGAAACACGTATCCCGCAACGAATAGCAATGGCACGTGGACGCTGGCGGATAATGTGATTGCTCCGGCGTTGACCGTTGGAATCTATAATGTGCAAGCCTCGGCGAACGATGGGCGAGGGAATACCGGAAGCGACACAACAACAAATGAATTGAGCATTCGCGGCGCGGTGATGCTCTCCGGCCAATGGCAGGATGCGAACAAAACCAAAGACGGCGATGATGATGAATTTTGCTGGGCGGCGGCGGCGGCGAACCTGCTGGCGTGGGGGAATTGGGGAACGACAACCTACAATACCGCGCAGACGATTTTCGCCAATTTCAAAGCGCATTGGACAGACGCAATGGGGCAGATGAATTACGGCTGGCAGTGGTGGCTGAATGGCTTGCAGCCGCCCGCTCGCGGCTATACCGGCTCAACGGTCAACGCTGCCGGAGGCGGAAATTATTGGAGTTCAATCCTGGCTGCCGATTATTTCTATCTGAATGGCACGACGTCCGTGCTGCTTGACACAATTAAGCAAGCATTCGCGGCAGGATACGGCGTCACTGGAGGAATTATCAATTCCAGCACGCTGAAACAACATGCCATCACGATCTGGGGCTATGAATATGACGCAACCAATGCCTATACTGGCATGTATCTGACAGACGCGGATGATGGCATCACCGGCCTCCGCTATGTCCCATTGATCAAAATCGGCGATTATTGGACGCTGAGCGGCGATTATGCCGGGTGGCAGCTGCGCGAAATTCAGGCGTTCGGCCGACGCGGCGGACAACTCAACACCGTGCTTGGCGGCATGGGCATGGGAACAGGATTGTTATACGGTAACAGCGAGGACACAACGACCGCAGCCGTTCCTGAACCCGCGACAATCGGCTTGTTTGGGCTTGGACTGCTGGGGTTTGGCTGGCTCTGTCATCGAAGAAAACATTCATAACACGTCGTCTTTAACACGCCGGAAAGGTCTTTCAACACCTTTCCGGTCACTCGCTCGAACCAAAACTTCATTAGAAAGGAGAGGACGGAATGAAACGATTGGTGAAATTCGCGGCTGTGTGTATGGGATTGGGGATACTCTCCGCAAGTTTGTCAGGATGCTCGCAGGATGAGAAGAATACAACGACCAGTAGCTCAATCGCCTCGGAAAGCGATAATAACGCGACACGGTTTAATTATTCGCAGATGCCGGATGGCTCTGCGGTGATTCCAATCACGAACGAGAAAGGAGAACTGATTGAAGAACGCCAAGTGAATTTTGCCACGAGTGACTGGCAATGTTTTTTGTATAGCACGTGGATTTATGCGGAAGTGAACGAGCAGGTCGGAAAAGGGCTTGCGGCCGGCGTCAGCCAAGTAAATGTCACGCTTCAAAATGTCGCGTTCACATTTTCCGGCCTGCCAAGCGAAATAACAGAAGTCGTGGCGGCCATCAAAAATATCGGCGCGTCCGGCGTCCCAATCACGTATGATACTCCTGAAGACACCTATACAGAAATCGGGCGCTATCCAGTCTTAAACGGCAGCGTCACAATTTATCCTTCTCTATCGGATTTAGTGAAATATTTTGGAAAGACCCATTACAGCATTTGGTTTCAAGTGATCGGGCGCAAAAATGGACAGGGCATCCAAGGCGGGTCATATTTGAGCATGAGCGGAACCATGCCGAATGGGCAAAATGTTCAATTAGGCCGATATACCTGTTTTGGCTCAAATCCGATGACGACTGCGCCTGTTGTCGTGGAGCAGTCTTTTATGGCTGAATTGTATGGGGATGTTGCGAAGGTGGTGGAATTTGCCGTCATTGAGCCGGACAACTCAAAAAACTCGGCGTATATTGAGAGCGGCGCGCTGCGATTCACCAATAACGGCTCGACGTCTTGGGTTGAAAACGTGGCTTGGCCGCCGTTAGTGATTTCAGGCACGCCGAATGGCGGCACCTATCGGATTAATATCAGCAATGAATGGGCGTCTCTTAACAAGAGTTGCCCATCTGATCCTGTGGCGGTTTCATTAACGCTCACGACGCAGAGTTCTTCCAAAGTATTAAATTGTAACATTCCATGCGGCAAAGTGTATCAAGTCAACATGGCCTTTCCTGCCGGAACGATCAACGAAATTCCAGCATATACCGGATGGTGCTGGTAATCGACATCATTTCCAACCTCTTTCGCAAGCGGCGTGGCCTCATCATGCCGCTTGCGAAAATTTTCCTCCTTTTAACCTCAACCACAAGAAGAACGATCCACCTTGTATATTTTGGAGATAAGACGATGAAACGAAAAAATATGGCGCATTTCATCACAGTGGCGGCGGCCGCATTCATATTGACCTCATGCGCGGGCGCAATTGCCCCGCAAGACAGCCGTGAAATGCTTCAAGCGCCGGGCATGACGCTCTGGCAATCGCAGGGCTACGGCTATCTGATCGGCATGCAGGGCGACGCCTTCACGTCCTGCGACATGACGCAGGTGAGCCTGCTGTGCGCGTCGAAGGGCAGAATTGAGCAAGGCCGCCTCATGCTTGAGGATCTGTTTATCGGACAAATCATCGAGCGGACGGAACAGCAAATCATTCTTCAGGAGCCGGACGGCACGAAAATCGTGTTGAAGCGAATTGAGGCGATTCCTGACACCATCACGATTACGCGCGCCAGCGAAGATGCCGCGCAAAATTTCGAGGTCTTCTGGCATACCATTGAAGAGCAGAGCGCGATGTTATCCATGAAACACGTTGATTGGCGGGCGGCGTATCGCGCGTTGCGGCCTGATATTGCCAAGCGCGACTCGGAAAGTTTATTTACGGGCTTCGTCAAGCTCATGGTGCTGCTACGCGACGGGCATGGCGTCATCTCAAATGGAAACGCGGGGATTTCATCGTTTCCTTATCCGCCATCCGCATGGCTGAAATCGCGCCGCGACGACCTGCTGACCGCGATTGCCGCGCGCACGGATCAAGGCTCGCTTCAAGCGTCGGCTTCTGATAATATGCTTTCAGGAACGATTCATCACAACATCGGCTATCTCAACGTGCTTTCTTTTTATGGCTACAGCCAGACGAACAACGAAGACGAGGACGAAGCGATGTTTACGGCAGCCATTGATAAATTATTGGGCGAATGGCAATCCATGAGCGCGCTGATTCTCGATTTGCGCCTAAACGACGGCGGCTCTGACCGGCTCGCGCTGGCGCTAGCAAATCGGCTGACTTCGAAGCGCATCCCGGTCTTTTCCAAGCAGGCACGCATCGGTGGGTATGACGAATTTTCGCCGCTTCAAGAACGCTTCATCGAACCGGCAGGCGTCCAGTTTCTCGGCAAGCCGGTCATCGTGCTGACGAGCGGCCTGACCATCAGCGCGGCGGATGTGGCGGCAATGATCCTGAAACATCCCGATTTGACGAACGTGACGACGGTTGGCGAGCCGTCGTTCGGCGCATTTTCCAACGTGCTTGGCAAAACGCTGCCGAATGGCTGGATGTTCATGTTTTCGAATGAACGCTATTTCGCGGCGTTTGATCAGCAGAATTACGAAGGAAAAGGCATTGCGCCCGATGTGGAAGTCATGCAGGACGAAACCGCGCTGAATCAGGGCAAAGATAATATTCTTGATGCCGCGTTGCAGCAACTCTCTCAATGATCGAACCATCAAGAAACGAAGTTTCTTCTCGGAAACTTCGTTTCTTCCCGCCCGCGATTTCCCCATAGAACACGCGAAATCGAAATTTCGCGCACTCCTGCCAATTCCCGCTTTCCCACAATAATTATCATTCAGGACTTACGCAACGTGGTTCGATAGGCTCACCACGAACGGATTGACGTTGGCGTGTCCCCCACCGCTCGCCCTGAGCCTGTCGAAGGACGAACTTTTTTGCGTAAGTCCTGATAATTGATAAAAGACTTCAAAAGTCTTGAAGACTTTTGAAGTCTCGTCCTCACTATGAATGCCCTCGCAAAAATTTACGTAGGAAATAGATATTTTTTTCTTGCCTTATTTTACAAGAGGTGGTAACGTCCTCAGTTAATTGAACATGCTGCTTTAGAAAATACATAATGACATCCGAATCAAAGTTTTTTGACAGGAGGGTTAAATATGATGTGTCGGTATTTTGCCTCTCAAAAGGGCTTTTCGCTCGTGCGACTGTTGCTGATTCTGGTGATTGTTGCGGGGGCTGCGCTTTATTTCATGCCTACCGTCGGCGGGGATACGTTCACCGTTATCAATCAACTCAGCGAGCGCGTCAAAGGCATCGTCAACGTTATCAGCGGCAATGCGCGCCTGCTGAGCGCGAAATTTGGCGAAAGTTTCGATGGGATTTCCGGCAGATTGACGGAAACGACGGCCAATCTGCTCGATAAATTGAATTTCAAACAATTATCCAGCCGTTTGAAAGCGATAAAAGAAGAATGGCAGCGCGACATGCAAAAGCTGATTAATGCGTCCCGCGCGCGCGGTTTTGACATGGCGCCGATTGAGCAAAGCTACGATGAATATGCCGCCGGCAATCGGAGTTGGCGGCGCGTCGAGACACAATATTGGAACGATCTGCGCAATCAGACGCAAAAGGCGATTGAAAAAAGTTTCCAGCATTTTCTGATGCGCCAAGTCGGATGCAGCGATTTTACGGTCGAATTGAAGAAAGTGTGGGAAATCGGCGAAGCGTTTAATCAGGATACGTTTGAAGGCTATGCTCGCGCCAAAGAGCTCAGCGACGAGATTTACAATCCGCGTTCGATGGATTTCATCTCGCTGTTATTTGAATGGTTTTCGATTGCGGGCATTGCGCCATCAAACGGGAACGGCTGGTTTGTTCAGCAACTCGGCCAAGCGCTGACGGCGGAAAGCGGGGCGAAGGTATATCCTGAAATTATCAGGCAGGTGGACGCGCAGGCCGGTTCATCGGAAATTTGCCGCATTATCGCCGATGTCATCATCGCCGAAATTTATTTGAATTATGATTTGCTGAACGGCGCGATGGAACGCTACGACGAAGCGATTCGCAACCTGTATTCCATTGCCAGCCGGGTAGATCAGGGCGCGCCGTATTCGTATCAAGCGTTAGGCATGCACATGGCGTTAGGCTTGCTGAATGAACGAATGTGCAGCAACGCGGATCTCGCGCTGAAGGAATTCAAAGATGTCGTGGCGATTGCCAGACGCTTGAATATCCCGTGCAATCAGTATAATGACGCGCATTATCATTTGGCGATTCTCAATTTGCAGATTCGGGAGCGGACAACGATTGTGCCGCAATTCGTCAAAACGCCGAACCCCAACACGCAAACGGTTGAGCAGCTTTTGCCAGCCGCGACTGCGACGCCATCCGTGACGGCCACGCCGACGCCGACAGCCACTCCTGTGAGACAAGATGTCAAGGTGACTGTCGAAGTCACCAGCAGGGCGCGGGGCATTGACGTGCCGAATTCGAAGATTATTGATGTCACGCCGACGCCGGACGCCCGCGAAGAACGGCCAGCCACCACGACGGATCGGGAAGAGCGCCCAGCCACGACGGCGGTGGTTATTCAGCCGGTAGTGACGCCGACAGCGGAAGCGGCAGCCACGCCGACGCCGCTCCCGGATACCTACGCGCCGGGCGACATCAAGAAAGGAACGATTCCCGCCGATGCGCCGCGCCGCGCTGAACGGGACATTCGCCTGCGCCCGCGTCAGGAATTGGGCGATTCGGTCAAAATGAAGAAATTCGCCATTGAGCAATTATATGATCTCAGCCGCATTCCGGAGGACGCGGTGCGAGAATTCGAACGCTTCCTGAAATGCGAGAATGAAGGGCAAAAGGTTGAGATCGCTCGCTATGTTTTGAATAAGCATTTAGGAAAATAACGTGATTTTCGCCTCAGAACGCCGGAAATCTTGCCGATTTCCGGCGTTTATCATTTCACGGAGAAATTAACGATGAACGCCTGTCAGACGCATGAGCATACGTTTTTGATGGAAGACTTGATTAAGAAACGCCCGCAGTTAGAAGGACGTGGCAGTTTGGCGTTATTAAGCGCGGTTGCCAAGAGAGACCGGCGCATGGCGCAGGAATTGCTGCGCCTCGGCATGCCTGTCAACGCCCACAATCGAAGCGGCATAACCGCTCTATTTGCGGCGATTAACACGCGAGACCGCCGCATGGTTGCCATGCTGCTTGAAGCCGGGGCGAACGTGAACGTGCAAACCGCCAAAGGCACGACGCCGCTCATACAAGCCGTCGCCTGCAACGATGCCGCGCTGGTGAAATTATTGCTGCGCGCCGGGGCCGAGGTCAATCGCGCGACGCGGGACGGCGTCTCCGCCTTAGCCATCGCGTACATGCGCCACGCGAACGACATCGCCAATCTGCTGCTTGAGGCCGGAGCAGACCATCTTGCGGCCTTAATCTCCAGCGATCCCGGCGTGTTAATCACGGCGTGCGCTCAAGGGGACATTCATTTGGCGCAAGCGCTGCTTCGCGCCGGAGCGGATGCCAATCGCGCGGATCGGCTTGACCGGAACGCCATCATCGAGGCGGCCAAGCAGAATCATGTGGAAATGGTGGGCCTGCTTGCGAAGGCCGGAGCGGATGTCAACGCGGCGGATTCGTTCGGCATGACGGCCTTGCGGTACGCGGCGCAAGGGAATCATCTTGAATTGGCGCGCGTGTTAATCGCGGCGGGCGCAGACCCGAATCGGCAAGATGCGCAGGGGAATACGGCAATTTTAGACGCGGCGAACGGGAACCATCAGGAAGTCGTGAAATTGCTGATGCGGGCTGGGGCGGACAGCGCGATGCAGAATCGCTCCGGCGAATCGGCCTTGCGCCTCGCCGAACAACGCGGTCATGCCGAGCTTGCGAACTTGCTGAGAACGCAGCGTGTCTGAAGAAAAAAAGCGGTCAGACATCTTCAAAATATCTGACCGCTACGCCGAAATCTCATTCAATAATTTCCACGAGCGTGCCGGAAGGAACGGCATCGAACAGTTGAACCACATCCAGATTTTTCATGCGGATACAGCCGTGCGAGGCCGGTGTGCCGATTAAGCCTTCTTCCGGCGTGCCGTGAATGTAAATGAAGCGGGAATGCGAATCAACCCCCGCGCCGGAATTGAGGCCCGGCTCTAAGCCGCGCAGCCACATAATGCGCGTCGTCACTAAATCATCCGCCACATCGGTTTGATCTGTGTAAATCTTCGCCATTTCGCCCTTATACGCGCGCGACCGGAACACGCCGCCGACCGGCACGCCGTCGCCGATTTTCTCCAACACTTTATGCGCCCCAAGCGGGGTCTGATTGCTGCCGACGCGGCTGCCGGCCCCAGCCGCCGCGCCAGAAATCGGATAGGACGCCACAACGGCATCATTTTTCAGCAGCAGCAATTTCTGTTCCGACAACATGACGACAATCGCCAATTGCTCGGGCTGCAAGCCGAAACGCGCTTTCAATTTTTCCAACGCCTGCTGATAGGGCGCGAGCGGAGCTATCGCCTGCGGCGCCTCGGCAGGCGGGGAACTTGGAAGAATATTCATAATGACGGACACGATGATTCCTAACAGAACGCCTGCAAGAACCATCATGAAAATCGGTGACCGGGCTGCGGCCTGTTTTTGCGGCATGTCTTTGACTTCTGCGTCGCTCATAGTGTTCAAACTCCCTTGAATGGTGGTGATTCTGTTGGCAAACAGCAATGCGCAGGCGGAAAAATCGTCAAGAAAAAACAGAGGCGCAATGCAAAAATCCATCGCTCGGCGAAACGAAATTTTTCTTGACACCTTGACAAAGGTGCGATGAAGATTGCGCGTGACCGGAGACGCTGACGCCGGACGCCTTTAGGCGACAGAATCTGAACAACAACGCCGCGCAGACAAATCCGACCGGTTTTCGAAGACCGGCCAGATTTCGACGCGCAATTTCATGGGAGGAATGCGATGATGCAACGGAAATCATTCATGACAGGCGTGATCGCGCTGAGCGTAATCGCCGTTTCATTGCCCGCGTTGGCGAAGGAACTTAAAGTCGGCTTCAGTTTCGCCAAGCCGCCGTTCGTCTTTGCGACGCAGCCGTTCGAGCCGCGTTTTTATGACCTGAACACGCCGCAATTGGGCATGGAAGTCGAATTGTTCAAGGCCGCGCTCGCGCTTGCGGGGGACTACACGTTCGCGCTCGTGTACGTGCCGTATAACCGGCTGGAATATGAGTTGAAAGACGGCACGATTGACGTGGCGGTCACGGTGCGGCCGACGTTTCCCAAACGCTTTTATTCGCAGGAATTTATCGCGTTCCATAACTACGCCATCACGAAGAAGAACGCCAACCTCACCATCAACACGCTTGATGACCTTAAGGATAAAAGCATCGTCGCGTGGCAGGGCGCGAAATTCGATTTGGGAAAGGAATTTGAGCAGGCCGTCGCCGAAAATCCGAAATATCTGGAAGAGGCCGACCAGCGCAAGCAGGCGCGGCTGTTTCTCATGGATCGCGTGCAAGTCCTTGTCGTTGACGAGAAGATTTTCAAATGGTGGCAGAAGATTTTAACGCAAGAAGAGTCGCTGCCGGTGGAGGAAATGACCTTTCACGATTTGTTCCCGGCGCAGACGTTGTTTCATGTCGGATTCATGGATGAAGCCGCGCGGAATGCGTTTGACGAAGGCTTGAAGAAAATCAAGGCCGATGGGACGTATGACCGCATCATCTCCAGTTACATTGATTAACTCACAAAATTCCCCTCCTGGGAGGGGTGAGGGGGGAGGCTGACGCGAAGATGCTGGGAGGAAGGCCATCCCCACCCCTTGCCCCTCCCAAGAGGGGAATTGCTGAGATGTTGCGTAACATGGTTGATTAACAGAGATTAACAGCAAAGGAACATCATGCGTCAACCAGCTAAACAGGCGGCCATGCTCATCGCGCTGATTGCGGCTTTGGGCTTCGGCACGTCAGGCCACGCCAAGACGGTCACGCTCAAAATTATCGAAACAACAGACACGCACGGCGCGTTGTTCCCGTATGATTTTATCGAAGCGAAAGCCGCGCCGACGTCGCTGTCGCAGGTGTTCACGTATGTCAAGCAGCAGCGCGCCAGCCCGCATCAGCAGGTGATTTTGCTCGATAACGGCGACATTTTGCAAGGGCAGCCGACCGTCTATTTTTCCAATTTTGAGCGGACGGATCAGGAGCATTTGTGCGCGTCTGTGATGAATTTCATGCGATACGACGCCGCCACTGTCGGCAATCACGATGTCGAGCCGGGGCATGAGGTGTATGATCAGCTTGTCAAGGCGTTTCAATTCCCTTGGTTAGCGGCGAACGCCATGAAAACCGGCACGAACGAGCCATATTTCGGCGCGTATGCCGTGTTGGAGCGCGGCGGCGTGAAAATCGCGGTGCTTGGCCTGACGACGCCGGGCGTCCCGAACTGGCTGCCGGGCAATCTCTGGCAGGGCATCACATACGCGGACATGGTTGAAAGCGCGAAATACTGGGTGCCGCTGATTCAGGAAACGGAGCACCCGGATATTTTGATCGGCCTGTTTCATTCCGGCGTGGATTTTACCTATGGCGGGGCGGCGGCGGACACGCCGATGAATGAAAACGCGGCGGAACTCGTGGCGCGGCGCGTGCCGGGCTTTGACGTGGTATTTACCGGCCACGATCATCAGAGCGCGAAAAAAACCATCACCAATCAGGCCGGAACGCCGGTGCTGATTCTCGGCGGATCGCATTCGGCGCGAACGGTCGCGGTCGCCAATATCACGCTAAACGGGCAAAAGAAGAGCGTCACCGGCGAACTAATTGACATCAAACGCTTTGCGCCGGACGCGGAATTTCAGGCGCGTTTCGCCCAAGCGATTGAGGATGTGAAAGCCTACGTGAATAAGCCGATTGGCCGGTTTACGGCGACGATTTCCACGCGGGAGGCGATGTTTGGCGATTCGGCGTTTGTTGACCTGATTCATCGCGCGCAGCTTGAGTTGACAAAGGCCGATGTTTCCTTTGCCGCGCCGCTTTCGTTCGATGCGGCCATCCGCGAGGGCGAGATTTTCGCGCGCGACCTGTTCAATTTGTATAAATATGAAAATCTGCTCTACACCATGCGCTTGACGGGGCGGGAAATTCACGACGCGCTTGAATATTCTTACGGCCAATGGTTCAATCAGATGAGCGGCGCGGACGACCATCTGATTTTGTTCAAACAGGACGGCGAAACGGCGACTCGTTCGTACAACTACGATTCCGCCGCCGGAATCGTGTACACGGTGGATGTTTCGCAACCGGCAGGCAGCCGGGTTACGATTATTTCGATGGCGGACGGCGCGCCGTTCGATGAAAACAAATCGTATTCCGTCGCGGTCAATTCGTATCGCGGCAACGGCGGCGGCGGGCATCTCACCGTCGGCGCGAAGATTCCGAAAGCGGAGCTTGAGAAGCGGATGCTGTCGTCCACGACGAAAGATTTGCGCTATTTGATGATGAAATGGATCGAACAGCAGCGGACGGTCACGCCGGAAGCGTTCGGAAATTGGACGGTGATTCCGGCGGAATGGTGGCGGCAGGGCAAAGCAAAAGATGTTCGTATCTTGTATCATTAGCT
>CAZCGG010000073.1:0-18708 GCA_964498135.1 uncultured Candidatus Moduliflexus sp.
TATATTAGACTTGAAATCATTGATGATAGCGTGATTTTTACGCGGCGTTTGCATCAGAAAGATATTTATCAATATTTCCCGAAAGAATAGCGCCTCACCACGCGGTTGCAGCCGACTGCGCAAAAGGTTGCTCGCAAGTGAAGCACGTGGTTTCCACTATTGATAAATATAATACAAACACTCCGAAAATTTGCTTGACAAAACGGAGAGGCTTGTTCATCTGCATATTGGTTGTTATTCAAAAATATAGTAATATCACGTAACTGAAGGAGTTTCAACTATAAAGAAAGCAGTTTGGCTCTCTTATGATTTAGGAGTTAAAGGAGATTATGAAGGACTTTACACATGGCTTGATAACCATGAAGCTGCGGAGTGCGGAAGCAATATTTCTTTTTTGAAATTCAATGTAAAAAAACAGGAAAATTTACTTGAAGAGTTAAAAAATGATTTATCCAAAAATGTTAATCTCTCTAAGAGAGATCGGATTTATGTGATTTGGAAATCAGATAATAAAATGAAAGGGGAATTTATATTTGGAACACGGAAGGCTTCACCATGGGAAGGATATGGGGCAAAAGAAACTGTTGAGGATAAAGTAGAGTAATATGGCTAGAAATATAATATTAGACTCAGGATATTGGTTTGCTTTTTATGAGGAAAAGGATCAATACCATGAAAAAGCATTACTTATTTCTGAGTATCTTCAACCACATACTATTGTGATTCCTTGGCCGTCGTTGTATGAGATCTTAAATACTCAATTTGTGAAAAGAACACATTGGCTACTATCGTTTGAAACTATTTTAAAAAGTAAGAATACAGTACAACTTACTGATGATAAATATAAACATACTGCAATAACATCAATATTTTTGCAAAGTAAACGCCCTAAAAAATTTAGTCTGGTTGATCTAATTATAAGAGAAATCTTGCTTGATATAGAGATTAATATTCATGCTCTTGTCACTTTTAATGTTGCCGATTTTGAAGATATCTGTTGGAAAAGAAATATTGAGATTTTTAATGGTTAGCCAAATCGAGGTCATAGAAACATAAATAGGTATCTGTGGCTAACGAACTGCTGGCAGGAGCGTGAAGCGGACGCAAAAGCCGCGCCGCCTCACGACGCGCCTGCGCCCAACATCGCCAACCACCGCGATCTTTCATAATTTTTTCGCCCCGCTCAACACGCCCGCCATCGCCCTCTCATCCTCACGCGCAGACATTTCTCCCTTGACAATCCGCGCACGCTGAAATAACCGCCCTAAATCGAAACACCCGCGAAACGACGGCGGCTTCCGGCTTGCCGTTGATGATTCCTTGATGTGCGTCTCGGAAATGCCCCGCACATCCCAACTCAAGAGTGAATTCGCAATGCGACAGCACGATGCCTTTCTCGGATATTTGCCCAACGACCGCCCCGCGTTCGCGCCATTAGTCGGCCTCGCCTTCCAGCACGTTCTCACGATGTTTCCGGCCACCGTGTTGGTGGCGATTCTCACCCAATTCGATGTCGGCGTGACGCTGTTCGGCTCAGGCTTGGCGACGATTGCCGCGCTGCTCTTGTCGTCATGGCTGACCGGCAGCTTCATTCCCCTCTATTACGGCTCAAGTTTCTCGTATATCGCGCCGGTCGTCGCCATCACCGCGACGAACATTTACCATATCGAAGACCCCTCCGTGCGGATTCAAATTGCGCAGGGCGGAATCGTGATTACCGGCGTGCTGAACGTCCTGATCGGCCTGCTGATTCGGGTGATTGGGAAGGAAAAAATTGACCGCCTGCTCCCTGCCGAAGTGACCGGCTCGGTGGCGACGGTGATCGGCATTGCGCTGGCGTTTACCGCCCTGAACATGGCCTCTGCGAACTGGGCGGTCAGCATGGCGACGATGCTCGTGACCATTCTATTTTCCGTCTATCTGCGCGGCAGGGGCTTTCTTGGCATGATTCCGATTCTGCTGGGCGCGTTGGTCGGCTACGGGATCGCCATGCTGTTCGGCTTGGTGAGCTTTCAGCCGGTCATGGAGGCCGCATGGCTGCGCGCGCCGAATTTTACATTCCCGCTGTTCCGGTTCAGCACGATTTTGGCGATTGCGCCGATTGCGATTGCCACGATTCCCGAAAGCACGGCGCATTTGTACCAAATCAGCCTGTATGTGGACGAACTCGCCGCCGAACTGAAACGTCCGCCCGTCAAATTGAGCCGCTTGCTCGGCATCAACCTGATTTGCGACGGCATCGGCGACGCGATTAACGGCATGTTAGGCGGCTGCGCCGGGACGAACTACGGCGAAAATAACTCGCTGATGGCGATTACGCGGAACTATTCCGGCCCCGTGCTGCTTGCGTCGGGCGTGATTGCCATGCTGCTCGGCTTTGTCGGGAAATTGGCCGCGCTGATTGGCACGCTGCCGGTCGCCGTCACGGGTGGCCTTTCGATTTATCTGTTCGGCGTCATCGGCGCGCAGGGCATCGCGCTGCAAATTGCGAAAAAAGTCAACATGTTCGATCCGCGCAAATTGGCCGTCATTTCGACGATTTTGGTGGTCGGAATCGGCGGCAGCATCGGCTACGAAGGCGGCATGATTCCGATGTACGGCGTGAAACTTCCGGCCATTGCGACGGCGGCGGTCTTGGGCATTCTGCTGAATGTCATTTTCCTGCTCTTTCCGGCGCGGAACATTGACGAAGAATTTGCCAAAACGCATGTGGATGAATTAAAAATCGAGGTGTAAAAGCCAATGAATGAACAATTTTGGCGCGCGCTTTACTCGCGGATTGCCTGTCCGCTGCTCGAATTGGCGCTGCCGCTCGCGGCGCGCCGCCGCCCGAATCTCCGCGAAGGGCTGGAAGGCCGCCGCGGGGTATGGGAACGGCTTGAATCAGCCTTGACGCGGCGCGACCCGGCGAAGCCGCTTATTTGGTTTCATGTCGCCAGCGCCGGAGAATTTTTGCAGGCGCAGCCGGTGATGGAACGCTTTTGGCGCAACGGCTGCGAATGCGCCGTGACCTTTACGTCCGTGAACGGCTATAAATGGGGGCAGCGCGCGACATTTCCGGCCGGGCAGACTCCCATCGTCAGAGAATACCTTCCGCTCGATACGGCGGCCAACATGCAGCGCATGCTGGCCGTCATGCGCCCGACGGCCATCGTGTACGTGCAATATGATCTATGGCCGAATCTCCTCTGGGAAGCTCGCGCCGCGTGCGTGCCGCAATTCCTGATTTCCGCGACGATTCAGCCGAAATCGCGCCGCGTTGCGTCCGCCCCGGCGCGTTCCTTCTACAAATCGCTTTACGCCTGTCTTGACGGCATTTTCACGGTCACAGACGATGACCGACGGCGATTTCTCTCCACGAATCCGACGCATCCGAATATTCAGGTCGTCGGCAACACGCGCTTCGACAGCGTGCTTGATCGGAAAAAGCGCGTGACGCCACCGCGCTTGCCGGAATCGTTTGGCGGCGCATTTTTGTTCATCGCCGGAAGCACGTGGCCGCCGGATGAAGCCTGCATTTTCCCGGCGCTGCGCGACGCGCTCGAACGCCAGCCGAATTTCGCCGCCATCATTGCCCCGCATGAGCCGACGCCAGAGCATCTTCAGCCGATTGAAGCCTTTTTTCAGGGCATTCCGCAGGCGCGGCTGACGCAATTGCCGCCAAACGCCGCGCCGCCCGTCCGCCTGCTTGTCGTGGATACGGTCGGCGTCCTCTCGTCGCTCTATTCGGCGGCGACGCTGGCCTATGTCGGCGGCGCGTTCACGACCGGCGTGCATAACGTCATGGAACCGGCGGCAATGGGCTTGCCGGTCATTTTCGGGCCGAAACATTATAATTCCGCCGAAGCCGTTGATTTGCTCGAACGCGGCGCGGCGTTCAGCGTCGCAACGGCGGAGGAATTCCGCGCCGCGCTGACGCGCCTGCTCGATGCGCCTGAAACATGCCGGAAATTGGGGCAGCAGGCGCAGCAGCGCATTGAGGCGCAGGCCGGGGCCGCTGACCGAAGTTTTGCCTTGATTGCGGAGCGCATCCCCCGCTTGGGCGGGGCAAGGGGCGGGTGACAGCGTTCGCGTCCGGCCTACCCGTCCCTTACCCCTCCCAAGTGGGGAATTCCGATTGCATGACGCGAAAGTTCTTGACAGAATCCGCCGAATAGCGCGGTATTTTATCGGTTGCTCCGTCAGCATTTTCCAAAAGTAAAAACTTTCGAGAAGTCGGAAACGTCTTATTATGAAAAACGAAGTTTCTTGAAACGCTTCGTTGCTGAATTTTCGATGAATTATGGCATCAATGCGGATGTTCTTGCTTGCGGGATTGATGTTTCCGGCGTTGGCGGCGGCGCAGGATGGATTGCGCTACGAATTCGCCGCGCAAACCAGATTTTCCTCATTAGAATCCACGCAAAATCATTATGTGATTAACGGAAACGCCTCGCCCGGCATTTATTCGCGGACGGAGACGGATTATCACGACCTGCGCGGCGAGTTCTCATTTTTTTTCGCGCCGATTCCAGACACGCCTGCCGCGCCGGCGGCATTGCGCCGATTTTACGCCCATCCGAGCGCATTGCATTTTTCGTTCGGCATCGAGCCGGAACATACGGTTTCTTATGAAGTCCAGAACCCGACGATTTCCTATCGCAGATTATCAAGAGATCATGATCAAGCCCGGCAGGCCGCGTTCGAGGGCGAATTTTATCTGACGAAACAGACGGGGCTGCTTGTGCGGATCGGCTCGCTGAAAGACGAAAGCCAGTCCTCTGATTATTCGCCGTCGGTCGGGACGCAGAGCCAGAGCGAATCGAACGAAATCCGCCGAAATTACGGCGTCGGCGCGACGCGCTATGTTGCCGAAAATTTCGCCGTTACGGGCATCTATTCCCGCCTCGATTACGAATTTGCCAGCGTTGAAAAAAGCTGGAAAGATAATCCGCTCTTGTTCACGGAAGTCGGGCGCGACACCGACACGGACGGGCAGAAATTCGCGCTTGGCGGCGAATATATTTGGCGAAGCAGGATCGGCGTTCGCCTGACTTACGAATATGCGTCCACAGAAAGCGATTCGACCGTCTTGACCTCGTATTTCGACAACTTCCCGGCGGGTTCATCGTCGTTTCAAGATGACATGACGCAGCACGGCGTCTTTCCGGCGGTCAGCCTGTTTGCCGGAGAGCGGCTGATTATGACCGTTGGCGGGCGATTTTCATGGATAGATATGACGCGCGCGTATGACTCCGCCGCGAGTCATATTGATTACGCTTGGGGCTGGCGCGGCGCATCGGCGGCGGTCTCGTATGACATCACCCGTCATCTCGGCTGCTGGCTGGAATATGCGTATGCCAAGCGCGACGGGGACGTGACGTTTACGAATCAGGAAAACGGGGTGACGTACCGGTCTATTTTTGATGTCGAGTCTGAAGAGCAGCAGGTTTCGCTTGGAATTATCGGGCGTTTTTAGCGCAACTCACTACTAACTGATGTCTTGAGTGACGGCGTCGGTGTTCGCGCGATTCCACCGTTCGACAGGGAACACTGCCACGCCTGAACAAGGAGTATGAAACGTTTAGAACGAGATGAACATCGTGAAAAACGCATTGATTTGGAGATTCTGGCCGATGCATACGATGAGCAGGAACGAGCGATGGGCTGGTATTTCTATTTGAACAACACGTGTATTTTCCCGTTTGCGGCGAAGTGCGTTCTGCCGTATCATAAATCGCCGCTCAAAGAGGGCGATGAGGTGCAAGTGTCCGGCCTGGCGCCGGAAAGCAAATGCTTGCGCGAGATTTACGTTGAAGCGGAATGGGACGGCAAAGACATCACCGTGCCATTAGTGCAGTTGCAAGGAATCGAGGCGGACGGACAAACGCAACAGGCGGTAGATGATTGGCATTACTGGGTCGGGCGCGGCTACGGTTTTTAACGCAGATTCAAGCCGAAACCTGAAAGGTTCTCGACGGCCTTTCAGGTTGGTCGGCGCGTTCCCATTCGCCGAGAACGGCTATGCGCGAACGGTCGCCACGTTGTCGCGCGTGACCTTTTGCACGTCAATCCGCAATTCTTTCGCCGGAAGCGCGGCAAGCGGATCCGGGCGTTTCAGCGCGTCCAGCAGATGTTGCGTCGCCGTTTTCCCTAATTGCGCAGGGTCTTGAATGATCGTCGCATTCAGCAGCCCTTTCTGAATCGCCGCCACCATGCGGGGCGAGATGTCAAATCCGACCGCATGGGCAAGCAGCTGCGGCGGCAGTTTCCCTTCTTCGCGGAGATCAAGAAATGCCGCCACGACCGGTTCGGCGGTTAAGAAAATCGCCGACGCTTCCGGCGTGAGCTCAAGGCCGTCGAGAATATTCTTTTTCGCAATGTCTGCGTCAACAACGGACGCATGAAATTCCACAATCTGCCAGCCATACGATTTCGTCGTTTTACAAAATCCATCCATGCGGCGCGCAATCGAATTCATGTCCCGCGAGCCGAAAATAATCGCGGTCACGTCGTTTTCCGGCAGGTCTTTGCGCAAAAATTCCGCCGCATACACGCCGCCACGCTCGTGATCCGACACCACTTCCAGACTGGAAGAATTCATCGGCAGATCCACGCAGACCAACGGGCAGCGCTGCTTTAAAATATGCGCCACTAACCGCACGCCGAGATGCTCGTTCACCGGCGCAAGCACCATCCCGCGCAACCAGGGCTGCTGCAACAGCCAATTGATGTAATCCACCTGCATGACGGAATCATTCTGGCAATTGTATTCAATATATTGATACGGCTGGCCGACCAGCGCTTCGCGGACGCCTTGCGCGATATAATCAAAAAACAACACGCCGGAATTCCTGACAAAAATAATTGTCGGACGGCGCGCATCAAACGTTGACGGCAGCGTATGCTCTTCCACGAAAAACTGCCCCATCGTTTCAGCCAAATTATTTTCCACCACGCCGATCACGCCGGACGATTCGGCGAGATCGTGCGTCATCTTGGCGTTGCGCTTTGCGATGCCCTGAATCCGGTGAATCTCGCGCACGATGCTTTCCGTCTCGCGCAATTGCTGCAAGGCGGAACGGTCAATATGCTCCGTGATTTGCTTGAGCAATTCAATCATTTCGGCAAGATGCGCGCTGTCGTTGGCTTGCGTGGCGGCCGTCGCGTACAGGTCTTCGATTTTTTCCGTGATGCGCTCCGTCGCCTGCGCGACAGCAAGGCTGTTTTGCGTCTGCGTGACGGTCGCCGCCGCTAACGTGGACACCATGCTCTGCGCGTCCTGAATGCTGGCGACGATTTTTTGCAGGATGACGCCGGACTGATCGGAGAGCGTGACGCCGCGCTCGACGGTTTGCAGAGCGCGTTGGATGGCGACTGACCCCTGTTTGACCTGCGTTTGCAGCGAATGAATAATCCCGTCAATTTCTTTCGTGGAGAGTTTCGTCCGGTCGGCAAGTTCACGGATTTCTCCGGCGACAACGGCAAATCCGCGCCCATGTTCCCCGGCCTGCGCCGCGATAATGGACGCATTCAGCGACAGCAGGTTGGTCTGCTCCACCACGCTGTCAATGACCTCCAAAATCTCGCCGATCCGGTCAGATTCCTCGCCCAAAATCCGAATGGTCGAGGCGGCGTCTTGCACCGCGTCCTGAATCGCGCAAATGCCCTGCCTGACAACATCAACCGCCTGCAAGCCGTCGGCGGCTTCGCGCGAAACCGTCGCAAAAATCTCCGCCAATTGCTGGGCGTTGCGCTCGATTTCTTCCATGAATTTATGAATTTCACGAATCGAACGCGCCGTCGCATCGGCGGAAGACGACAACAATTCCGCGTTAGCGTCAATCCGTTCGATGGACGCAATCATATTGGTGACATCCGCGAACGTTTTCGCCACAGATTCCCCTTGCTGCCGAATATCCTGCATAATGTCGCGCAGGTTCGCCGCCACTTGGCCGCTCGACCCGGAAATGCTCTCAATCGCATGCGTTTCGAACGCCGCATTCCGGTCGCTTTGCTGCGACATCGCCTCGACTTTTGCGGCGGTTTGGGAAAGGTTGCGCAGTTCTTTTCTGATTTTGAGCAAACTGTCGCGCAATTCGGCGGCCATCTTGTGCAACGGCTCGTCTAACGCCGTATGGCGCAAGGAGTTGGGAACGTTCGCAAACAGCCTGCCTTGCGCGATTTCCTCGACGTACTGCTTGATATCGGCAACCATGCCGCCGACGCGCCGCGCGAACGTTTCAAGCTGGGGCGGGCGAGCGTGTTTCGGCCATTCGCGCGCGGCGTTTTGTTCAATGGATTCCTGCCCGACGCGAATCAGCGCGGCAAGTTCTTCTTTTTGCGCCGTCAATTCGGCGGCGGCGTCATGAAATTCACGGAGGCGAAATTGCGCCGCCGCGCCGCGCAACGGCTCTGCGGAAGCGAGCAGGCTCTTGAATCGCTGAAAAGCGGGAAGCACCCAGCCAGACAGCCAGATCGCGTTCGCCAGTAGCATGAGCAGGGCGCAGCCGATTCCCATGCCAAGCAGGGCGCGCCATGACGCCGCGTTTCCCGTCAGCAGACGAATTCCGGCGGCAACGGTCAGCGTTGCGATGATTCCGGCGCACAGGTTCACGGCAATGCCGACGCCGCGCAGACGATACGTTTTCATAGGGTGACGCCTCCATTACAGGCTGAATTCGATGTCCAAAAATTGATGCGGATCCTGACGATACAACGCCGCCACTTGCTGCAACGTCCGAAAGCGAATCCGATGGCTCGGCTGCTCATATTGCGGCTCTTGCGCGGACAAATCGAGCAGCGCGGATTTTTTCATGACCATCGCCCGAATCTTGTTCGCGCGAATGTCCGGCGAACGTTCGCAGGTCAGACAGATCAAGTAATTGTCGCTCTTCATCGGATACCCCAAATCTTTCCGAATATAGCCGTCGCTGAATTTCTCGGAAATGACATTCAAGACGCAATTGAGGACAGGCCAGAAATCCTCGTCGGAGAGCGGCGGAATCGGGTTGGACTCGGTGGTTTTCTGAACCGCCCGTTGAATCAAAGTAATCGCCAACGGATTGACAAACACGTCTTCGAGCGGCCTTTCGGCAAGCGTGCGAATCAGAAGTTTCCCGTCATGCAGCATGTTCAAGGAAATATTGACGCGCTCGAAAAACCTCCGCGCTTTCCACTGCTGACGCGCCCGCCAGAAACCGACGAGCCAGCCGATCCCGATGCATCCGGCGGAAACGGTCGCCTCGAACCAGTATTGCAAGAGGCCGCCCGCAAGAATTCCCCAGACAGAATCGCTCATAACGCCAATCCTGAAGAAACTTCGTTTCTCACGCGATATGTCAAAAGCAGTGTATGTTCAGCCAGACGGCGGCATTCCTGCAATGTCAGCGCGCAATCGAGCAGGCCGGCTGTCAGGCATGTGCCCTGCCCGAACAGGCGCGGCTCAAGCGTGAGCCAAAGCTCATCAACTAGCGCGTTTGCCAAGAAAAGCGTGTAAATCTCGCCGCCGCCTAACACGGCGCAGCGCGTTTTGCCGCGCTGTCGCAGATTTTCCAGCAATTCTTCCGGCGCGGCATCGGTAAATTCGAGCATCTCTGGATAATGGTGCGCCGCGTATCGTTCGGGAGAATGCGTCAGCACGAGCCGCAGCCGCGCGGGAGTGAGCGAGCGCAAGATCGCCGCTTGACTTGCCGCGAACGTTCGTGCTCCGAAAACGCAGCAATCGAATTTTTGTAGCGCCTCCCGAAAAAATTGCTGATCCGCATCTGACGCAAAGCCTGCGCCTTCTTGTTCGTGCCTCGTGATCAAGCCATCTACTGACATGGCCGCAATAGCAATCACCTGCATGGGTTGAGGAAAACCATCAGACACGTCGAACGCGCCTGACAGATTTCTTCAGGACTTACGCAGACCCCACCCGCCCTCCCCTCAATCAGGGGAGGAAAGAACACGAAGATTTTCCCCCTCCCCTGATTTGAGGGGAGGGTCGGGGTGGGGTGCGTAAGTCCTATTCTTGTTAGAACGCGCTTTGAAGCAGCGTCATCGTCTTTTGAACGCGCTGCTGGTGGCATTGTTCAAGTTTTTGAGCGATTGCTGGAAAATCGCGCAGCATGTGATGCAGATGCTCTTCGGGCAATTTTAATAGTTTGACATCGGTGATGGCCTGAATGGTTGCGGAGCGCGGTTCATGCGTGAAAAATGCGCCTTCGCCGAAACAATCGCCAGTCTGCAATTTCGCCAAAAACAGGCGCGCTTTGTCGGTTTGCACGATTTGAATTTCCCCCTCTTCAAGCAGCATGGAATAGACTTCGACTTCGCCGGACGTGATCAAGTACATGCTGACGCCGACATCGCCTTCGCGGATAATCACGTCCCCTTTTTGACAAGCGATTTCGGAAAAGAGCGGCATGAGTTGTTGCTGTTCCTGAAAAGAAAGCTCCCCAAACATCGGGAAGACGCTCAACGGCGTCGCGGCCCAGCGCTGCTCGCAGATGCGCCGCAATTGCGCGAGCAGATCGGGATAGGCGGACGTCAATGACGCGATCTGTTCGCGCGGAATTTCAAGCGCGGACGCGCCGAGCGTTCCCATGACTGAAAACGCGCACGTTCGCATTTGCGGGAAGAAACTTTGTTCCCCCCAGCATTCGCCCGCGCTGACCTGAATCACGGACGAATTTGCGCATTGCCCCTGCGGTTTGACGAGATACACTTCCTCCGTTAAGACGACGAAAAGCGCGTTTTGCTGGCTCGGATAGCGCATAATCGTCTCATCTTCATCGTAAGCGTGAACGGCGCTGTTCTGAATCAGCCGCCGCAGTTTATCGTCGGAGAGCGGCGTCAAGAAGGCGCATTGCCGAAGCTGCGCCATCAGCGTCTCAGATGTCGGAACGGCGGCAGGCGCAACCGGCGCAGAGGACGGCGCGACCGCTTCGCCGACTTGCTCGGTTAAATCAATAAATTCCCCCTCATCCTCAAGCGGCGCGGCTGGCTGCGAAACGCTCGCCGCAACTTCCGGCGTCGGGCTTTTTTCGTTCAGCAAATCAAGAAATTCCCGTCGTTCAGTGCGAAACGCGCTGTCGTCTTGCTCATCATCGCCGCCGGAAATTAAATTCACCAAGCTTTGCCGGGCAAGCTGAAATTGCGCGTTCTGCGGCGCGAATGTATCCTCTTTCCGTCCCCGCGTTTTTTCAAAGGCAGCCCGGCTTTTCCCTTTGACCGGCGCAGTTTCCTGTTGCGGCGCGGTTTTCTTTGCCGGTTTCGCGGCAGCGCCTCGCATCGGAATATTTTCGCCATGTTCCTCTAAAAATGCGCGAAACATTTCTTCGGTCAGCTTGCACGATTCCTGAAATTCGATATGGGCGATATTCGCCAGCGAATCGCGGTCTTCAGGGTTCAGGACGGCGATAATTTTATTCGAAACTAACGCGCCGGTGATTTGGCCGGTTTCTAAATAGCGTTTCGCGGCCAATTCATATTGCTTGAGCGCGGCGGCTTTCTGGTTGACTTGCTGATAGAGCCGCCCTAATTTGAAATGCGCATCGGGGATGGGTTGGTCGCTATTTTGTATCATGCGGAGATATTTTTGAATCTCATCATCTTTGTCGGTCTTTTTTGCGAAAATTTTTTTCAAATCTTGCATATATTACGAACTCGTCTTTGCGCCGCGAACGCTCTCGCCAGATATTCAGCGCGACATCTCCTATGAACGAGAACGTTCGCGGCGTGTCAATAGTTGCAACACATTATCGAATCGAGACGGCGCAACATTCCCGCGCGCGGCCATTCCTTGCGCGGCGCGTCTCGTTGTTCCTGCGCATGATTTGTTCAAAAGGAGAGATTGTCAAGGGTTTTTTAAATAGCGTGAAAAAGAACCACAAGCGCGGAAAAATTTTCCCCAGCCCTCGAACGGGTCGCGATGGTCGCGGCAGCCATTCATACAGGGGCGGACGGCGTTTTCGGCAGCGTGAACCAGACCGTCGTGCCGCGCTCAGGGCGGCTTTCCACGCCGATTGAGCCGCCGTTCTTCTCGACGAATTCTTTGCAGAGAATCAAGCCCAACCCCGTCCCTTTTTCATCAGCCGTCCCTTTTGATTGAATTTTTGCCCCAACCCGAAACAATTTCGCGCATTTTTCTTCCGTCATGCCGATTCCGTTATCCGAAATGCTCACCGTGACAAAATCTCCGGCGTCTGCCGTTGTAATGTCAACATTTCCGCCGGGCTTGGTGAATTTCAGCGCGTTTGACAGCAGATTGCGGATAACCGCCTCCAGCATGTGCGTATCCGCATAGACGAACACCTCCTGCGCGACTGAATTGACGAGGACAATTTTCTTCTGTCTGGCGTTTTGCGCCATCAAGGCGACATTTTGATGAATAATGTCGCCAAGGTTCGCCCATTGCGGGGCATGCCCGATGAGTCCGCGCTGAATTCTCGCCCACGTGAGAAGATTTTCCAACAGTTGAAACAGATTTTCGGCGGAAGCGCGAAATTGCCGGATGAATTCTTTGAATTGCTCCGGCTGCATGTTGTCGGTATTTTCAAACAGTTCGGCCAAGGACAAAAAGCCGGTCATCGGGCTTTTCAAATCATGCGCAATCAGCGAAAAAAATTTGTCTTTATTGGCGTTCGATTCTTCTAACCGGAGGTTTTTCTGGCGCAATTCGAGGTTTTTTTCTTCCAATAAATCGGCGTAGCGATCCAGCGTGCGTTGCTGCTCTTGAAGCGTCAAATGCGTTTTGACCCGCGCTAACAATTCTTCTTTTTGAAACGGCTTGGTGACATAATCCACCGCGCCTAACGAAAAACCGCGCGCAATGCCCTCCGCGTCGGTTCTCGCCGTCAGGAAAATAACCGGAATCCCCCGCGTGATGGGATTGCTTTTCAGGCGTTTGCAGACATCATATCCGTCCATTTCCGGCATCATGATGTCCAAAAGAATCAAATCGAACAGCCTCATGCTCAACCAGCGCAGCGCGTCCATGCCACTGGTCGCAAATTCAATCGTGTAGCCGTATTCCCGCAGCAAATTGCCTAATAACTGGATGTTTTTCGGTTCGTCATCCACCAACAGAATGCAAGGTTTGTCCTGCGTAACGGCAGAGATCATAGTCCGTCCTTCTCGCGAAATATTGACGCGAACGATGGATTGGCTCAGACCTGACAGATTTTCGAAAACCTGTCAGGTTTCTAATGAGAACGCGCCAACGCTTGCACGGTCGCCAGCATTGCGGGGAACTCGCGCAGCGTCTGTCTCATGCGCTCGATGTCAAAAAATTCGACGGCGGCAAGCAGCTTGATTCCGTAATCGGTGAGCAGCGGCAGGCGCGACTGATCGCCTAAATCTTTTAAATCCAAACCGAATTGTTTGACGCTGTTGACGGGCTGAATGGTTTGCAACTCCTGCCAACTCAGCATGAAAATCTGCTCCAACTGCTCCAGAACATCGGGCAGCGCGGCGAGCGCGTTTGCCGAAAGCGGCGCCTCCTCCGTCTGCGACGCCTCCGCGTGAGCGGCTGGCGGCTGATAATGCAACACGCGGCAAATCTCTTGCAACAGCACACTTCTGGAAACCGGCTTGCGCAAATAGCCCGCAAAATCGGCGAGCGTGGCGTCATGCTCCAATTCCTGCGACGACGCCGTGACCGCAATGACCGGAATGTCGCGCAAGGCTGGGTCGCGCTGGAGGTGGCGGAAGGCGTCGTAGCCGTTCATCACCGGCATCTTCAGATCCATCAGCACCACGTCGGGATGCTTGGCGCGGGCGATTTGCACCGCGTCTGCGCCATTTGCCGCCTCAACCGTCTTGATCGCCGTGCCTTCGAAACTTGACGTGAGCAGGCGGCGGTTCGATTCCACGTCATCCACCACGAGAATGACGCTGCGCAGGCCGGAAATATCGAGCGCGGATTGAGACGTCTCTTCAGGCGCGTTTTCCAACGCGGCGATAGCAACTTGGCGCAGCAAGACCGTGAACGCCGATCCTTGTCCTTCTTCGCTGCGGACAGTAATTGTCCCGCCCATCATTTCCACGAGCCGCCTGCTGATGGTCAGCCCCAAGCCCGTGCCGCCGAATTTCCGGGCTGGCCGCTCCGCGTATTGATGAAACGCCTCGAAAATCGCCTGCTGCTCGCGCGGCGGAATGCCCATGCCACTGTCCTCGACCGTTATCATGAGATCCAGCGCGTCGTCATCTTGCTCCTGTTTTCGAAAAGACGCCGCCACATGAATATACCCGGAATCCGTAAATTTGACGGCGTTTCCGACGAGATTAAACAACACTTGCCGCAGCCGGGCTTCATCTAACAACAATAATTTCGGCAACGACGGCACGATGTCAATAGAAAAATTGAGGGATTTTTGCGAAGTTTTCAAGGAGAATATCTTCCGAATTTCCTCTAAAAGACGATGAATCCGCACCGGCTCAATATGCGTTGCCATTTTTCCGGCCTCAATTTTGGAGAGATCGAGAATGTCATTGATCAGCGTCAAGAGCGTCTTGCCGCCGGATTGAATCGCCTCAAGATAACTGCGCTGCTTTGGGTCGGAAATCAGGCCGTCAAGCAGTTCTGTGAAGCCGAGAACAGCATTCATCGGCGTGCGGATTTCGTGGCTCATCGTGGCAAGAAAATCGCTTTTCACGCGGCTGGATTGCTCGGCGGCCTCTTTCGCGGCCTTCAATTCTTCTTCCGCCTGTATTCGGCGTGAATCGTCGTGCATGAAGCCGAAGCCGTACAGCAAATTTCCCTCAGCGTCGAGGATGACGCCAAGATGCTGCCAAAGCGGGAAACGGCGGCCATGCGCGTCAATGGCGTCCAAAACGCCTTGCCAGCTTTCGCCCCGCCTGAGCGCAGGCGCGATGTCTTGCCCCAGCGCGGCAAGCGACTCCGGCGGATAATGGTCACGAAAGGTCGTGGCTTTCGCTTCAGCAAACGACCGCCCAAATAAGCCTTCGTGGGCAGAGTTGATGTAAATAATCTGTCCCTCCGCGTCGCTGATCGCGACGGCTTCCTTTGACGATTCCAGAATCGTTTTAAACAGCCGGAGTTCTTCTTCGGCCTGCTTGCGCATGCTGATGTCGGAATGCGTGCCGATGACGCGCTTCGGCTTGCCGTCCGGCAGGCGGCTGATGATTTTGCCGCGATCCAGAATCCATTTATACGAGCCATCCTTGCATAGCACGCGATGCTCGCTGAGATAAATCGGCGTTTCGCCGTTGAAATGCTGGTTCAATTCCGCGTACACGCGCTCGCGGTCATCCGGGTGAACCCGCCGATCCCATTCGTCGAGCGTGTCGCCGACTTCCTCCGGCTGAAAGCCAAGCATCGCTTTCCACTGCCGCGAAAAATAGACCCGGTTCGTCTGCGCGTCCCAATCCCACACGCCGTCGCCAGAGCCTTCGAGCGCGAACTGCCAGCGTTCGTCGCTTTCTCGAAGTTGCTGAAGCGTGTCGATCCGCTCGGTAATGTCTCGCGCCGACGCATAAATCATCTTCCCGACCGGGAATGACGCCCACTCAAGATAGCAATATGTTCCATCTTTCTTTCGATAGCGATTCACGAACTTCGTCACTTCCTGCTGTTCCATGAGTTTTGCAATCGCCCCGAATGTCGCCTCCATATCTTCAGGATGCACGAAATCGAGAAAGCGCGTTCCGCTCAATTCGTCGAGCGAATAGCCCAATGTCCGCGTCCACATGGGATTTAATTTTCGGAAATAGCCCTCCGTGTCGGCGATGCAGAGCAAGTCGAGCGCGACCGAAAAGAAGAGGTCAAGCTCTTGCAGCGCGGTGTTGAGTTGATCTTCGACCAGTCGCTGCTCGCTGACATCCTGCATCGTTCCAATCAGGCGCGCGGCGAGGCCGTCGGCGTCGCTTGATAATTCGCAGCGCTGCTGCACGTGCTTGATGCTCATGTCCGCCATGCGCAGGCGGTGCGCGAGCTTTGCGGGCTGTTTATCGGCCATGACGGCGGAGTGCATGCTCCGCACTTTGTCCCGGTCAGCGCCATGCACGATTGCCAGAAAAGCATCGTAGGAAATTTCTCCTTGTTCCGGGTCTTGTTCAAGGATGCGCAGCATTTCGTTCGAGCATCTTAGCGCGCGCTGGTCCGGCTTCAATTCCCAATAGCCGAGCGAGGCGATATGCTCAGCCTCTTCCAAGCGCCGCTTGCTTTCGCGCAACGCCTGTTCCGTCGCTTGCAGGCACATTTCCGTTTGCTTGCGCTCCTCGATTTCCTGCTGGAGCGCGTCCGTGCGTTCCGCTACGCGCAATTCCAGTTCATCATGCGCCGCTCGCAGCGCGTCTGCCGTCTGCGTCAATTCCCGAAACATGAGCGCGTATGGATGGCGCAGCCCGCTTTCAATAATCGCCTGATACATCAGATAGAACGCAAAGAGCTTCAAAACATGCCCGACGAAATTAATCAGGCCGTATGGATCATCGTAGAGCGCGAAGGCCAATTCCGCCGCCATGCTCAGGCCGATTGACGCGCAGATTCCGCGAAGCATGCGCGGATCGAAGGCGCGGCGTTCGCGGCGCGCGAGGACAATCGCCGCCGCGAGGATGGCGCAAATCAGATATTCGCTGACCGCTTTAAATGGCGTTAAGCCGACGCCCTCGACAAAGCAGTCCGGGAAGCGGCGCAGAAAAATCGCGCTGGCCGCGAGGCCGGACACGCCTGCGTATCCGGCAATGATCGGCAGAATTGGTTCGGCGGGGCGGCGCAGAAACACCGGCGCAAGCAGCAGCGACACGCTTTCAAGATAGCGGGCGGCAATCCACAATTGCGTCGCGGTATTCGTATCGTAGCCCGGAAAAATCGCCATGCCTTTATAGGCGAGCGCATGAATCACCCCGATTCCGCCGATAAACAGGTACGCGACGCCGAGAAACAGGAGATATTGGTTCTCCAAAAATTTTCGGGAATTCCACGCAATCATGAACATGCCGAACGCGATGACGCCGTAGCAAATTTCGACAATTGAATGAAACAGGAGATAATTGTAGCTTTTGGCGAGGAAGAGGCTGACGATGATGGCGGCGCTGACCGCCGCGATCCGGCATACGCGCATAAGGCGGGGTTCGATGTGTATCATAACAAATTTCCCTCTCTTTTCATCAGGATGCGCGCAAAACATCACAAGAGTTCGGGTGAAATGCATAAATCCTAAAATATTATATCACGCAAGATGAATGAAAGGCAACAAAAATATGCCATCATTTAGATTTTACGCTGAGGTCGCGCCAAGGCGCGAAGAATCTTTAAAGAACAGTCTGGGCGTCTTTGCGGCTTGGCGCGAGATCTTCAGAAAAATATTTTTTCATCACGTCGGATTTTTTTATTGACGCGCCGCGCGGACTCGTTCGTCAATCACGGGGTGGACGCAACGCCGCCATTGGCGGCGCAATTCATGGGAGTGTGAACGATGAAACGAGTGGGCATGCTTGCGCTGGCAAGCGTGATGAGCGTGGGAATGATGACGGCGACGCTCGGCCATGCCGCCGCGCTGAAAGTGGCGATGGTCGTCGCGGGAGCGCTCGGCGACCGGTCATTTTATGATTCCGCCAATGACGGGCTGACGCGGGCAGCGCAACAGCTTGGCGCGGAAACCAAAATTTTTGAATGCCGCAGCGAGCCGTCGGCGTTTTCAACACAGATAATCGTCGCCGCGCAAGGCAGCGACGTCGTGTTTACGGTCGGCTGGGAGCTTGTGGACTCGCTGCTGGAAGTCGCGCCAACGTTCCCGCGCGTGAAATTCATTCAGATTGACGCGGCGATTGAGGGCGTGGCAAACGTCAGTTCGATTGACTATCTTGAAAATGAAGGCGCGTTCGCGGCGGGCGCGCTGGCGGCGATGATGACTGCCAAAACGGGCGATCCGAAGCTCAACAGCAAAAAAATCATCGGCGCGATCGGCGGCATGGATATTCCGTCCGCGCGCAATTTCATGGCTGGGTTTGAAGCCGGGGCGAAATATGTTAACCCTGACGTGACGGTCGAAACCGGCTTTGTCGGAAGTTTCGAAGACCCAGCCAGAGGCAAGGAAATCGCGCTGACGATGTTCAACAACGGCGCGGATATTCTTTTCCAATGTGCCGGAAGAAGCGGCAGCGGCGTCATTGCGGCCGCGAAAGAAGTCGGATTTTACGTCATCAGCGCCGAATCGGATGACAGACAGATCGCGTCCGATGTCGTGATCAACGGCATGATCAAGCGCGTCGGCGTTTCGATTTTCGAAACGATTCAGCACATTCAGAACGGCAGCTATCACAACGGCGCGATTCTCACCTGCGGCATCGCGCAACACGGCGTCGGCCTGAGCCATGACGACAACCTGACGCGCATCGCCGGCGAAGAGGTGATGAACAAACTGCGCGAAATTGAGCAAGGCATTGCGCAGAAAACGATTCCCGTGCCTGCCGGAAATTAGGGGTTCTTCGCCGCAAAATAGCGCGCGAAGGACGCGCCTCGCGTTTCCAATGCTTGTCAAAAATATTTACACCTTCCTTTTTGCGCGTAAAAATAATGGACATGCGTATTGATTAACTTCTTGACAAACTAACGAAAATGTTCTAAATTAGAGCATGATGTTGGGGGACATCATCTTGAGGCGAATATTGAACAGAGATCAGACCTGAAAGATTTTCAAAACCTGTCAGGTCTCTCTAACTGGGGGACATTTATAAAAAGGAGAAAACGGCATGGCGTATTCTCTGATTGCTTACTTG
>CAZCGG010000074.1:0-10593 GCA_964498135.1 uncultured Candidatus Moduliflexus sp.
GTGAAATCGGTGGTGAAAAAATCAAAAAGGAACATCACGCATGCCAGATATTTCTCAATCTGAGCCGATCTTCTGGTTCGGCCTGCTGCTCGCGGGCATCGCCCTGCGGCTGCTTTGGCAGGCGGCGCGGCGGATGTCGCCGGAACAGGCCGCGCGCCTGCTCGAAGAATTGCGGCGGGAACGCCAGCGGCTTTTGCAAGACGCGGCGAACCTCGATCTCCGCCATGCGCAGGGAATGCTCGAAGAACAGGACTACGCGGCGGCATGCCGCCAACATCAACGCCAACTTAGCGAGATCAGCAGCTTGTGCAGCCACCTCTCATTGACGTTCAACAGTTGAATAAACGCTACGGCAAGCTTAACGCGCTCTGCGACGTGAGTTTTTCCGTTCCGGCGGGCGCATTTGTAACGCTCTTCGGTCCGAACGGCTCCGGCAAAACGACGCTGATTCGGATTCTCGCCAACTTGATTCATCCAACGTCCGGCGAGGCGCGGATTGCGGGGCTGAATCTCGCGAAGGACGGGGCGCAGGCGCGGACGCTGCTCGGCGTCGTGCTGCATCAATCGCTGTTGTATGACGCGCTGACCGCGCAGGAAAACCTGCAATTTTACGGGCGGCTGTTCAACGTGCCGCTACTGCAAAAACGGATTGAATGGCTGCTTGACGATGTCGGCTTGTATGACCGCCGCGCCGATCTTGTGCGGACATTTTCGCGCGGCATGCAGCAGCGGCTTTCGATTGCCCGCGCCTTGCTGCACGATCCGAAAATTCTGCTGCTCGATGAAGCATTTTCCGGCTTGGACGCGAACGCGGTCAATCTGCTGCGCCGGATGCTTGCGCGATTTCATGACGAAGGCCGCACGATTCTGATGAGTACGCATGAATACAAATTAGGGATGCAGCAGGCCACGCGCGTCGCCATGCTCGTCAACGGGGCGCTGCGCTATTTCGGCGAGCCGGAAGGGATTGCGACGTTTCTCGCCCACAAGGAAACGGAACGCCATGAACATGACGACCTCTACGACATCTGACGTTTTTCGGCAGGCGGCGCACATCGCGCGGAAAGACGTGATGGCCGAAATGCGGGCGAAAGAAATCGCGCCGCAGATGCTCGCGTTTGCCGCGCTGCTGATTGTCATTTTCAACGTCACGCTGCGCGCCGGAACAATCCTGCAAGACGCGCTGCCCGGCGTGTTGTGGGTGTCGCTGGCGTTTGCCGGCATGCTCGGCCTGAATCATTCCTTTTTGCAAGAGCAGGAAAACGGCTGCCTGCTCGGGCTTCGCCTCTGCCCCGTGTCGCGCACGGTGATTTTTTTGGGGAAAATGCTGGGAAATTTTTTTCTCCTGTTGTTTACCGAATTGACCGTCTTTCCGGTGATTATGATCTTATTTAACTTGACTCCCGAATGGCAGTTTATCTTATTGGGCATCGTCATGGCGTTAGGCGCGTTCGGGTTTGCCTGCATTGGCACGCTGTTTGCCGCGATGTCGTCGCAGACGCGCATCCGCGAGGCGTTGCTGCCAATGCTGGTCTTTCCCTTGCTGATTCCTCTGCTGATTGCGGCGGCGCAGACCACCTCCGGCATTTTGGCGCATGCCTCATGGCAAGAGCTTTCCTTTGGCTTCCAATTCTTAATCGTTTTTGATCTGATGTTTGCGGGGGTTGCGCTGCTGACGTCGGAATATGTGATTGACAGTGAGTGACACGCGATGAATTCGTCTGGGAAAATCTGCATTTCAACGGTCTTATGCTGGCTCACGTCGCTGGCAATGGCGGTCGCCCTCTACATGGTCTTTATCCATGCCCCTGAAGAAAAAACGATGGGCGTGGTGCAGCGCATTTTTTATTTTCACGTGTCGTCGGCGTGGATCGCGTTCCTCGCCTTTTTTATCGTCATGATCGCCAGTATCGCCTATCTGCGGACGCAATTGGTGAAATGGGATCTTCTCGCCCACGCCTCGGCGGAAATCGGGACGCTCTTCTGCACGCTCGTGCTGCTGACCGGCCCGCTGTGGGCGAAGCCGGTCTGGAACGTCTGGTGGACGTGGGACATGCGCTTGACGACGACGCTCGTGCTGTGGCTGATGTATGTCGGCTATTTGATGCTGCGCCGCCATGTCGAAGGGGCGCGGGGCGCGAAATATGCGGCGGTCTTCGGCATTGTCGCCTTTTTAGACGTGCCGTTCGTCTTTTTCTCAATTCGCTGGTGGCGCGGCATGCATCCGGGGTATCTCGTCGCGCCGAAAAGCGGTGGCCTCGAACCGGCCATGTTCGTGACGCTGCTCATTTGTCTCGGCACGTTCCTGCTGCTCTATTTGTATTTGCTGCAACTGCGCGTCGAGTTGGCGCTGCTGGAATTAGAGGTGGAAAAAATTTATCGTTCGATAGACGGTCATCAGGTGAAACGCGGCATGCTTGTGGAAAACGAAAATTACGTCATCGAAGAATATAACGTGGATTACGAAATGGAGCGAAAGCGGTAAAAGCGTCGCGTTTTGCGACGATTCGCCGCCGAGAGCATTATGTTGAGCTATCTGTATCTGTTCGCGGCCTATGTGATTATTTGGGCGTGTTTGGCGTGGTATATGTCCACGCTCGCCAAGCAGCAAAAATTGCTGCGGGATGAAATCCAAATCTTGAAAAGCCGCCTGCGCATCCGAGAATAAGCGGAAAATTTTTTACCGCAGAGGCGCGGAGAACACGGAGCAGACTCCGCGCCTTTTCTGCGGAACTCAACGAGGAAAGCAGCATGCCCGCCTTATTAACGCCGAAACTCGATTTCGTCTTCAAACTGTTGTTTGCATCCGATCCCGAAATTCTGCTGAGTTTAGTCAACAGCGTTTTAGCCTATCCCGAACATCTGCGCATCGCGCAGCTTGAAGTCAAGAATCCGGCGATTCTGCCGGAAGAATTGACGGAAAAATTCATTATTCTGGATATTTTAGCGATTGACGAACGGCGGCAGCAATATGATATTGAAATGCAGGTGCAGCGATACGCCGCGTATCCTGAACGCGCCCTGTATTATCTCAGCCGCTTGTATGGAACGCAGTTGGAAAGCGGAGAAAGTTATCTCCGTCTCACGCCCGTTATCGGGATTCATTTTCTCGACTTCGAACAATACCCGCAATATCTTCAGGAACGATTCTGTTTTGAATTGCGGGAAATCGAGCATCCTGAGTTGCGCTTGACGCGCGATCTCTCGTTGTATCTGTTCGAATTGCCGAAATTGTCCCATCCAGAACAGCCCGAACGATGGGGCGATCCGATGTTTGAATGGCTGCATTTTTTGAATGCGGCGCATAAAGAGGAGGCCGCGATGCGAACGAATTACACGCTCCCCGCGATTCATAAAGCCTTTGACGCGCTGGAAGCATTGAGCGCGGATGTGTTGACACGCCAACGCGCTGAGATGCGCGAACGCGCCTTGAAGAATGAAGTGTCCATGTTGGAGTCCGCCCGTAATGAAGGATTATCTCAAGGGTTGCAACAGGGGTTGCAACAAGGGTTGCAGCAAGGACTACAGCAAGGACTGACGAAAGGCCGCGAGGAAGGGATTGACATTGGAGAATTGATCGGGGAAATCCGCTTGCTGCAACGCATGCGGCGGCGCGAAGTTGCGGAGAAATCGAGCCTGCTCGCTCTTTCGCGGCCTGAGCTTGAGGCGCTCTTGCGGGAGTTAGCGTCGGGCATGCCAAAAACTTGACGATTTTGCGGAAAATATATTGACAAGCGCGTCAACGCTATGTTATACATAGCGCATCTTTTGAGAGAGACCTTTTTCGAGTCGCGTGTTCGTAGATAGTTTGAGAGAGGGAAGCGGCGCGCGGGCGGGGGAAAGAGGCGGCCTGTTTTTCCCGCCCGCGCGCGTCGTGAATGATGCTATGAGAAAACGTGTGGCGCGTGTGTGGATGGCGTTGCTGCTGGTCGGATTGACGATTGGCGCAGGCTCATGCGGCGACCCCGCAAGCGGAGGCGGGGCGTCGGCGGTGTTTTTGGTGGTGGAAGGTGATGATATATATGGGATTCGGGCTGATGTGTATGATGCCGGCACGTCGAGCAGGGTGAGTGATACCGTAGCAAAACTAAAAATTAAAGCGTACGCGAAAGACCCGTCGGATAATACGACGCTCAGTATTTATTCAGATGTCATTATTGACGAATACCAGATTACGTATTATCGAACAGACGGAAATCCTAACGTGCCTGCGCCGGTGACGATTCCGTGTTCTATAAGAGTTTCCACGACGCTGGAAGCAAAAATTGAAGCGATCGTGCTAACGCGAGATTCCAAATTGCAGTCCCCTCTGAAAGAATTGGCTTTTGGCGGCGGGGAAGGAACGATTATGCTGGGAGCGGCTATGAAGTTTTTTGGAAAAGACCTGAGTGGAAATCATATCACGGCTGACTATACGCTCTTTGTGATGACTGGCGATTTCGCTTTTGAATAATCATTACCTCGACAAAGAAACGACGTTTCTCCCAGAAACGTCGTTTCTTGCGTTGCGCTCCTCGCTTGAATCTCCGCAAGACCGGCATTCCCGCATTTTTCATTTGACAAAACGCCCTCTGCTGTAGAATGCATCTTCTTGTTGGTATTTTTGATGCGAATGAAACCGGGCAGAGGAAAAAACTAGATGCGTCTCACGCGAATCAGGCGGCATATTCAGGGCGGGGGGCTGCTCATCATGCTGTTGACGGCGAATGCCGGATGCAGCGTGTTTGAGTATCACGACAACGCCCCGATTTTCCCGATGACCGGCGCGTCGTCGCCGATGACCAATTTTGCCGTCGGCGAGCCGGTGGACGAGGCATTCGAATGGAGCGCCAGCCCCGACCTGCTCTGCGTGAACATTCCCGTTGCGGGCGATTATCTGCTGACCTATCTCTCGTCTGAAGCGAGCGACGCGTCGCCGTTGTCGCTCACGTTCCAGCCGGGCGGCGAGGCGACGTCATTCATCGCATTCCGGGCGATAGCGCCCGCGCGGCTCTATATTCCGATGCAAGGCGGCGCGCCGGTGACATCCGCGCGGCTGCATCGCGGCAGCATCAAAGCCGACGCGGTTGGGCTGTATGATGACGGGCCGGTGATTCGCTATGCGACGCCAAGCATTCCAACGATTTTCTGGTCGGATGTGTTCGTTCTTGCGCAGGATCACGGGCAAATCTCGATGAGATCGAACGCATCGGTTTGCCCCCCGCCTCCGGCATTTCCCCAGCAATAAGCGCGTGATTTCCTCAATCTCCGCGAGTTCTTCCGGCCTGATGCGACGCCTGAGCAGGAATTTCTGAAGAAAAGCGCACAATTCAGTTGACACTGAACGAAAAATCATGATGATCTGTTTTGGCGAGATGAACATGTTGTTTGGCGTAACGACGATTCGGAGGAACTGAGACGTATGAATATTCAAGAACTCCTGAAATTAATGGTAGAACGCGGTTCGTCGGATTTGCACTTGAAAGTCGGCCTGCCGCCGGTGCTGCGCATTCATGGCGATCTGCACATTTTAAAAGAACTGCCGCGCCTTCAACGGGAAGATACGGTTGCCATTGCGTCGGAAATCCTGAATAAGAAGCAGAAAGCGGCGTTCAACGAAAATTTCGAAATTGACTTTGCGCACAGCGTGCCGGGCTTGGGGCGATTTCGATGCAACGCCTTTTTGCAGCGCGGCAGCGTGGGCATTGTGTTTCGCGCCATTCCGACGGTCATCAAATCCGTCGAAGAATTGCGGCTGCCCGTCGTGCTGAATCAACTTGCGTTAGAGCCGCGCGGCCTGATTTTAGTCACCGGCATCACCGGCAGCGGGAAAACGACGACGCTCGCCTCCATGATTCAGCACATCAATCAAAACCTCGACGTGCATATCATCACGATTGAAGACCCGATTGAATACATGCACCGCGATAACCGGGCGATTATCAATCAGCGCGAAGTCGGCGCGGACACGAAAGCGTTCAGCCTCGCCCTGCGCAGCGCGCTGCGGCAAGACCCGGACGTGATTCTCGTCGGCGAAATGCGCGACAAAGAGACGATTGAAACGGCCATCACCGCCGCCGAAACCGGCCATTTGGTCATGAGCACGCTGCACACCGCCGACGCGATGGGAACGGTCAACCGCGTGATTTCGATGTTTCCGGCGTATCAGCAGCAGCAGATTCGCATGGAATTGGCGGAAGTGCTGAAAGCGACGCTTTCGATGCGCCTGATTCCCAAAAAAGACGGGAAAGGCCGCGTTCCGGCGGTCGAAGTCCTCATCGCCACCGATATTGTCCGGCAGGCGATTATTGACCCGGAAAAAACGCTGCGGATTCCCGAATACATCGAGGCCGGGCGGTCGCAATACGGCATGCAGTCGTTCGATCAAGCCTTGCTGGATTTGTTCCGGCAGGATTTAATTACCTATGAAGAAGCGGTGCTGAACTGCACGCGCCCGGCGGATTTCGCCTTGAAAGTCAAGGGCATTCAATCCACCGAAGAGAGCGTGCGCGGCATGGAACACGAAAAGAAGGCGGAAGAGACCATTTTTAAAGGCTCGCCGGATAAATCCTCGAATGCGGCTTCATCAACAACCGAGAACACGTCATTTACAAAATATTAACCATCGAATCGCTGTCAGACGTCGCGAATGCGCCTGGCAGCGTCTTATTTGAGCTAACAATTATGACAGGAAGCGAATTACGCAAACAATTTTTAGAATTTTTTGCGGAGCGCGGGCATACGATTGTCCCCAGTTCCGCCCTTATTCCGCAAAATGATCCGACACTGCTCTTCACCAACGCCGGGATGGTGCAATTCAAAGATGTCTTTCTCGGCAACGACACCCGCGCCTACACGCGCGCCACAACCGCGCAACGCTGCGTCCGCGCTGGCGGAAAACATAACGATCTCGAAAATGTCGGGCGCACTGCCCGCCACCATACGTTTTTCGAAATGATGGGCAATTTTTCGTTCGGCGATTATTTTAAGCATGACGCCATTCGTTTCGGCTGGGATTTTCTGACCGGCGTGTTGAACTTGCCGAAAGATCGCCTCTGGGTGACGGTCTATCAAGAAGACGATCAAGCGTTCGAACTCTGGAAAGATATGATCGGCGTTCCGGCGGAGCGCATTATCCGCATGGGCAAAAAGGATAATTTCTGGTCAATGGGCGACACCGGCCCGTGCGGCCCCTGCTCGGAAATTCTGATAGATCAGGGCGAAGCAATGCGCTGCGGCGACAACTGCGGCATCGGCCAATGCGACTGCGACCGCTATTTGGAACTCTGGAATCTCGTGTTCATGCAGTTCAACCGCGACGAAGCGGGCAATTTGACGCCGCTGCCAAAGCCGAGCATTGACACCGGCATGGGCTTGGAGCGCGTCGCGGCGGTGTTGCAGGGCAAACGCAGCAATTTCGAAAGCGACCTCTTCGCGCCGATGATTCGTTTTGCCGAAGAAATTTCCGGCAAAACATACGGCCAACATGAGCAGGAAAGCGTCTCGATGCGCGTGATTGCCGACCATCTGCGCGCCACGACGTTTTTAATCGGCGACGGCGTGCTGCCCGCGAATGAGGGGCGCGGCTACGTGCTGCGCCGGATTATGCGCCGCGCCGCCCGGCATGGCAAGCTGCTCGGCGTGACCGAGCCGTTCCTGCATAAAGGGATTCAGGTGGTCGTGGACGCCATGAAGGATGAATACCGCGACATCGCCGACCATTATAAGCATATCGCGCAGGTGACGCTGAACGAAGAGCGCCGCTTCGGGCATACGCTGAATCAAGGGCTTGACCTGCTGAATAAGCTGGTCGAGGAGACGAAGCGCGGCGGCGGCGCGGTCTTAAACGGGCGCGAAATTTTCCGGCTGTACGACACGTTCGGTTTCCCGCTCGATTTGACGCAGGATGTGGCGAAAGATAATCAGTTGACGGTGGACATGGAGGCGTTTGACCGCGAGATGAGCGCGCAGCGCAGCCGCGCCCGCGAATCGTGGAAAGGCTCTGGCGAGGCGGCGATTGCCGACATTTACAAGCGTCTTTCCGCGTCAATTCCGGCGACGCGCTTCACCGGCTATCAGCGTCTTGAAGAAACGTCCGCGACGATTGTGGCCATCGTGAAAGACAAGCAAGTCGTCAACGCGGCGCAGGCCGGGGATCGCGTGGAAGTCGTGGTTGACGTGACGCCGTGCTATGGCGAATCCGGCGGACAGATCGGCGACGCCGGAACGATGAGCCTGCCGGATGGCAGCTTGGCGGCGGCGATTACGACGACGACCAAGCCTATGCCGTCCCTGTTCGTGCATCATGTCGCCATCGAGCGCGGCGACATCCGAACCGGCCAAACCGTGACGCTGACGGTTGATGAAGACCGCCGCAAACGGACGCGGCGCAACCATACCGCCACGCATCTGCTTCATGCCGCCCTGCGCGACGTGTTGGGCGATCATGTCAAGCAGGCCGGATCGTTCGTCACGCCGGAGCGTTTCCGCTTCGATTTTATCCATTTTGCCGCGATTGACCGCGACGACGCGCAGCGCATCGAAACCATCGTGAACAGCGGAATTCGCGCGAATGCCATTGTGCAGACGACGGAAGCCACGCTGGATCAGGCGCTTGACATGGGCGCGCTCGCCTTTTTTGAGGATAAATACGGCGAGAAGGTGCGCGTCGTGCAGATTCCGGGCTTGAGCATGGAATTGTGCGGCGGGACGCATGCCGCCGCCACCGGCGAAATCGGCCTGTTCAAACTGCTCGGCGACAGCAGCGTCGCGGCGGGCGTTCGGCGCATCGAGGCGTTGACCGGCGACGCGGCGCTGGCGCACGCGCAACAGGCGGAACAGCAAGTTCATCATGCCGCGCTCGCGCTGAAATCGCCAGCCGAAGAGGTCGTTCCGAGGATTGAAAAACTGCTCGCCGCCTCGAAAGAACAGGAACGCGAAATCGAGCGGCTGAAAATGAAATTGGCGACGATGCAAACCGACGCGCTTATTCAGCAGGCGCGGGAGATTCGCGGCGTGAAGGTCATCGCGGCGCGCGTGCAGGAACTTGACGCGAAAGGGCTGCGCAATTTCGCGGACGTGTTGAAACAAAAATTGCAATCGGGCATCGTGGCTTTAGCCGTTGAAGAGGCGGACGGGCGGGTGTCTTTGATTGCGACGGTGACGAAAGACCTGACCGGCAGGTATCATGCGGGAAATATTATCAAAGCCGTCGCCGGAATCATCGGCGGCAGCGGCGGCGGTCGGCCAGACATGGCGCAGGCAGGCGGAAAGCATCCTGAAAAGCTTGCCGAAGCGTTTGAAAAAGTGTATCAGGTCGTCGAATCCTGTTCAGCGTGACCGTTCGGAAGTCCGCGATTGAACGCCTGAATGCTCATGGACGCCTGAAAAGACACTCGGTTTTTTCAAAAAACCGAGTGTCTCATCGCAAGATAGTTCAGGCGTCGTCGCGCATAAAAGGAAAATGTATGCCAGAGACAGACGTGAAAGAAATCGTGAAGCTCAACACGGCGGCGCTTCATGGCAGCCAAAAGATTGAAAAATTCCGCGAAACGTTAGAAGCGCATAAAGGGGAAACGCATATCGTGGCGATTCAGGATTATCCTGACCCGGACGCCATCGCCTCGGCGGTGGCGCATCGCCTGATTTGCCTCAATTACGGCATAGACGTTGACATCGTGTATGCCGGGCGCATCAGCCATCAGCAAAATATCGCGTTAGTAAAACTGCTGAATATCGAGCTGATCCGGTATAATGAAAATAACGTGGATTTTTCGCGGTATCAGGGCAGCGTGTTTATTGATAATCAGGGGAAAACGACGGCGCTGACCAAAAAGCTTGAGGCGCACGGCATCAAGCCGATTATCGTGGTTGACCATCATGAACGCTCCGGCGGCCTGACGCCGGAATTTCACGATATTCGGAAGATTGGCGCAACCGCCAGTATTTACACGAGCTATTTGCAGCAAGGAATGGTTGAATTGGATAAAACCGATTCGTTTCACGTGCGCTGCGCCACCGCGCTGATGCATGGCATTCGCAGCGACACCAACGATTTTATCAGGGCGAATGAGCATGATCTGCTGGCGGCCGCCTATTTAAGCAACTATTACAATCCGAATCTTTTGAGCGAAATTGTCACGCAAGCCCGCACGAAAAAAGTGATGGATGTCATCGAAAAAGCCCTTGCCAACCGCGTAATTAAAGACAGTTACAGCATTTCCGGCATCGGCTATCTGCGGCAGGAAGAGCGGGACGCGATTTCGCAGGCCGCCGATTTTCTGCTGACGGAAGAAAACGTGCATACCGTCATCGTCTATGGCATTATCGTGAACGATAATCAGGAAGAACTGCTGAGCGGGTCATTTCGGACATCGAAACTGACGATTGACGCGGACACGTTCGTCAAAGAGGCGTTCGGCAAAAGCGAAAACGGGGATTATTTCGGCGGCGGCAAGCAAGAAGCGGGCGGGTTTGCCATTCCGGTCGGCTTTCTCGCCGGGGCTTACGGAAATGAATATGAAGAATTGAAATGGAAAATGTTCGATTTGCAGGTCAAGCAAAAAATCTTCAATAAAATCGGTGTTTCCTCCTCAAGTTCCTTATCGGAGTAAG
>CAZCGG010000074.1:10693-17184 GCA_964498135.1 uncultured Candidatus Moduliflexus sp.
CAAAAAATCTTCAATAAAATCGGTGTTTCCTCCTCAAGTTCCTTATCGGAGTAAGCTCTCCTGAAAGCTGTCAGACACCTCCAAGGCGTCTGACAGCGATGTCTATAACTTTTTCAGTCAATCCATCTATGAAATGGCGAGCTTTTGCAGCAGGTCGCTGTCCATCATCGCCTTGCCGGTGCCCATCGCTACGGTCGTCAACGGGTCATCTGCCAGCGCGACCGGCAAGCCGGTCTCTTCTTTAATTTTGTAATCGAGATTTTTCAGCAGCGAGCCGCCGCCGGTCAAAATAATGCCGCGATCAATAATATCGGCGGATAATTCCGGCGGAGTGCGTTCCAGCGTGACGCGAATCGCCTCAACAATCGCAAAGACCGTTTCCGCCAGCGCGTCCCGCACTTCCTCGCTGGAAATCTTCATAACATTCGGCACGCCGCCCGCTAAATCGCGTCCGCGCACTTCCACCACTTTTTCGGAATCGAGCGGATACGCCGAGCCGAGCGTCTTTTTGATGATTTCCGCCGTCTTGACGCCGATCAACAGATTATATTTCCGCTTAATATATTGAATGATGGCTTCATCCATCTCGTCGCCCGCAATGCGGATGGAACGGCTGTACACGATTCCGGCTAATGAAATAACAGCCACTTCCGTCGTGCCGCCGCCGATGTCCACAATCATATTGCCGGACGGCTCTTGAATCGGCAGCCCCGCGCCAATCGCCGATGCCATCGGCTCTAAAATCAGCGTGACATCGCTCGCTCCGGCCTGAATCACGGAATCTCTGACCGCTTTTTTCTCGACTTCGGTAATGCCGAACGGCACGGCCACGACGACGCGCGGGCGAACCATGAAATTGTTGCAAACTTTTTTGATAAAATGCCGCAACAACGCTTCGGTCATTCTAAAATCCGCAATTACGCCATCTTTCAGCGGGCGCACCGCCATAATTTGATCCGGCGTCATGCCTAACATCGCTTTTGCTTCATGCCCAATCGCGACAATTTTCCCCGTCCGCGTATCCGTCGCCACCACCGACGGCTCATTCATCACAATCCCTTTGCCGCGCAAATAGACCAGAGTGTTCGCCGTGCCAAGATCAATCGCTAAATCCTTTGAAAACCACCGTAATATATTCCACATACCCATTTTTTCGCCTCTTCTGCGTAATATCTATAAATAATCCATCGCCATTAAACGGCTATTGGACAATAGGCCGCATCAATCAGTTTACTGTATCTTATAAAAAAGTTCCCGTTTTGTCAATAAGAATTTTTTAAATCCTCAATTTTTTATTTTTTCAAAAAAGCCGCCTATTGGCAAGAAACGAAGTCTCTTGAAGAAACTTCGTTTCTTGAAAACATTTGCGTCAACATTACGCCGCATTCAGGCGTTCGATAAGCAGAGGCAGCAATCCGGCCATCGGCACGCGAGTCTGCGCCATCGAATCGCGCTCCCGCAAGGTCACGGTGTCGTTTTCCAGCGTTTCCTGATCCACTGTAATGCAATACGGCGTGCCGATTTCGTCCTGACGGCGATAGCGTTTGCCGATTGACGCGGTTTCGTCGTATTCGATTTTGAAATGCGGGCGCAGCATTTTTTCGATTTCCCGCGCCTTTTCAGGATGCCCGTCTTTGCGCATGAGCGGGAAAATCGCCGCTTTGACCGGCGCGAGTTTTGGATGCAGGCGCAGCACGACGCGCTCGGCTTCTTCGACATACGAATCCACCAAAAAGGCCAGGGTGGAGCGATCCGCCCCGGCGGACGGCTCAATCACGTAGGGAATGTAGCGGCTTTTAGCTTCTTCGTCGAAATAGGTCAGGTTCTTCTTGCTGAACGTTTGGTGCTGCGTCAAATCGAAATCCTTCCGGTTCGCAATCCCTTCCAATTCCGACCAGCCGAAGGGGAATTGATACTCAACGTCATAGCAGTCTTTGGCGTAGTGCGCGAGTTCGTCTTTATCGTGCTGACGCAAGCGCAGGCGCTCTTTCGTCATGCCGTAGCGCAGATACCAGTTGAACCGCTCCTGTTTCCAATATTGCAGCCAGTCGTCGTCCGTGCCGGGTTTGACGAAAAATTCGATTTCCATCTGTTCGAATTCGCGGGTGCGGAACGTGAAATTGCCGGGCGTGATTTCGTTGCGGAACGCCTTGCCGATCTGCGCGATGCCGAACGGCAGCTTGGCGCGGGCGGTATTGACGACGTTCAGGAAATTGACGAAAATCCCCTGCGCCGTCTCCGGGCGCATGTACACGACAGAGGCGGTGTCTTCAATCGGCCCCATGAACGTTTTGAACATCAAATTAAATTGCCGCGATTCAGTCAGTTCGCCGCCGCATTCCGGGCATTTTGAGGTGTCTTCCAAATGATCCTGCCGGAAACGGCGCTTGCATTTTTTGCAATCCACGAGCGGGTCGGAAAAGCCTTCGATATGGCCGGACGCCCGCCAAACTTCAGGATGCATCAAAATGCTGGCGTCTAAGCCGTACACATTATCACGCTCATGCGTGACCGAGCGCCACCACGCCTCTTTGACGTTGCGCTTCAATTCCACGCCGAGCGGGCCGTAATCCCAACAACTGTTCAGGCCGCCGTAAATTTCGCTGCTTTGAAAAACGAATCCGCGCCGCTTGCATAAGGAAACGATCTTTTCCATCAATTCGGACTGTGCCATAAGTGCCTGTTTCATGCTCCGCAGGCGTCTCGGCTGCGCGTGGGCAAGCGAGACGCGGCGAAACGTTCGAGGTTGTATGAATAACTCACGTTACGCAGCAAAAATGATCCGATGACCGCGAACTCCCCTCTTGGGAGGGGCTGGGGGTGGGTGATGCGAAAATGTCAGGAATGCCGCCACCCACCCCTTACCCCTCCCAAGAGGGGAATTCTAAAACGTTGCGCAACAAAAGTGAATAAAGAGGAATGCGCCTATTTATAAGGCGATGTAGAAAGGTTGACGAATCTTGTCAATAAAATCTTCGTAGAAAACGTTCGCGCTATTTTTTGCCTGTCAGCGTGGCAAGTGACGTGATTGTCGGGGCAATTGCCGTCAGCTGCGGCGTCATGTACAGGTACACGCTCCCGTTTTCCGGCGTGAACGCGACATGCTTCACCAACGTTGGCTCAGGAAGGGCGTTCAGCCAGGCGGAAAGCTTTTCGATTCCGGCCTTATCGGAGGAAAACAGATCGAATGTTTTGCCGCGCAAGATCACCGTTTCGTGAAGCAGCGACGCCTCGTTGTCCAGCGTTCTGAGGCGGAATGTGTAATAACGGCGTTCAAGCAGATGCGCCTCGCGCCGGAATTTTTCTATCGGATACAGCACGACGAACAGGCGGTCATGGCCGAACATGATTTTGGAGATCGGGTAAAAAAGCAGGCTTTGGCGCGACAGCATGGTCACGGTCGCCTCGGCTTTGCGCAACGGCTTCGGCGTTTGATATTCCGCCTTGAAGCCGACGCTGCCGCCTAACCATGTGTACGTTTGATCATTGGGGCGCAGCGCGGATTCAAGCTCTTTGCCAATCGCCGCGATGGTTTGAATATTGTATTTGCGGTTGCGGGAAAAGACGAGCATTAAAATCGCAATGCCGAGAATGAACAGAAAAAACAGCGTTTGCTCACTGAATGACCAGCCGAATAATTCCATATTTCAATAGACCTCTTGCAAAAGTCCATTCCGTTCGCCCTGAGCCTGTCGAAGGGCGTTGTTCATCAGCCCTTCGACAGGCTCAGGGCGAACGGAATGACGGGTCAAAAACGACTTATGCGAGAGGTCTAATAAACCTCAGATGTCACATGAAAGGGCAAGACTTCAAAAGTCTTTAAGACTTTTGAAGTCTTTTCTCGTGGTTATTTCCCATGTATTAACGCATGAAAAAATTCCGCCGGGCGGCGGCTGAAACGGCGCAGCAGTTCCAAGCCGCGCGGATTTTCCGCCTGCATCGGGAGTTCAAGATGCTGCTGTTGCGGGAATGCCTGCCGGATTTTTGCCAAAATTTCCTGCTGCTTGCGGAGCTTTTGCTCGAATTCTTGCGGCGCGTGGTCAAATTGCAAACATTTGTTCATCAAGACGATTTTCAAGGGAATCTGAAATTTGTTCAGCGTGTCGGCGGCGCGGATCGTCTCGAAGAGCGGCATGTCTTCGGGATTCAACACGGCGGCGACGCTCGTGAGGTTCGGGTTCGTCAGCAGGCTGCGAACGCGCTGCATGTCTTGATGATATTGCCGCAATTCCCGCATTGCCGCGTCGTCGTTTTCGGCGGACGCAAGCGGCTCGTCCTGCCCGTCCATGCGCAGAAAACGCTCGCCGTGAATATGCGCGATTGAGGAGCGCAGCCCCAAAATCCGCTTGCGGATGCCGGAAAGTTTTTCCACCCAGAGCAGCGACACGGACGGCAGCGCCAACACGCGCAGCGTCAAGCCAGTCGGCGCGGTATCGAAAATAATGGCGTCGTATTGCGCGGCATCCTGAAACAGAATTTCTTTGACGGCTTCGAGCGTCGCATGCTCCTCGATTCCGGGCGAATAGCGGATGACATCGAACATCTTCTCCAGATTGAAGACGGTCAAATGCCGGTAGGTGTGCCGCATGGTCGCGGCGGTTTGCTCCAAATAGCGTTTGATGAGATGCTCTAAATCAATTTCCAGCGCGTCGAGCGTCGGCGTAATCGCCTTCTTTGAGGCCGAAAGCGGAATATCGAGCGCGTCGCCTGCGTTATGCGCCGGATCGAGCGAAACCAGCAGCACCTTGCTTCCCATGTCCGCGAGATGCAGCGCGGTCGTCACGGAACAGGTCGTTTTGCCGACGCCGCCTTTGCCGATGAAAAGGATAATCTGCGCCTGTTTCATGGCTAAATATCCATCAATCCGGCCATTTCGCCGAAAATGTCATCCAGATCGCGGGCGCGGCGATGCATGAGGGCGAGTTCGTGAAACATGTGCGGCAGCAGGCGCAGGCTGATGCCGGTCGGCGGGCTGGGAATGCCGATAAACGAGCCGAGAATGAGCAGGCCGAAGACCTGCTCCAATTCCCGCAATTCGATTTGCAGGCGGTCGGTGGCGGTCTGCCGGAACGCCTGCATGATTCCGGGAAAGAATTCCTTCGCAAATTGAAGAATCTCGTGAAAAATGTTCATGGTATTGAAAACGGTAGCCCCGCGCTCCGTCGCGGGTTACTGCGTCATGCCGCGACGGAACGCGGGGCTACCGTCAATTTTAGCAGGCATGCCGAACGTTATGCCCGCTGCCGCGCTCCATTGGGAATCGAGGCTTTTTGCGCGCCAAAATAATCCACTAACAGCATGACGTTCAGCGCGAGCATCACCGCCGTCATTCCGCCGATAACGAAGGCTTTGAAGCCCGCGAAGGTCGGCACGGCGTAAAACATGTACCACAACAGCGCCAGCGACACCGTGACCCACAGGAACAACGCCGGAATCGTAATGGTCAACTGATACGCTTTAGAACAGCGCAGATAGCGGCACACCCAGATCGCCGCCGTCATCATGGCAATCGAGGCCAACATCTGATTCGCGCCGCTGAACGCCGGCCAGAGCAGATTCCATTGCCCCGTCCACGCGAGCCACAAGCCGAGAAACGCCGGAATAACCGAGGCGACCCAGCGATTGCTCAGAATGGCGTAGGCCGTTTGTGATTTTTCCCGCATCGGTTCGGCTAATTCTGTCAATGTATAGCGCGCCAACCGGTTTGTCGTGTCGAGCGTCGTCATGGCGAAGGCCGACACCCACATGCCCGCCAATAAGGTCATCGCGCCTTTGGGCAGGCCGAGAATCGCGTTGACGCCGTGTCCGTAGGCTTTGGAGAATAAGCCCGCCGGGCCGCCAACCTTGTTGATGGCCGCAACGTAGCCGTTCGCAAACGCCATCGTGTCCGCCTGCAACGCTTTCGAGGCTTCTTCGCCGAGGATGGCAAAGCCGAATCCGCCGACCGCGCAGACAACGATGGTTGACAGAAAGCCTTCGGTGAACATCGTGCCGTAACCGACAAGTAAGCCGTTCGTTTCGTTGTCAAGCTGCTTCGAGCTTGTGCCTGAGCCGACGAGCGCATGAAAGCCGGAAAGCGAGCCGCAGGCGATAATCAACGGCACCAACGGCCAGAACGGCGACGGCTTGCCGGAAATGACGATGGCGCTCCACGTTGTGTACGCGGGCATTTGCAAGGGCGTGAAGCCGACCAAAAAGGCCGCGCCGCCAATAATGATGCCCGCGACGAGCAGGAAGGAGTTCAGATAGTCGCGCGGTTGCAGCATCATCCAGACCGGCATCGCGGACGCCGCGATAATATAGACGCCCATCGCCAAAATCCAGAGTTTATAATTCATCGTCGGATCCGCGCTGAGCGTGATCGGAAAGAGCGAGCCGAGCGACAGCGCGGCCGCCAACAAGGCAATGCCAATCACGGTGGCGACGTTGAAATTGATTTTGGTTTTGTAGAGAATCTGCCCCAAAATCATGGCGGCAATCAGCGTAAAGAT
>CAZCGG010000074.1:17284-18545 GCA_964498135.1 uncultured Candidatus Moduliflexus sp.
TTTTGGTTTTGTAGAGAATCTGCCCCAAAATCATGGCGGCAATCAGCGTAAAGATGTTTGAGGAAGGAATGCGAGGATCCGCGTTGAACATGTTGCCTAAAATCGCGCCGAAGGCGGCGACAATCAGCACGAGGACGAACAACACAAACCATTGAAACACCGTGCCGGTGCGGGGTTTCATCATGCGGCCCGCCACCCACTGAATGGATTTGCCGTCATGCCGGACGGAGGCCATCAGCGACAAATAATCATGCACCGCGCCGATGAAGACGTTGCCGACCCAAATCCAAAGCAAGGCCGGAATCCAGCCCCACGCCATCGCAATGGCCGGGCCGACAATCGGGCCGGCCCCGGCAATCGAGGCGAAATGATGCCCGAACAACACCCATTTATTTGTCGGCACGAAATCTACATCGTCGCGCAGACGCTTGGATGGCGGGTCTGCGTTCGGATCCGCTTGAATCAAATGCGTTTGCAGCTTTTTGCCGTACACGAAATACATCACGCCGTAAATCAACAACCCCAAGACAATCAATACGGTGGTGCTCATGAACTTGTTCCTCCTTGTCAAGGTGAATGTAAAATGGGAAACTGAAACGTCACACGTAGAAAATTTCAGCGTTTTGCCGTTGTCAAGAATTTTTTCTATATTAACGCCGCCGCCGCAAATTCCTTGCAAAAGATTGAATGTCTCAAAAATCGCAGAAGAACATTTCTTGCGATAAAATGCTTGACCTTTCCGGCGGTTTCGGATATGTCTTTATGAACATTCCCACCGTTCATCAACTCGATAGGGGAGATTGTTCATGAAATACCGTTACTGGCTGTTGGCCGCGCTGTATCTCGCGCTGATGATTTCGGGGCTGCTTTTCACGCAGGGGCGGTCGCTGCAAGAATGGGTGCGGCTGCTTGTTCCGGCGGGGCCGGCGCAAAACCTGCTGATGTATCCGCTGCGGCATCATAATCCGGTCACGTTTGGGAAACTGCTGATTGTCGGCGACATCGTGACGAATATCTTGCTGTTTCTGCCGGTCGGTATGATAATTTTTCTTGCCTTTCGCGCCATGTTTCCGCATCATTTTCGCCTTCACATTGTCATGACCGTCATCATGTCCGCCGTTGCGAGCGGCGGCATCGAATGGCTGCAACATCTCGTGCCGAAACGCATTCCGTCGCTGTCCGATGTCGCGGCGAACAGCGTCGGCGCACTAGTCGGCGGACTGCTGTTCGCGCGGCGGAAACCGGCGCCGCCTTGCCGCGA
>CAZCGG010000075.1:0-6267 GCA_964498135.1 uncultured Candidatus Moduliflexus sp.
TACTACGGCGCGGTCATCTCGCTTGGGTTTATCGCGCTGACGCTCGCGCTGACGCAAAAACGATTCGGCATCGTCCAATAATTTCTCGGACGGTTTTTTTTGTATAAACCACAGAGGCGCGGAGAACGCGGAGAAAAAGAATATTTTCTCCGTGTTCTCCGCGCCTCTGTGGTTTGTACCTATTTCCTCAACAATCCACAACAATCCACGCATTACCGCCCTTTCGTCAAATCATCGAAGCGTTTGCGGCGCTCTTCCTGCGCTTGCTGCTCTTTTTCGGCCTGTTTTTGGGGATAATGCAGCACGTCGTCGGTCGCCTGCTTCGCCGTTTCCGCGAACTGCCGCAATTGCCGGAACGCGCCCTGTCCCATGCGTGTCAACTGCGCGGCGGACACATCCAGCCCGCGCTCCGCTAAGCCGGTTTTCAGCGTTTCAGGGGTGCGATAATTGACGATGACGTTCACGATGTTCGTTTCGTCGAGGAGTTTGCGAATCATGCGATCCGCTTGTTTTTCTTCGTAAGGCGTGACGAGCAGGTTGATCAGCGTTTTCAGGACGCCGCCCGCCCATAGGCCGAACCAAAACGCCGGAATTTGGTAGAGATTGGCGGCAATCGCCGCCGCCGGACTTTGCTTGAGAATCTGCGTCGCGTGGTAAAAGCCGAACACGACTTCGTAGAGGACTTCCGCGCCGATTGCCACGAAAAGTTTCTGCATCATGGACAGGCCGTTGATCTTTTCGTCCGCAATCACGCTGCGCGCGCCGTTTTTGATGCGCTGCCAAAGCGGAACTTGCAAACGCGCGAGGCCGGACGAGCAGAGAAACGCCTGCACGTTGGCGATATGCCCGGCGTATTCAACCGAATCTTTTGGCAGAACGCGGCGCTCCGCCTCACCCTGCGAATCGGGCGGAGTCGGATCTTCCGCATCCAGCAGCGCGTCAATGGATTGGAGGCATTGGCGTTTCCGCACCATTCGGGCATCTTTCGGATTCGCCAGTTTCGATGAAAGATAATCGAGCAACGCGAGCGCAACACCCGCCCCGGCGTGCGCGACCGCATCGGTAAGCATCAATTCTATCGCCATAACGACTCCTTTCAGGACGCGTTCATCCGGGTGAGCGCGTCCAGAATGTATTTCTGCTTATTGGTGTCGCACAACGGATATTGCCGCTCAAGATGGCGACGGTTATAGAGAAACATTTTTTCGTAGCGAGTTTCATCGAGCCGGGTGATGGCATATTCGACCACATCTGTCATGCCGGCGTCGTTCGTCGTCGAAGTCAGCAGCATGGCTTGCACGTCCGGCGAACAGGCCGATGCCGCGTCGTCGAACGCATGGCCTTTCGTGATATTGCGCTTCACGGCGTTCAACTCCGACCACTGCGGCAGCATCGTCTCCTGATACTGGTGCAAGGCTTTGGCGCGTTGCTGGCGATCCATTTGCGTGACATCATGCCCTTTGCTCAGCAGCGTTTCATCTTCAATGCGCGTCAGGGCTGGTTCTAACAGCTCGCGCGAAAAATCGGCGTACCAATATTGCCGCAAAAACTGGATGACGCGGAGTTTCTCCTGAAACGCGATAAACTGCACGGACGGCCCGTCTTCGGGATGATACTCTTTTTCCCGGTACAGCACGACCGTTTTGGACGGCGTTGTTTTCATTTCGCCCATCTGCTCCGGCAACATGGTCAATTCCGGCTGCGGCGCGGCAAGCGGATCGCCGGACAGATCATAAATGAAATGCTCGAGATCCGGCCGCGTCACCGGCAGCGGGCTGCGGCTCTCTACGTTTCTGAACACGGCAATGCCGCCGAACAACCGCGAGTAAAAGGTTTCAAGCTCTTTCGTCACCTGAATCGGGCGCAGATCATAGCCGCGCACGTCGCCGACTTCGCCGACGAGCTTGAGAATGCTGCGCGGCAATTCGCTGTTATTTTCGAGCAGCAGATCCGGCCGCCGCCGCAACTGCTCGACATGCTGCAACAATGTCCTCGCCGTTGTCAGAAAATTGGAAGGCGTGTGCATTTCAAGCCGAATCCGCTTGACGGAAAGCAAATCTTCAAACGTTTCAAAGGCGTTCACGCCGTCGTCAAATTCGCCGTACAGCCCGTCAACGCGGGTCGCTAAACTGATGCCGGGCAGATAATTTTTATACAGCGCGTTCAGCATCTCGTCATCGAACGAAAATTCTTTGTGAATCAGGTCAGCCTCGCCCTGTTCCGGCGATACAATCACGCAATAGCGGTGCGACGGCCCGGCTTGCAGGAAATTGTCGCCGAATTCCTTTTCCAATTCCGGCGATTCGCCGCGCTTGTCTATGTGAAACGAGGTCAACTGCGTCCGTTTGCCGATGACTATCTCCAGCGCCCGGTTGTAATTGGCGACTAAATCCCCTTCGACGAGAAAGAGTTTTTCGATCATCATGCCATTTCGACTGATTGGCTGCAACATGGGTTCGTGTTCTCCGGAGGAATCGTCTGAATAACGATGGGAAAGGGCGGGGCGAGACGCCTGTTCGCCCCAGATGCCATTTGACGCAAGACATTAAAAAAACGGGCGCAGGCATGCTTCGCTTGCGCCGAGATAGCGTTTATTTGGCGGATTTCGGCTTGCTTATCAGGCCAATCAATAAGCGCACCGGAGAAAAAAGAATGTGCGCAATCCATGTGATGGCGCGCCAGATCAACATAAACGGCGTCAGCAGCGAGATATGCGGCAAAAATTCCGTCCAAGACGTTTTGAAAAAGTTAAACACATTCGTCGTCCAGCCGCGTTCAGCATATTTGCTGCCGACTTTCGCGCCGACGTTTTTCAATTGGCCCATATCCAATCCGGTGTAGCGCACTCGCGCATCAAGTAAATTCGCTTTGGCAAATTTAGCGGTTCTCGCGTTTTCTGCCCCTTCCAAATGCGCTTCATAGAGATTAGCCCCTGTAAAATCAGCATTCTGAATGTCAACGCGGCGTAAATAGGCATGACAAAACGAGGCATTTTTTAACGAGGCATTTTTCATGACGGAATGATCTAAGATCGCGCGGTCGAAGTTCGCATTATCCATCTTTGCGTCACTCAACACAGCCCGCCCAAGGTTTGCGCCTTCTAATTTTGCGCCGCACAAATCTGCCCCGGTCAGATTCGCGCAATACAAATTTGCGGCTCGAAGATCGGCATTTCGTAAATCCGCGCCGCATAAATATTCTCGATTCAGGTTGATCTTTCGAAATGCTCCGCCTTGCAAAGCAGCGTTATCCAATAATGCGCCATTCTTTAAAAATCGGCTAATATCGTCTTCTGTATAAAGAGGCTGTCGGTCATCGCTCATCACATTCATCTCCCTTAATCTGGATCTGGCTTTTTGCCGATGAGATTATACAGGCTTCTAAATTCTAAATCTTTCACCATTTTTTCGATTCTATAGGCGCGTTCTCCGGGGAGTTGAGCGATCCAAAAATTGGAACGCGGCGGCCGTCCAATTTCCTTCATGCGTAAATCCCAATGACTCAGCCAAAGCGCGACGGCTTCATCTTTACTGAATTGCAAGCGCATGCGCACTTCCATCGCTGGCAGCATATCGAACAGATCTAATACGACATCGGTTTTGAAATTTTCCAGAATGTCACCCTGTTTCATTCCGCCAAGCGTGACACGAGTTTTCGCAACAATCTCTTTGACTTTCTCTTTGCCCTGCTGTCCGCCGAGATCAAACATCAACTCCAAAAGAAGATAGGGCAGCGTTTTCATCGGAATGACTTTCCCTCGGCTCAAACTGCCGTCTTTTTCTCGTCCGAAGCCCGGAAGATACATTTTCCAGAGGCTTTCATCCTGTTTCAGCAGATGAAGAATGCTGATTATCGAAAGCTGCGACATCTTCTTGGCGACCTGCACCGGATTGATGAGGCGTTCGGCCAACATGCGATCTTCAAGGTCTGGATTTTTCTCGTTCACCCAGTGACAGAGCAGCGCGATTACCGTTTTCGGACAGAGGCGGCACATGATGTCCAGCAACCAAATCGGCGTCAAATAGAGCATTAAACGTTGAACTGAGGCCATAAGCGTGTCTGTTCTCCCTATGAAAAATTTGAATCATATCCTCACGGGACTTGCACCCATTCGTAATTCTGCTGCGGATAGACCCGCGAATATCCCCAATATTCTTCGCGCACGAACCCGCTCCACGGCTGCGCCTGCGGCAGCAAGATCGGCGGGCGAGCAATTTCACGGGACGCTGCTGGACGCGGGGTCGGCGTTGAAAGGGCTCTTCCCGTCTTCATGGTCGTCGTCGTCGTTGGCGAGACACCTTCGCAACAGGGGACGCCCGGATGCAAAGAGACCAACGCAATCAATCCGGCGCAAATCACGCCCTCACCGAGTATCCATAACGTATCCTTGAAAAACGCCATAAAGTCCCCCTTTGCTCGCATCCGGCGAGTTCACTGATTGGCTTGATGTTCTTCCAAAATTTGTTGCCCGCGAAGCGTTTCGGCATCCGTTTCAGGTTGCTCGCTTGGCGAGGCGCATGCGGATGGCAGAATTTTGGGGACGCATTGAACAATCAAGCCCGTTGTCGCGCCGACGCAGGCAAAAATGCACAGGACGAGCAATGTTCTCGCAATAAGTGAAAAATTTTTCGATTTAATCATGTTTCTTCCCTCATGCGTTCGCTTAAAACGGTATTTTTTCGGCTAACAACAGATACACGAGCGCAAACAAAATCACGGAAACAACGAACGTGGCGAACAGCACCGTGCGGGATTCCGTCGCCTCGTCCCCCCATTCAACGATGCTGTGCGCGATGGAATAGAACGTGATTCCAAACACGGCGAGCAGCGATGAGGCCGCAAAACCTGCGATGGCTAACGCAAGAAAAATCGCGCCCGTGATGCCCGCCGCTTTTATGACAAGCAACAGCGACGGCACGAGATCAACATTGGGGAAAATTTTCGCCGCGCCGGACACCGCGACAAGATGGGCGATGAACAAAAACGCCAAACATCCACTCGCCCCAAGCAGCAGGATCGTAAACATTGCCCGCAATGTTCGGAGGGAGAGCAGCACGTTGTCCACGTATAAATCTGGCAGCAAAAAATACAGCAACGTTTTTACCACTTTTTTCGTAAGATGAAACAGCCATTTCACAAGGCGAAACGGCAGTAGCACGACAAACACAATGGCATGGCCGAGCCAACATAACGCGCGCAGCGGCAACGCGAGCAGATTTCCAAGCAGGCTTTGTTGGGCAATATCGGATGATGGCATGGGGCTGCCCTCCTTTTCAGCGAAAAGTCGTTCTTAACTAATTGCGTTTGCAGGGAAAAACAGCATTTTCCCCGCCTTGCCAAAAAACCATGCCACAGTTTTCGTCAATCGTCAAGAAAAAAATTCTCTTTTGCGCAAGAATTTGGCAAGCTTTTCTTCACAAACGCCTTGACATCTTCGCTTCGCGCCATATTTAAACTTCTCAGTCGAATACACCATTGGCAGTTTCACCCCTTACATGTATCGGAGAATAATTATGGATATGCGACATGCGCGCCGAAGAATCGGCGTTCTGCTCTTGCTGCTCATGGCCGCGTCCGCGCCATGCTGGACAGCCCGTTCCGCCTTTGCGGAAGACGCCGCAGACGCTCTCTTTCAAACGTTGGAAATTCAGAAATTCGAGGCCCCCGAAGACGCCCCGGCATTCTCGTTAGCTTCGACAGTGGGAGGAGAGCAAACACTCGCGGATTTCAAAGGCAAGGTGGTTTTGCTGAATTTCTGGGCAACGTGGTGTCCGTATTGCCGCGCGGAACGGCCTGCGCTGCAAGCGGTGTATGAAAAATATAAAGACAAGGGCTTGGTCGTCGTGGCCATCTCCATAGACAAAGGCGCGATTGACCCGGTGAAAAAATTCGTGGAAGATACGAAGCAGATGTTCCCGAATCTGCACAATCCGTCAAGCGATGTCGGCGCGCAATATTCGGTGCGCGGCATCCCGACGACGTATCTGATTGATAAAGCCGGAAAAATGCGCGGCATGGCCGTCGGCCCTCGCCCATGGGACGGCGAAGACGCGGGCAAGCTGCTTGAGGGCTTGCTGTCAGAACCAGACAGCACGGACGAGCAGCCGCAAGAAGCGAAATCCGGCGCAACCGCCGAAGAATAGGGAACATTTATCTTGGTAACTCGCGTTACGCATCCGGCGGTTTTTCAACCCCGAAGGGGTGTAATGATTGTAGAAAACACGAGGTTGTCATGCACATCGAACGCCGAAGGCGTGGCATATTTTC
>CAZCGG010000075.1:6367-14832 GCA_964498135.1 uncultured Candidatus Moduliflexus sp.
GTAGAAAACACGAGGTTGTCATGCACATCGAACGCCGAAGGCGTGGCATATTTTCCGCCGACCACATCATGTCACGCCTTCGGCGTTAAAAATGCGTAGCATTAGCTATGTAATCGCAGACCTGATAGGTTTTGAAAACCTGTCAGGCCACCGAAAAGGACAAACATTTATGAAAGCGCAGCATGTTTTGGAAATGATCGGCAACACGCCGCATGTGCGCATTAATCGGCTGTTTCCGCCTCGCGTCGAAGTCTGGATGAAGATGGAGCGGGCGAATCCGGGCGGAAGCATCAAAGACCGGATCGCCTTGGCGATGATCGAAGACGCGGAGCAGCGCGGCCTGCTGAACAAAGAGACGCTGATTATCGAGCCAACCTCCGGGAACACGGGCATCGGGCTGGCGCTGGTCGCCGCCGTCAAAGGCTATAAATTAATTTTGACGATGCCGGATTCGATGTCGGTGGAACGCCGCCGCTGCCTCAAGGCACTTGGGGCGCAATTAGAATTAACGCCGAAAGAAAAAGGGATGCGCGGCGCGATTGAGCGCGCGCAGGAATTGCAAACACTGCACCCGAATTCATGGATGGCGAATCAGTTTGAAAATCCGGCCAACCCGGAGATTCACCGCCGCACGACGGCGCAGGAAATCTTGCGCGATTTCCCGGATGGGCTGGATTATCTTGTGAGCGGCGTCGGCACGGGCGGGCATCTCACCGGCTGCGCCGAAGTGCTACAGGAAAAATTTCCGGCCTTGCAGGTGTTTGCCGTCGAGCCGGAAGCCTCGCCGGTTTTAAGCGGCGGAGCGCCCGGATCGCACCCGATTCAGGGCATCGGCGCGAATTTTCTGCCGCTCGTGCTGAATAAAGCGATTCTGACCGGCGTGATTCAGGTTTCGGGCGAAGACGCTTATCAATTCGCCGCGCGCTGCGCCAAAGAAGAAGGCATTTTTGCAGGCATTTCGACCGGCGCGTCGCTGGCGGCCATCAATAAGAAATTGCCAGACCTGCCCGACGGCAGCCGAATTTTGACTTTTTGCTACGATACCGGCGAACGCTATTTGTCCGTGCCGGGCTTGTTTGAATAACCCTCATAACCCGGCCTGTCAGATATGACGAACCTGTCTGACGGGCGCGCGGTTTCTTATCATTATGGAAACGAAAACCGTACACATTCCGAATATCAGTTGCGGACATTGCAAAACGCGGATTGAAAAGGCGCTGAATGCGCTGAACGGCGTGACGGCGGCCGTGGACGTGCCGACGACATCCGCGAAAATTGATTGGGACGGCGCGGAAACGAATTGGAGCGACATCATCGCCGCGCTGCAAAAAATCGGCTATCCGCCCGCGGCGTAGTGGCTTCGAGTACTCGCTTTTTCCATGGCCCAATTTGTTTGATGGCGAAACAAGCATTCCTGCTTGTTCACGAGACAGACAAGAATATCTGTCCCACAGTATTTTGTATCTTGACAATTTTGAAATATGCAGCAAGTTTATCATGTCTGCTATAAGCAGGCGTGTTGCGTCTTATTCACGGATTAACGGAATGCGTTAATCTTTATCGTGTCTTTATGCCCGCGCTGAGCGGGTCAAACCGCATAGCGTTCGCGTTCGTCGAAGCGGCTCGCGTTCGGCGGAACGGGAATGATATGGGGTTGTATGCCATGAGAGCATTTCGAACAAGCGTTGCCTTTTCTCTGCTGTGCGTGGCTGGCTTAACGGCGTCTCCGGCAATAGCTCAAAAAAAATGCCTGCATGTCGCCGCGTATCATGAAGGGTACCAGTGGCAAGACGTGATTGATGCTGGGATTAGCGACGTGCTGAAAGATAAATGCGAGTTGCAGCGTTTTTACATGGACACCAAGCGCGAGCCATCCCCTGAAGCCGCGCAGAAAAAGGCGTTAGAAGCCAAAGCGTTGATTGAATCGTGGCAGCCGGATGTCGTTATCGTGTCGGATGATAACCCCTCGCGCTATTTGGTAAAACCCTATTTTCGGGACAGTTCCACTCCGTTTGTCTTCTGCGGCGTCAATTGGACGGTGAAAGAATATGAGTATCCCTATTCCAACGTGACCGGCATGACGGAACTTGCGCCGATTAAGCAAGCATTTGAGCAAATCAAGCGCATTGTGCCGAACGTGCAGAAAGGGGCGTGTTTTTTGCCGAATCTTGAATCCGAAACAACCGCATGCGAACGTTACGCCAGCATTCTCAAGCCGTTGGGCGTCGAATTTACGCTAGTGACGGCCGACACGATGCAGGAATTTGAGGAGAAATTTTTGACGCTCAGCGACACGAATTTCATCTTTTTCTCGAACAATTCGATTATTAAAGACTGGGATGCCGCCCGCGCCAAAGCCTTTTTGACGGAACATGCGTCCGTGCTGACGCTCTCGATGGATGAATGGATGACGCCGTTCGTCATGTTGGGCTTTACACAGGTTGGGCGGGAACAAGGCGAATATGCCGCCGAGACCGCGCTCAAAATTTTGGAAGGCACCAACCCGATGGACATTCCGATTATTGCGAATCGTCAGTGGAATTTATTCATCAATGAGTCGCTGCTTAACAAAGCCGGCATTGACATTCCCAAGGATTTGCGGCAGAAAGGCAAAAAAGTCGAATAATCGCAGGTGAATCTGACGGTTTCGCACGGAAGAATCGCCGACATCGCGTGCGATGTCGGCAATGTGTTTCCAGACCGGCAGCGGCCGATTGTGAACTGAGGGAAGACACGTCGTTTCCAACGAAATGACATCAGTTGCAATGCGACCGCTGCCCCTCGGACTTATGGCACGAAAAGGATTTTTCTTGACGCTCTTCGGCGGCATTTTGCTGACCGGTGTGCTGGCGTGGATTGCGTGGAATGCCAGCGTTGCCCAGCGGCGGGGGATGTTTGAATCCGAAGCCGGGTTTATTAAACAAACGGTATTCGAACGGATTCAGGTCAGCGACGCGGTGGCAAAAAGCATGCAGGCGTTATTTCACTCCTCGCTTTCGATTGATGCCGATCAATTTCGCGTGTTTTCGCAGGAACTCGTGACGCGCTATCCGTTTATTCAAGCGGTCACGTATTATCCGCACCTCAAGCAAAAGGATCGACGGGCATTTGAAGACGAGCAGGAACTGTGGGGAGCGGTTGATTTTCAGGTGTTCGAGTTCCACGATAAGCGGAAATTCCCGGCGGCCGTGCGGCTGTTCTATTTTCCCGCCCTCTATCGTGAACCCCTAAAAGCCGCCGATGCGATGCTCTTAGGGTATGACGTTCTTTCCGACGAGACGCTTGCGCCGTCAATAAATCTCGCCATCAAAAGCGGCATGGCGGTGCCGTCCCCGTTGCGAACATTAGCCGACCGGGAAGGGTACGATGTGTTTATCGCCTTGTATGAAGGCAAGCATGTGCCGAAAACGCTTGAGGAACGCCAGAAAACCGTGAACGGCCTGCTGTCGCTGACGATTGTGCCGGCGTCGCTTTTTGAAATGGCTCATCTCAGCGAGAATATGACCATTCGTTTAGAAAACGTCTCGCTGACGACGCCGGAGTCCAGCGTCACGGCGGTCATTTTCGAGCAAGCACCGACGCTGAAAAAGACGTTGTTTCACCTGACATTCGCCGCATCGTATCCAGTGAACGTGTCCGCGCAGCAATTTACGCTCTCCCTTTCGCGCAGCGTTTTAGTGCGTGAACTTCAATTATGGACGCTCAGCTTGGCCGCGCTCTTCGGCATCTTGCTCACCATCGGCACGTGCGTCATTCAGCAGTCGCGCGCGAATTTGCGGCAGGAATTGCACATCCGCCGTTTAGCCGAACAGGAGCTTGATAAAAGCGTTCAGCAGCGCACGCAGGAATTGAACGCCCTGCACGCCTTATTAGCGCGAATTAGCGCGGTTGAAAAAGATTTGGGAGACGCCGCGAAAAACATGACGGAGGTGAGTTCGGAAATGGCGGCCGGCGCGGTGCAGATGTCGCATCTGATTACGGTGGTTTCCGCGAACAGCCAGCAAATCAACCAGCGCGTGCATGACGTGTCCGTCGCCACGGAGGAAATCGCGGCGAATATTCGTGAAATTGCCCGCCATGTCGAGGAAGTTGCGCGCCTGATTTTGGAAATTGTCTCCACCTCGTCTTCCGCAAAAACGGCGTTGGGCGAACTGAACGCGCATTCGCAAGAAGTCAGCGAACTGCTCTCGGTGATTACCGAAATTGCGCAGCAGACGAATATGCTGTCGCTCAACGCGAGCATTGAAGCAAGCCGGGCAGGCGACATCGGACACGGGTTCAATGTGGTCGCGCGCGAGATCAAAGAATTGGCGCGGCAGACGACGCAATTGGCGAAGGATATTACCAAGAAAGTCTCGGTCATGCAAGCCAGCAGCAGCAACACCACCGACGCGACGCATGAGGTGATTGAACATGTCAACCGCGTGGCGGAACTCTCGCAAATGATTCGGGATGCGATTTCGCAGCAAAGCCAAGTGACGACTGAAAGCTCGATTTCCTTAAATGAAGTGTCAGACGGGACGCGAGAAATTGCCGCCGCCATTCAAGAAGTCACGATTGTTGCGCAAAATTCCTCGAATTTAGCGAGCCAAGTTGATCAAGACGCGAAGCAATTGGCCTTATTTGCCCAGCAATTGCGCGATTTGATCGCCCAATTCGATCAGAAAATCGAGTTCGAGCAAGAACAGCCGTCATCATAGCAAGACGCCATAAAACGGAGTCTCTCGTTGACGTAAAAGGTTTTTGGCTATTGGAGCGACGATAATTGCCATCTGTATTAGCGCGTTCAGCGCGCCAGCCTTTGCGGAAGACAAGGTAACGACGGTCACGTTTTGGGAATTAACTGGTCACGCAAAGGATTTGATGATCAAGTTGGTGGACCACTTTAACGCGACGATTGGCAAAGAAAAAGGGATTGTGATTGAGTTTGTCGATCACGAGCGCAAATACGATCAAATTCTTAGCATGGCGTTAGATGAAGGCTCGCTGCCGGATATTCTGAATCACCGGCCGCTGCTGATTCCCGCGCTGCTCAAAAAAGACGTGTTGATTCCGTTGGAAGAGATGCCCGGCGGAAAGGAATTTCTCGCGGATTATCAAGCGCGCGCGCCCTTCTTAATGCCCGGCCTGCATATCATCAACGGCAAAGCGTATGCCGTCTCGTCGCGCTTCACGACGCTTCGCTTAGCCTATAACGCCGATTTGTTCGTCAAAGCCGGTATTGTGGACGCGGCCGGAAATCCCAAGCCGCCGACGACGTGGGCAGAAGTTCGCGAGGACGCGAAAAAGATCGCGGCGTTAGCGCCGGGCAAAACGTTTGGCATTATTTTCCCGATGAAAGGCTCGGCGACGGGCGAATATACGTATTTCTGGGAATGGAAATGCGTCAAGCCATTTATTGCCTCTATCGGCCATTATTATTTTGACCACGCCAACGGGCGCTATAATTTCAGCGCGTTTGCTCCCGCGATAGAATTGGTCATGCAATTGAAAGCGGACGGAAGCATTGTGCCGGGAGAATTATTCATTTCCGATGATGCCGCCCGCATTAAGTTCGGCCAAGAAGGAAATATCGGCATGTCCATCTCCGCGTCATGGGATGTCGGCGTGTTCAACGATCAATTCCCTGCCAAGATTGATTGGCGTATCGCGCCGATTCCCGTCCTAAATGCGGCGCAGCGGTATAAAGATATTGGCGTCGGCTCGCAAGGATATGTCATTTCGAGAAATGCGGCCAAAAAAGATTTGAACAAAGTGATGGAAGTGTATAAATATCTCCACAGCGATTATTGGGAAACGCGCATGTACGAAGAATCCAAATTCATCCCCACGCGCAGCGGGATTGTCGAACAAGCTCAGAAGCAGCCGAATAAAAAAGGCTGGAAAGCATTTGCCGAAACAGCTGAGATTGCCGCGCTGCCGTCCGCGCCGGATGCCGATATTACGATTCAAGGCTTGCCCTGGTATCAAGTGTTTCAAAATATTTACGACGGCCGCGTCGAGATGAAGGCCGCGCTTGCGGATCTCGATCAACGCTATAACGCCGCGTATCAAGAGGCCGTGAAGCAAGGCAACGTTGATCCGGCCAAGTATCAACTTCCTACATTCAGCCTCAAACAGGCGGAATAACATGATCGGCGAAAAAAAGGGGAGGACGAGCAAGGAAGAACTGCCCGTTTTCCCCTTTTTGTGTTTATGAAAATCGGCATAAAAACGAAAGCGGTTGTCTTTGCGCTGCTGATCGTCTGCGTGACGACCGCGATAGCGACAACCGGCGCGGCGCTGCTGAATAGCCGCCAGACGCGGCGCGGCAATCTTGACCGCTTGCAAAAGGCGTTGGACAGTGTTGAGCGGCAATTGCAGCAGACCTTCGCGGAGTTAAGCAAGACCTACGGAAATTTCGCTCATGATCGGCAGAATAACTACTTTTTGCGCAGCTCGATTTCGATGGGATATTTTTTGTGGCAGGATAATTTCAGCCTGTTAGGCTTGCCCGACCAACTCCAGCTTGACCGACTGGCGTTTTATTATGTCGATCCGGCGTCCCCGGCTGATGGCGACCGGCTTCGCATGTTTTATGAGCGCGGCGGCGCGTTCGTGCAGATTGAGCCGACCGGCAAGCAACTCAGCGTCACGATTAACGAATTTGGCGCGCCGGATGCCGTGCCGCTTCAAACGCCGGTCACGCCCGCGTTCCCTGAACAGTACGCGCCTGCGCCGCCTCTTGCGCTGCGGAAGAAGCAAGAACGCTTGCGCGTGGAGGCGCATTTCGAATTGCGACACGCGCCTGAAGGGGGCGGGCAAGGCGAGCATCTCGGCTATTTTCTCCTCGAACAGCCGTTGATGATGGATATTCCGTTAATCAACCGCGAATTGGGCGTATATGTCACCATTTACGACGTGGATGGGCGCGCCCAGAATACGGAAATTTCTCTCCCTGACATGACGCCGACTGCGCAGGCGTTTTCAACAACGAACATCCTGGAATTGCTTGATGCGCGCGGGCAACGCTACGATGCGTTAGCGCAGGCGATGTCGTATAACGGCGAGCGCGTCGGATATTTGTCCGTCAGCATTTCGCAAGCGGACACGATTCGCAAGAGTCGCGAAACCATGCTGCTGCTCTCGCTGTTAGGGGTGGCCATGCTGTTTCCGCTCGCCCTGATGGTGGAAGTGCTTGTCGCGAAATTGATTCGGCCGATTCTTTCGCTCACGAAGGTTGCTTCGGAGATTGCGCAAGGAAATCTGGATTTGCCGGTCGCGGGGCATGATCGTGATGAACTCGGCGTATTAGCCGGGAGTTTCGCGCACATGCGCGACGAAATTCAGCGCAGAATTCGCGAATTGCAGCAACTGAACGCGGAGCTTGATCAGCGCGTCGCGGAGCGCACGGCGGAATTGGCGCGGCAAAACTACATCCTCGATACGTTCATGCTGAATGTGCCGGATAGCATCTATTTCAAAGATCGCGACAGCCGGTTCATTCATAGCAATATGGCGCTGGCGCGCGCCATTGGTCTCCGCGAGCCTGTGGAAATGCTCGGTAAAACCGATTTCGATTTCTTCCCTGAGTCATTAGCGCGGATGGCCTATGACGATGAACAGCGCATTCTGAACACCGGTCAGCCGATTCTATCCAAGGAAGAAGCCGATCCGCGCGGCAATTGGATATTAACCAGCAAGATGCCGCTGCGGGATGATCGCGGCGAAATCATTGGCACGTTCGGGATTTCCCGCGACATCACGCCCTTGAAAGTCGCGCAGCAGCAAGTGGAAGAGGCGTATGCGGAAATCCAAATGCTGAATGAACAACTCCAGCAAGAAAATTTGCGCATGGGCGCAGAACTCGACATCGCCCGCCGTATTCAGCAGATGGTGCTGCCGATGCCAGCAGAATTAAGGAGTATTCCGGGCCTGGACATCGTGGGCTACATGCAGCCAGCCGCGGAAGTCGGCGGGGATTATTATGACGTGTTGCGCTACCCCGATAACCGTCTCTGCATCGGCATCGGCGACGTGACTGGGCATGGGTTGGAGAGCGGCTTGCTGATGCTGATGACGCAGACAGCGATTCGCACGCTGATTGACCGGGGGGAAACCGATCCGGTCGTGTTTTTAGATACGCTGAACCGCGTGCTGTATCAGAATATTCAGCGCATGGGCGTGGAGCGGAGCTTGACGCTGGCGCTGGTGAATTATCAGGCCGGGCAGTTGCGCCTGATTGGGCAGCATGAAGAGGCGCTGATTGTGCGGCAGGATGGGCGAGTGGAACGGCTGGACACGAGCAATCTTGGATTTCCGCTCGGCATAGTGCATGACATTCGCAGTTGGATTGCCGAAGCGACCGTGACGCTGAGGCCGGGCGACGGCGTGGTCTTGTACACGGACGGCATTACCGAGGCGCAAAACGCGGCCAATGAATTGTATGGGCTGGAGCGGCTGTGCGCGGTGATTAGCGCAGAGTG
>CAZCGG010000075.1:14932-18443 GCA_964498135.1 uncultured Candidatus Moduliflexus sp.
CGGCCAATGAATTGTATGGGCTGGAGCGGCTGTGCGCGGTGATTAGCGCAGAGTGGCCGCGTGCGACGGCGGAGGCGGTGAAAGAGGGCGTGGTGGCGGATGTGCGCCGGTTCATCGGCGGCGCGCATGTGCATGATGATGTGACATTAGTTGTGATGAAACAAATATAAGGCGCGCAACATGTTATGACAGGACTGTCAAGATTTCGTTCAAGGCGTTTGGCAGCTTTTTTTGCTGTAACGCGATGATGGCGCGCCTCGCCTGTACCATTGCACGGGAAACAATGGCGCGGAAGTTGAACCCCTATCAGAAGAATATCAGGAGATGATATGATGAAAGATGCCATGATGATTCGCAAGGTCAGCCAGCAGTTGATTGAAACGGCGGAAGCCGCCTATCTAACGACGATTGATGCCGACGGATTCCCCGATACCCGCGCCATGCTCAATCTGCGAAATCCCGCGCAATATCCGGGGCTTGCGGAGTTTTTCAGCGCGCGCGATCCGTTCGAGGTGTATTTCACGACCAACACGTCATCTCGGAAAATCACGTGCATCAAGCGGAATCCAAAAGCCTCGGCGTATTATTGCCAGCCCAAATCGTTTCACGGCCTCATGCTCGGCGGCCTGATTGAAATTGTGGCGGACGCGGAGGTCAAACACGCGCTCTGGCAGCCGGGCTGGGAATGCTATTATCCGCAGGGCATTGATGATCCGGATCATACCGTGCTGCGCCTGTCGCCGAAATTCCTGCGAGGCTGGTATCAAATGCAGCGCCTTGAATTGACGTTTTGACAGAAGCGCAAAAACCCGAACGCGCCCGACAACCGGCGCATGCCGAAATATCTCGAAAATAACTTGACGGACGCCCCGCCGCCGTTTTTCCTGCTCATGACGCATAAACTACAACAGAAACGGCGTTTGAAACATGTCGTTTCTGTTCGCGCGAATGAACATATCTTTGCAGGGAGACTTATTATGATGAGATTTTTTTCAAGAACAGCGCGCATCATGCTTGGCGTGTCGTGCGCGATGATGCTCAATGCGGCGGCATTTGCGCAGCAGGAAGATGTCAGCAAAATCGAGATAACAACGCAGCCGGTCGCGGAAAATATTCATCTGCTGAACGCGGGGTATAGCGGCAATATCGGCGTGTTTGTCGGCGAACAGGGCATTTTCATAATTGATTCTGGCAATTACCCCGACGAATCGCTTCTGGAACGCATGACTGCCGCAATCGCCAAAATCAGCCCGCAGCCGATTCGCTTCATGCTGAACACGCATTGGCATTTCGACCATGTGAAGGGGAATGAATATTTCAGCAAACGCGGCGCGACGCTGATGGCGCATGAAAACACCTGGAAATATCTGAGCAACGACCAAACGCTGACGGCGTTCAACGCGACGATTCCAGCCGCGCCGAAAGAAGCGCAGCCGCTCGTCGCGTTTACGGACGCGCTGACGCTGCGCATGAACGGCGATGAATTATTTATTTTTCATCCCGGCGCGGCGCACACGGACGGCGACGCGGTGGTTTATTGGCGCAACGCGAACGTGCTGCATACCGGCGATCTCTATTTCGAGGGGATGTATCCGTTTATTGACATCGAACACGGCGGATCAATCAATGTCATGATTGATAGCGCGACAAAGGTTCTGGGAATGATGAATGACACGACGAAAATCATTCCGGGACACGGGCCAGTGTCGGATAAAGCCAAGATGCAGGCGTATGTGGCGATGTTGACCGATATTCGGGACAAGGTGCGCGGCCTGATTGCCGAAGGGAAAACGGCCGACGAAGTTGTCGCCGCCAAGCCGACCGCGCAATACGACGAAGGCTGGGGCAAGCTCTTCATGAACCCCGAACAATTCACCAAACTCGTCTATTCCGACTTAATCCGCGAAAAGAAATAGCGTTTCCACGCTGTCAGACACCTTCGAAGGTGTCTGACAGCGTGCCTTCCTCAAAATGTGAGCGGCTGCGACGCGCCGCCGGTGCCGAGGCTTTTGCTCTGCATGGACGCGCTCTTGCTGATAAATTCCGCCAGCTTTGCCCCTTTCGTCGCGTCAAAATCCCGAATGTCCACGTATTGCGACAGCCCCGCGTCCTGATAAAATTCGTTCAGCCATTGCGAGCAGGCATCCGCGTTCACGCCAATCAAAATCACGAGCAGCGACTCAAGCTCTTCACTGCGCTTGATCTGCTGAATCGCCGCCGCAATATCCGCCCGGTTCACATGCGACGCATTATCCGCGCCGTCGGTGATGATGAAAATAATTCCATTCACGTCGAAATCGTTCTGCGTTAAAATGTTCGCGTACGCGCTCGTCGCCGCAATGGACTCTTTCACGGCGTCATACAGCGCGGTTGAGCCGCCGCATTTGAGCGGTTTATAGTCCTTTTGCGGATCAATCTGCCGCAGCGTTTTAAAGCCGTGCATTTCTTGAATGTTGTCATTGAACGTCACGAACCTGACGAGCAGGTTATCGGCTCGCGGACTGTTGCCGCAGGCGCGAACCGCCTCAATCACGGCGTTTCGCAGAATTTTTTCGAATCCAGAGACGCTGCCGGTCACGTCCGTGACAATCGTGACCAGCGTGTATTCCGCCGCGCCGAGGTCTTCCGGGCGCACCGCCGAAAATTGAAACGTCCCGCCCTCAATCGCATGGACTTCCATGCCGGTATTTCCGCTTCCTGTCCCGAAAACTGGCATATTTTTTCCTCCGAATCGCGTGAAACTGTCAGACACGTTGGACGTGTCTGACAGCCTGTTGCGGTCTTACACAGCGAATTTCGTCGTTGTCGTGATGCGCATCCCTTTTTTCTGCATGTCATGGAAAAAGTCGTCGGCCATTTTTTCAAAGCCCGGCACGGGACTCATCGCGTCTTCCAGCAGCACGCACTTTTTCACGGTCTCGTCGCCGAATTGCTTCACGATGTCGCGGATCGTGTTCGCCACGCAATGCGACGAGGCTTCGCCGCTAAACACAATCAAATCGGCCTGTTCCAGCGTTTGAATCAGGCGCGTGTTCAACTGCGTGGACGGGTCTTCCGGATCCGGCACGTCCGCCTCGACGCCGGAATAATGCTCCGTGAAAATGTTGCTCCCTTTCGTGACGTAATCAATCATCGCGTAGCGGCTCAATTCCCAAGCGCGAAACGCCTCGCGCAGCGGCTCAACAACGTTATGCCCCGGCGTCCCGATGCGGCAATGCGGCGGCCAAATCGTCAGTTGATAGCGCGCGTTCTGCTCCAATTTCGTCACGTAGGCGAGCATGCGGTCAAGCAGCGTGCCGTGCGGCGGACAAGGGAGTTTCGGGTTGAACGGCGTCCAGACGCCTGTTTCAACGTCCGTTTTCGAAATCATCGTGAACGGTGCGGGATGCTCGCCTTTCGCGTTCACCCAGAAAATCGGGTGCGCCACGTCCAATTCGTGATGCGTGTCCAGCGTGACGTGAATGTCGTCAATCTGCTGCGACATGCGGCGAATCAGCTTCGCCAGCCGCTC
>CAZCGG010000076.1:0-17951 GCA_964498135.1 uncultured Candidatus Moduliflexus sp.
ACGTGCGGCGAACATACGTTGTCGTAAAACAGGTATTGATGAATAACAGAAGATAGACGCCGAGAAGCGCGATTCTCATTGCTCGCGTGAGCAGAGCGGGGAGATGAAACGCTTGCTGTTGATAAAACAGGAGTTCCAGCGCGGCATAACTTCCGATAAGCATGGAAAGATGAAGCGCGACATCAAGCGGCTGATAGACATCAAGCAGGTTATCGGCATAAAATATTGGAAGCCCGCGAGCGATATACATGATTGTGACAAGATAGACTGACCCTAAAAGAAAACACAACGGCTTATAGGTTCGATAAAGATATGGCAAGAGCAGGATAGCCAGATAGAGCCAAAAGGGCATGGCGGATAAATTGTCTGGATGCCAAAAAGGGAATAACGGTTCATCTAAGCGATATTTGGTTGGAAAATTCGCAAACGTAATGCGCAGTTGCGGCTGCGAAAGAAAAATATAGCCCCACACCATGAATTGCGGCGAATGAGGCGGCAGTTTCAGCGCGAATCGCAGCATTTCTCGCAGAAAACTGCCATGCCCGATTGCGATCGCTGCCGCAGCCGTTCCCCAACGCGCATATTCAAGAGAAGCATGTTTCCATACGGCATCTTCAAAAGCAGGCGATTGGAAAGAGCGCCGGTAGAGATAATGCGCGAAAGGAAACGCGATGATTGGCGCGGCGATAATAATAAAATAGCCGGGATGAGACGCGGGCAAAAATCCTAACGCAAGAAAGCCGAGAATCAGAGCGGCCTTTGAATTTCGCCATAAGCCGTATAATGGCAAACATGCCGCGAAGAAGAGGTTGGGGTATTGCACGAGCGCATAATTATGACTCAACTGAATCAAGGGCTTGTCTAATATAAAAAACGTATAACTTCCAAACGACGCGGAAAAGAAAAAAAACGTCAGCGCGGAGATCACGACAGCCACGATATGCGGCGCAAAAAGCGACATGACGCTGATGGCGGTCATGACATACAGTTGAATCGCTAACAGCGTGACGGCGCGCGCATGATAGGTCGGAACCGCGTAGGGGGCAAAAAATCGCGTGGGTGTCTCCACCTTTTGCGCTGAAGCATCGAGGGGGATATAGGAAACAATCAAGGCATCATAGAGAATTGATGAATATTTATGCGCCCAATAAGACACATCATGATTAATAATGCGGACAAGGGCGTCGCCGGTTTCGGATTGCTCCATGCCAACTTGCGCGTTCGATGCAACCAGACAGACGAACATCCAAAAGACGAGCAAGATGCCGTACAAGACGTTTGATCCGTTCACATCGGACGCGATGCGTTGGCGCGACCAATTCCGAACGCTGATAAGCGCAGTTAGCGCGGCATAGAAACAGACTGCGACAACAAATGCGGCATAGAGCGGAGCGATATGCAATAAACTTGAGAGCAGAAACGCAAACAGCACAATCGAAAGCGCAATCGAGAGCGTCACGCGCTCTAACAGAAAGCATCGCGGCTTCAACGCCACGCTGATTGGGCGTCCCGTGAGATACAGAAAGCCGACAAAGAGGACGCCTTTGATTCCAAGAAAAATAATTCCGGCGGGAATGCACCACAGCAGATAAACGCCGAATTCCAGCAGACGGCGTGAGGGCTGGAAAAGAAGGTGTTCCCGGACATATTGGCGGCGTGAAATGCTGAAAACGAACCACAGAACGAATAGCAGAAAAATTCCTGCCGCCAGCCGTTGATGGCGAAGCATGAAGAGCGTCTGTTCGGCGGGAAGCGTCGAGAAGAAATATTCTGCCGGAATGCGTTCATCTTGCCCATGCGGGGGCGTCCATCTGAGAGACAACGCATAGGCATTTCTGATGCGTTCCTGTTTTTCTAACGCGGACGCCGTTGCCGCGTGAGCATTCCATTCAAGCAATTTCATCAGCGTGGCGGAATTTTGAGAATAGGTCAGGCTGATTTTATGTATGCCTCTCGTTAAATCCGCGCTTCCTGAAATGGCGCGGCTGCGAATATCCGCGCTTCCGCCATGCGTGATGATTGCGATGCCATCAATAGCCAGCGCGCAAGGATTGACAGCGTCTATCGCCAAAACATACTTGCCGGGAGAATCTATGCGAATCCAGCCATCCCAGCGAATGCTGAAATCTCGCATGCGCATCAGGTTGTCTCCCTGAATAAAATTCCTCCCCCAAACAATCGTAGATAAATCGGGTTGCCGTTCAGTTTTCGAAAGCACGACAGCGCCTTTCCAATTCGGCTGATAATAATAATTGGCCTGCAAGCCAAACTGAGGCAGGCGCAGCCAGAAAAGCGCACAAACGATCATCCCGGCAAGCGGCAGCAGGCTGCGTCTCCATGCGCATGCGTAGATTTGAGAAAACGGCTTCATATCACGCCTTTTTTGCGTCTTGCGCAGATGAGGAACGCTTGAGGATTGTTGACGCCATAATCATTGCTGAATAGGTCAATTCCGGGATCATGCGCGGGCGGAAATTTTTGATCGTGCGCCAAATCGGCGGCCAGCGCAGATAAAATTCCCGAATGGCCGTCTTCTGCCAGCGATATAAATCATCAACGCTCAGGCCATCCGGCACATAAACAAGTTCCTCTTTTCCGCTTGATAATGAGGCGTATTGGCTGTATTGATCCCACGCATACGGGTCAATTTTGTTTTCCCGCACGAGATCGTAATACAGTTCCGAGCCGGGAAACGGCGTCGTAATGGCAAATTGCGCGAAACCGAACGGCAGGCGTTTCGCAAGCTCAACCGTCTTGCGCATCGTCGCGTTCGTGTCTCCGGGCAAGCCAAGCATGAACAAGCCTTCCGGCTCAATCTGCGCGGCGCGGGTATTCCGCACCGCCTGTTCGACTTCCTCCAATGTCAGCCGCTTTTTAATGCGTTTCAGCACATCCTCATCGCCGCTTTCGATGCCGTAGGCGATTTGAACGCATCCGGCTTTCCGCATCAATCGGAGCATATCAGGATATTTCGCCGCGAAATTCACGCGGCCTTCGCAGCCCCACACGAATTTCAGGTTGTTGCTCAAAATCCCTTCGCACAATTCCGTTACGCGCTGCGGCGTCGTCGTAAAGAGCGAATCCATGAAAAAGAGGTATTTCGCGCCCATCGTCTTCGTCAGCAGCGTCAACTCCTCGACGACGCGCGGAATGCTGTGATAGCGGATCGTGCGGTTTTTATGCACGGTGCAGAAGGTGCAATTATACGGGCAGCCGCGCGACGTGAAGAGGTGATTGAAGGTCTTCGGATTCGTGCCGAGCGGGTGAAAATACATCGGAAAGCGGTACAAATGATGCGGCACGAGATCCCACGCCGGAAGCGGAATCGTGTCGAGGTCTTGCAAAACCGGGCGCGGCGGCGTTTTTCGAATCGCGCCATCGGCGGCGCGGTAGGAGATTCCGGCGACGCTTTCAGGATCGCCGTCGGAAAGATAGACGCGGCACAAGTCTGTGAAGGTCTGTTCGCCTTCGCCATGCGCGACCGCGTCCGCGAGGCCGCGCGCAAGAAACCACTCCGCGAAAATGTCGGCATGCAGATTGCCCAAGACGATTTTGAGACGTGGAAAACGGGCTTGCAACGCTTTGATCAGTTCGCACGCGATGAACGCTTGACTTGTCAAAATGGACAATCCGACGATCTTTGGCGCGTATTCCGCGACTGACGCAACCGCCTCCGCCACGCCGAAATTGAGGGCGTAACAATCCACGATGGCGCAAGAGATGCCCGCCTGCCGGAGCGTGGCGGCGAGATACATCAGCCCGTAGGGCGCCATCGGCGCGACGAATTTCGCACCCCAGCCGACGACCTTCTGCATGTTATTCGGAATCGTCAGCAACACCACGTCAACTTGATTACGTTGCATATTGTTGAGATTTACCACAAAGGCACAAAGGACGCAAAGTTTTACAGTGCTTCCTTTGCGAGCTTGGCGCCGTTGTCGCGATAAGGAGGAGTGTCAAATCTTGATTTGACAAGCGAAATCGAGATTTCGCACTCCTAAAAATTCACGAAACGGAACTGTTTACGCACAACGAAACAATGTCAGGACTTACGCAAAAAAGTTCGCCCTTCGACAGGCTCAGGGCGAACGGTGGATGAAACGCCACCATCATTACCCGTTCGTGGTGAGCCTGTCGAACCGCATTGCGTAAGCCCTGAATGTCTTAGGTTGACGGTTTTTGAAAAATACATTCGACTTCGTAAAAGCCGCCGACCCAAAAACACCAGATGCGAGAGCAGAAGAGCGGGGAGAGATTGGCAAAAACGTCCAACGCAGCGCCAATCGCCGCAAGCGCATAATACACGGCGGGCGAGAGCAGCTTTTTCATCAAATATTTTTGCGCGAACCAATGCAGTTCGGTTTTTTGGGCGATGAGATGCGTTCCGGTGTATCCGCCGACAAACGTTGGGTCAAAATAGAACGGAAAGGTCACGTCAAAGCCGCATTTATGCTGCGGATGGCTTAACGCGCGGCTGAAATGCGGCACGTGAATTTCAATCGTGCCGCCCGGCTTGGCAATGCGGCAGAGTTCAGCCATCACCGCAAACGGATCGCGCAGATGCTCCAACACGTGATCCGCCTCGATGACATCGAATGCGTTTTCATCAAACGGATAGGGAAAAACATCGAGATCATGCAGGACATCCGCCTGCGAAAGCGGCGAGACATCCAGATTGACGTAGCCCTCTTTTCGGAATTGGCCGCAGCCGACGTTCAATTTCTTCATGACGCTATTTCCCATCAATCCACCGCTCTTTCCACATCTGAAAAATCAGCAGCGTCCAAAGCAGTTTGCGGTTATCCTTTTGATATGACCAATGTTCGTACAGCAGCCGCTCGATAAACGGATATTGAAAAATGCCGTCTTTTTTAAGGCGATCTTGGCTCAAATAATGCAGAAACATCCCTTTCATGTCCTCGCAAATCCATTTCGCCACCGGAATGCCGAAGCCTTTTTTCTTGCGCTGCACGATCTGTTTCGGCAGCACTTTCAGCGCGGCCTTTTTCAGCAGATATTTCGTCGTCAGTCGGTGCAATTTGTATTGCGTCGGCAGTTGCGCGGCAAATTCGACGAAGCGGTAATCGAGCAGCGGAGCGCGGGCTTCCAGCGAATTCGCCATCGTCGCCCGATCTACTTTGACTAAAATATCGTCCTGCAAGTAAAGTTTCGTCATCAAATATAGGACGCGCTCGAACGTTTCGTAGAGATTGCTTTCGCGCACATATTCCAGCAGGTCTTCATAGGGGTTTTCGTGGGCGATGTGCGCAAGCTTATCGGGATGAAACAGCATCTTTTTCTCGCGTTCGTTAAACGATCCCATCCACCGGAAAAACATGATTTCATGCGACACGCCCGTCCCGCGCAGCAGTTGCTTGATCTTGAAATCGAAGCTGATATTCTTGTGCGAGACCGGCAATTTCGCGGCGAGGCGGTGAAAAATATTCCGAATTTCGGGCGGGAAAATATTGTAATAATGAATCATCCGCAACGCCTGAAAGGTCGGATAGCCCGCGAATAGCTCGTCGCCGCCGTCGCCGCCGAGCGCGACTTTCACATGCTGCGCCGTGAAGCGCGAGAGCAGGTAGGTCGGAATGATCGAGGCGTCGCCGAGCGGCTCATCAAGATAATTCATGATGTCCGGCAGCAACGTGTGCGCTTTGCGAATGTCCAACACGTCCACATGATGATCCGTCCCCAAAATTTCGGCGACTTGATTCGCGTAGCGCGATTCGTCGTAAGATGGCTCATCAAAGCCAATCGTGAACGTCTGCACTTTCGGCGAGGTTTCGCAGGCTAACGCCGCGACCGTGCTGGAATCCACGCCGCCGCTCAGGAAAATGCCGACCGGCACGTCGCTGCTCAGCAGGCGCATGCGCACCGATTCGCGGAGCAGTTGCAGCAATTCCTCGACATAGCTTTCTTCCGACATGTATGCGATGGAGTCTTCCGCAATCGGAATGTCCCAATATTTTTTGACGCGCACGTCATGGCTCTGAACTGAATACGTCAGGAAATGGCCGGGTTTGAGCTTCTGGACGCCGTTGATCATCGTGTGCGGCGCGGGGACGTATTCGTAGGTCAGATATTTGCTGAGCGAAAACAGGTCAATGTCGCGGCTGACCGACGGATGGCACAGCAACGCTTTCAATTCCGATCCGAACAGAAACGCCGTCGCATTCAGCGTCCAATAGAGCGGCTTTTTGCCGAGCCGGTCGCGCGCCAAAAAGAGCCGTTGCTGCGGGCGATCCCAGATCGCAAACGCGAACATGCCGTTCAATTTTTGCAGCATCTGTTCGCCGTCTTGTTCGTAAAGATGGATCAGAATTTCGGTGTCGGAGTGCGTGTAAAACTGATGCCCCGCCTCTTCGAGTTCTTGGCGCAGGGCGCGATAATTGTAAATTTCGCCGTTGAAGATGATCCAGCAGGATGAATCTTCGTTATGAATCGGCTGGACGCCGGTGGAGAGATCAATGATGCTGAGCCGCCGGTGGCCTAATCCGACGCGCCCGTCAATAAAAATACCGGCGTCGTCCGGGCCACGATGATGCAGCGCGTCGCGCATGGCGATCAGGATGCTTTCCTGCGCCTGCTCCGTGTCATGACGATTGGCAATGCCGCAAATTCCGCACATAGTTCGCTGAAAAATCAGATAAGTTGTTGTTCAATCTCATCCAAAACAATTTTCAATTTCATTAACACAAGCGAATCTCCTGTAATTCCGCATGTTCCTGCTGCAATTGCAGGTAGGTTTCATATTCCCCTGCCCATTTGATCCACGCGAGATTATCGCCCATCGTTCCGAGTTGAAACTGTTGGTAAAATTGCGGACTCTTCATCCCAAATTGCTCCTCTAAATGGGATAAATTGGCGCGTGTTTTCTCAATGCCGATGTTCAAAACGCGCAGTTCATGATCTAACGCCGCTTGAATCAGATGTTTAGTATTTGATGTTTTTGCTGATTTCACGACCACTTCGATCATACTATTCACCTTTCATAAACTTGAAGCAAACGCAAAAAATTTTCCCGAAAACGGGCGTTATCTTCCTGCGACCGTTTTTTCGGGCCTTTGACGCGCGCGCCCGCTTTCCTCGCTTCATGATGAATATGACGCTGCCACAGCAGACCGTCCATGTTTCCGTCATGAAAAATCTTCCCGTGCGGCGAAATGGCGAGGCCGCCTTTGCCGATGACGAGCGACGCCAGGCCGTAATCCTGCGTGACGACGAGATCGCCCGCCGCGACGCGATTGATAATCGCTAAATCAACGGCCTGCGGCGACGTGTCCACGACAATTTTCTGCGCGTTCCAGCCCCGGTCGAAATATCCGGCAAACGACACGACAAAAATGAGTTCAAGCCCGCGCTCTTTCGCGGCGTCAACGATAATCTCTTTGACCGGGCAGGCGTCCGCATCTACGAAAATTTTCATGAAAGCGACCACACCCCAACCCCTCTCCTTAATTAGGAGAGGGGAAGAAGGGGAGAGGTTTATTTTCGCGCCAATGTCACGTTCGTCATGCCGTAATTCCGTTCGTCAACGGCATAACTCACCACATGCGGATGTTTGCGCAAATATTCTGAAATCGCATGTTTCAATTTGCCTGTCCCCATGCCATGCACGAGCGCCACCGACGAAAACCCAGACATCACCGCCTGATCGAGATATTTCGACACTAACTCAAGCGCGTCTTCGACCGTTTTGCCGACTAACACAAGCTCGAACGGCAGCGCATGTTCCGGCGTCGCCGCGTTCGACATTTCCGCGACGGAAATTTTCGCGGACGGCGGTTTCGCCTTGCCGAGCGGAATCAGTTGAGTGACCGGCATCTCAACGCGCATTGCACCGACCTGAATTTCGGCGGATTTGCCGTCTTTTGAAAGTTTCAGCACCGTGCCGCTCTGCTCTAAGCCTTCGAGTTTGACGCGCCCGCCGACCACAATTTCGCCGAGTGGCTTCTCCGGCTCAGTCCGTTGCTGCTGTTGATGCTGCCGTAATGCCTGATGCGCCTGCGTTGCGGCTTTATGCAGGGTTTTCACCTGCGTTCGGCCTTGTTCCCGCGTCGCTTTCGGCAGCGTCTGCAAGACTTCTTGCGATTGCTGAATCGCCTTATTGACAACCTCTTTGGCCTGTTCGTACGCGCTGCCGAGAATTTCTTGGCGCCGCTTTTCGGCGGAGGCCGCGAGCCGATCCGTTTCTTTTTCAAGGCGCAGCACGCCGCGATATTTCGCCTCGATTTCAGCCTTTTTCCGCTCGACTTCCTCGTTTTCGGCGGTGAGCTTGCGAATCAGATGATCCACGCGCATCAAATCTTCGCCCATCAAATCTTTGGCGCGCTCAATGATATGGCCGGGCAGGCCGAGCCGCTCCGCAATCACGAAGGCGTTGCTTTTGCCCGGCGCGCCGATCAGCAGGTGATACGTCGGCGAAAGCGTGTTCACGTCGAATTCCACGCAGGCGTTGACCGTGCGCGGATGCGTGTACGCATAGGATTTCAGCGCGTCGTGGTGCGTCGTGGCAAGGCACATCGCGTTGACGCGATCCAAATATTCCAGAATCGCCACGCCGAGCGACGCGCCTTCCGATGGATCCGTGCCTGCGCCGAGTTCATCGAACAGCGCGAGGCTGCGCGCCGTCGCCTGCCCCAAAATGCCGACGATATGGCTGATGTGCGACGAAAACGTGCTGAGGCTCTGCTCAATGCTCTGCAAATCGCCGATGTCGGCGAAAACCTGATCGAACACGCCGAGTTCGCTGTCCTGCGCGACCGGAATATGCAGCCCGGCTTGCGCCATCAACACGAGCAAGCCGACCGTTTTCAGCGACACCGTTTTGCCGCCGGTATTCGGGCCGGTGATCAGCAGGGCGCGCCGCTCTTCATCCAGCGCAAGGTCAATCGGCACGACGCACGCGGGCGCGTCCTCGTATTGCATGAGCAACAGCGGATGCCGCGCTTGCCGGAGATTAAGGCGGCTGTCGCGCAGCAAGCGCGGCGGTTGGCATTGCCAGCGTTCGCTGAGCCGCGCTTTCGCGTTGATGAAATCCAGTTCTCCGAGAACCGCCAGCGTCTCTTCGATTTCCGGGCGATATTCGCGGACGCGATCCGTCAGTTCCAGCAGAATGCGCTGAATTTCCTGCCGTTCTTCCAGTTCGAGCGCGGCGATTTGATTATTCATTTCAACGGTTTCAACCGGCTCGATGAACATGGTGACGCCGCTCGACGATTGATCATGCACGATGCCCTGAATGCTCCCGCGCGACGAGGCTTTCACCGGAACCACGTAGCGATTGTGGCGCAGCGTGATGACCTGATCCTGAATATGCGCGTCCTGCCGTTGCAAGTAATGTTGCAGCCACGCCTGAATTTTTTCTTTCGCTTGCCGCAAATCTTTCCGAATCTGCTTGAGTTTCGGGCTGGCGCTATCGAGAATTTCCCCTTCCTCGTCAATCGAGCGGAAAATCGCCTGCTCCAAATCCGCCGCGAGGCTGATGCGCTCGACTTTCCCACGAATGCGAGGGTATTGCGGCGGCTCAATCTCCGCGAAATATCTGGTCATCGCCCGTCCGGTTTTCAGCGTTTGATAGAGCCGGAACAGGTCGAGCGGCTCTAAAATCGCGCCTTCGACGCGGGCTTGCGCCAACAGATCGCGCGCGTCGTGAAATCCTTGCAGCGGCAGCGCGCCATGCAGCGCGCGAAGTTCTTTGATTTCACTGACTTCCGCGAGCGCCGCTTCGATGGCGTCAAAATCAGTCAGCGGCGACAGGGCGGCGATTTGCGCCGCGCCGAGCGGCGAACAGGCGAATTGCGCCGCATACGCTTTGACTTTTTCAAATTCTAAGGCATGTTCTGTCAGGTGTTCCATAAATATCGTCATCAAGCAATAAATTAGCGATTTTCAAGAAATTCTTCAAGCGTCAAATGAATATCTTTCGCAATTTGCCGCAGTAAAATAGGAGTCGTTGATTACATATGCGCACCATGAAAAGCAGGAGTGTCAAATTTTGATTTGACGGCGAAATCAAGATTTCGCGCTCCAGTAGTGTCTCAGTAATATTTTTATAAGACACGTTCCAGCATTTCTTTTACAAGTTGATTAACCATTTTGCCATCAGCGCGGCCTTGCGTTTTCGCCATGACGGCTTTCATCACTTTGCCGATGTCTTTAGCGGACGTTGCGCCTGTGGCTTGCATCGCTTCGAGAATGACCGCTTTGACCTCCGATTCACTCATCTGCTGCGGCACGTAAGATTCCAGCACCGTCAATTCTTCTTGTTCTTTGGCGACAAGTTCCGCGCGCCCGCCTTTCTCGAACATTTCGATGGATTCTTTATGCTGCTTGATCAGCGTCCCGATGACTTTCAGCATATCGTCTTCAGCCAGGTCGCGCCCGGCATCAATTTCTTTTTTCTGGATCGCGCCGCGAATTTGGCGAATTGCGGCTAACCGAAGCTCTTCTTTCTGCTTCATCGCGCTTTTCAGATCATCATTTAAACGTTCTTTGAGTGTCATAAGTTACCTCGTCATTCTTTAATAGAGTTGTTGCTCAATAACGGACATGCCGAGAGATGAACCGTTCGCGGTGAGCGTGTCGAACCGCAAGATGCCCTTCGACAGGCTCAGGGCGAACGTGGGAATTCTTATTGAGCAACAACTCTAATATTTAATCATGTTATAGAGCCATTCATCCGAACAGCAGAGAAATTCGGGATAGATGTCAAGGAAAAAATAGAAATTCATGGCGATGCGTCAAACTCATATTTTTTCTATCACTTTTGAGCCTGGCGCAAAAACGGCTTCTGATACGATGATCCGAAATATTCGACAGGCTCAAGGTCATCAGGGTTCAATTGCCTCTCGAATTCGAAAGAACGAAACGCCTCTGCTCTGTTATTTTCCCAAAAAAACAACTGCCCACGCAAATTGTATGTCGTCGCCGTTTCATATTTACGGAGGTTCGCTTCGATTTCCTCGCGAGGCGTCACAGCGTTCCCCAGATTTTCCAGAAAAGGCAGAACCGATGTTCTTGCTGAAATTAACTCCTTTAAACATTGGTAGCTGTTTTCATCACGGTCAAGATTTCTGCCAGAGATATATTCGACGGCCATGTTATCATCGGTATGCAACGGCACATCTTTCACAAACTCGCCAACCTGTTCATTGGCAAAGAGAAAATAATCCAGAATTTTATACGGCGTGGCGGTCTCGATTTCCTGCAAATCTGCTTGCGCTTCCGGTCGGCGCAATCCCGCTTCAATCGTTGGGTAATCAATCCGAGAATCATCGAGCTTGCCGATGACGATGACGTATTCATTCATCGTGCTGTTCGGATACCAAACCGTTGTATTTGGAAAAACCTCGTAAAAACTCTTGATAATCATTTTGAAATTTTCCGGCGTCAGGCTATAAAACGGCAGCCATTGCGAAACCACGCCGCCGGGATTCAGCCGTTGTTTCAACAGTTGATAATATTCATGCGTGTACAGACTGCCATTGCCGCTGAAACGAGGATGGATCGAATCCGACAAAATCACGTCGTAGGTTTCCCGCGTGGCAAGTACGTGGTTGCGTCCGTCCGTAAAAGCGACTTTTACACGCGGATCTTTTAAGACGCCATGATTAATATCGAGAAAATATTCCGAAGCCTTTTGAATGACGCTTTTGCTGATTTCCGCAATCGTCATGCGTTCGACCGGATACCGCGACACCGCCCAGGCCGTTCCGCCGCTGCCAAAACCGATATGCAGCACGCTTTTGGGGTTTTTATGCAGCAACAGCGGAAGATGTCCCTGTAACTTCTGAATTGAAAACAGTTCGCTTGACGTGCCTGCAACATTGGTCCCGTTCAAGCTCAATTGCCGCCAAGCGCCTCGCACTTCATTATGTTCCTCCACCGTGACCGTCGCATACACATCTTCATGGAGAGAAAGGAGTTTGACCGTGTTTTGCTGCTGATCCAAAAACACGCCCGCCGTCAAAATCACCTGATTTGGAGAGGTCAACGCCAAGTAGCCGCCATAAAACGCGGGAATCAACACGGCTGATATGCCCCATTTTTTTGCAAGAGACACTTCTGATTTCGACAAGACAAAAATCGCCACAAACAGATTAATTGAACCGGCAAGCAACAAACTGCGTTGCGCGCCGAGGAATGGCAGCAGCACGAATCCTATCAAAAACGAGCCAAGAATATTGCCGATGGTACTGAACATGTAGAGCGTTCCGGTGTCTTTGCCGACGGATGTTTCGCGGGTGACAAACAGGCGGACGGCTATTGGGAAACTCGCGCCGAACAGGAGCGTCGGCAGCAATAAGATATGCGCAACGCCAAGCATCAAGAAGATCAGATACGCGGCTTGGCTGCCTTCCGGCACGATTTTATATAATGAGCCGAGATTTTCGGCAAGGGTGCTGAATTGCAGGATCGTCAGAATCACGTCAAGCGCGATGCCGCCTTGCAGCAGCGCAAAAATCATGAGCGGCCGTTCAATATTGGGGAGCAGCGCGCTCATAAGCGCCGCGCCGAGCGTCACGCCAAGCAGATAAATTGCCAGCATCACGCTATACGCATAGACGCTGCTGCCGAGATGAAGCACGAGAATCCGATTCCAGAGCATCTCGTAGGCCAATGCCGCAAAGCCGCAGATCAAATAGATCGAGAGAATCCATGCGGCGCTGGAACGGCGAGATGCCCCTTTCGTCGTCGAATCCACGAACCGCGTTTTCGGCTGAGGCCGACGCCGCGTTATGGCCGCGCAGATCAAAAAAATGCCAATTCCTTCGGCCGCTGCCAGCCATAATGTCGTGGTAATGCCCCAGTATGGAATCAGGAAAAATCCCGTCAGGCATGTTCCCAGAACAGCGCCAAGCGTATTGATCGCATATAATCCGCCGATGTCCTTTCCGGCGTTATCAGCAGATCGCGTGAAATGCGCGGCCAACAATGGCAATGTGCCGCCCATGCAAATCGTCGGCGGAAATAACGCCAGAAAACCGAGTCCGAATTTGCAGAACCCCATCACCCAATTATCGCCGCCGCTCAAGGCGTACAATGGGATGTAAGCGCGTGTCAGCCAGACAAACAAGAATGGCGTTGCGAGGCCATAGAGGCCAATCGCGCCTTCCAAAACGCCATAGCAGAGCAACGGGCGCTTGAGACGGTCGGCGATGCGCCCGAAGAGCCAACTCCCAAGCGCCAACCCCGCCATAAAGGTTGTGAGCAGGGTACTGACCGCCCAGATGGTATTCCCGAAGACTAACACCAGCTTTTTCAGCCAGACCACCTGCAATGTCAAAGAGATAAGGCCGGAAAATAAAAACAGCGCTCGTATGATATTGTTCTGAAAGCGTTCTTTCATGAATTTTCCCTCGCTCAAATCGTCATCCAGAAAAACCCACCGATGACTCGTTATGTCGTTTCATCAAAAGCAGACCGCAGAAACAGCTTGCGGTCAGCGCAGAAATCATCATTCCAAGCAGAAAAGAATCCGGCAAATAATAACGAACGATGTCATGCGTCCCGGCGGCAAGCGCGACGGCGGAAAAAGCGTAATTTGCCCGCAAAATCGGCTGAGGAATCCCATCAATTTTTACATGCCAGCCCGGATAAAACGGCTCGGAAAAGACCAAATAGCCGTCGCAGGCGGAAGAGACCGCATAGCGCGTCGAGTTATTTTTGCGTTCCGTGACGCGCGCGGTCGCCTGCGCCGATTGCGCGCACTGGGCGGGCGATTTCAGCATCGCCGCGCCGCGCTGAACGTTGCGCGTCCAGGGGAACGCGAACGCATCCGGCGGCGAAATTTGCAGCGCGACATGCTGGCGCGGATCGTAATCCGGTTGCAGCATCAGCGCGAGCGCGTCTTCATCCGAATTTGCCATTTTCCAGCGCGTCACGACGCGAGCGGGCGGGGCGGCCTGCGCCAATTTGTACAGGTGCGCTGGCGTGTCGCTCAGATTCGGAATATCCGCGATTTTCGGCAAACCGGGAACAGCAAGATTTTCCGCCGTCAACACAAGCGACACGCCGCTTGCGGCCAACAGCGGCAGCCGTCGTTCCCACGGCAGCGACGCGATGATCTGCTTGAGCTTCATCATTCGGACGTGCGCGAACAAATCATAATCGTGATGCAGCGTGACCGGAATGTCGTAGAGCGCGGCCAAATACATCCGCAGGACTTCACATTGCCAGCGATAGAGCCACATAATATGATCAGGCGCGACGGGGAAGTCGGCGGTTGGCGTGATGTAAAACATCTGCGGCAGCGGGTCTTCCGTCCGGTACAATTTGCCGTCGCCGATGTTGCGGCGCACGATGTCCACAATCGGCGGCTCTTTTGTGAAAAACGCTTCCGGCGCAAGCGGATTGACCCGTTTTCCCGCCGAGAAAAAATCAAGAATCATGACGGCGGCAAGCGCCCAGATTTGCCATGTTCTCGGCTGAATCACTCGCGCATAATAGAGCAGGGCGCAGACGAACCAGATTCCGGCCGCGTGGGCCAGCGAGCGCGTGACGCCTTGATGAATGATGTCGCCCGCATGTCCGAAAAAAAATTGCTGACCGGCAATAGCGAATGGCGGAACGCGCCAGAATAACAACGCCAACATGCCGAGCAGCAGGGCAACGCCCCAGCCAACCGCCAGCAGCCTCCGTGAAATTTGCGGCTGATGTTCAGAGGAAAAGAGGATTTCCGCGCCGTATCCGGCTAACAGCGCAATCGGGAAGATGACGGCCAACAAGAATTTGATGGGATAGCGGAACAGCCGGATCGGCGGGAAATAGGCATAGAGCGATGCAAATCCCGGCAGATGCCGCCCAAACGCGAGCAGAAACGCCGCCGCAATCACGCCGCACAAAAACCATCGAAACCGACGCGGCATGCGCGAATCCGGCGTCATTGCGCCGATGAGCGCGAGCGCAAGCGTCACGCCGCCGAGATACAGGCTCAAAAAATACGGATACCCTTTATCGCCGATGTCGCCGCCCCAAAAATAGACGTTATACGGGAGCATGTCCGTATAGCCGCGAAATTCGGGGAACACGATGTCCGGCAGCGTGCGCGGATGCAATGACCATTGCGTGAAAATGCCGTATTGCACGCCTGCGCCGCCGCGCGAAGATTGCGTAATCGCCTCCAGCGTCGGCACGATTTGAAACGCCGCAAGCCCCAAAATCGCTGCGCCAAGCAACACCCATGCGATCATCCGCTTTCTGACCGCGCAATCGGAAGGATAGACGAGCGACCAGCCGAGCAGAAAGAGCATGCTGACGACATTGATTTCCGGCGCGCCGCGCAACACCTGCATCACGCCGACCAGCGCGGCTGCGACGAACCAGCGCGGCCTGCGCTCATGAATGTAGATATGCCAGCAGGCCGCGAGCAACGGCAACTGCGTCATGCCGAAAAAGCGCAGTTGATCGCCCAACGAGAGCGTCATGCCGCAGAAGCCATAGATAATGCCGATAATCAGGCTTGAGGCGCGCTTCAAGCTAAGCGCGCGGCCGCAAAAATAGGCCGACAGCGAGCAGCCGAGAAAATCGAGGATGATAGCGACGTTAAAGGCTTTGACAAGCGGGAGAAACAGATACACGAGCGTTGTCGGATAGCAGACCGCGTTGACTAACGCGGCGAGAAATGGATGTCCGCCGTGCAGATATGGATCCCAGAGCGGCAATTGCCATGACGCCAACAATTCAAGCAAATGTTTCCGTTTTGGGAAGGAAATGTAGCATAAATCCCGGAAAAAGAAGGTCTCGCCGGAAAACAACGGGCGATAGCAGAAGGCTACCCATAGCAAAACGAGCAGCCAAAATTCTTTTTCTCGCAGAATCGCTTTGACGCTCGGCCGCGACATTATGGTTTCCTTTTCGTTGTTGTGGTCGTCAGGATTTCTTGGGACGGCTGCGGCGGTTTGGCGAAATAATTGAAGAACGGACTGTCTGCGCTGCCGATATATTGCGTGAAAAATGACGGCGTGAAGAAGGTGTTCGGAACATCGTACAACATGGCGGGTTCTGGCAGATTGATAAGTTTTCCCGCCGCAATCGTCCCGCCGATGTGGCGTTTTAGCTCGACAGCGACATTCAGCGAGCCGAGCAGCAGCGCGATGATAATCAGAATGCGCATCGGCCTTTTCACGCTGGCCGCATATAACGCCCGCGTCACGAAAATGGCGATGATGAATAACGCTGGAAGCGAAACGCGCATCACGAGATCGTTCCAGAAACCGTACCGGAAAAACGGCAGAATGGATAAGATGGCGATTGAGATGAAAAAAAGACGCCGCTCAAATGGGCGGAATGGCAGGCGGCTGCGCCAAATTAAGATGGCATAAACGCCATATTCAAGCAGGCAGAACAGCGCGAGAATGAGCGCGATTTCATGCCAGAACAGGCCGGGAAATAACGGCGAGGAGAAAATAAATCCTTGCTCCATCGGCACGAACGGGATCGGACTTGGATAAAATTTCGATAGATAGAACACGCCGGTCAATAATAAAATAAAGAGGCCGCACAAATTTACGGGGGCAAGATACGCGGCGATTTTTTTCGAGAAGGGGGAATTTCGCTCGAAAAAATCGGCGGCAAGCAGAGGAATTAAGCCCAAGGTCACGAACGGCGACCATAACGCGGTCAAGCTGAGAAAAAATATCTGGCGATGCGCGTTTCCGGCGCGCAAAAATTCATTCAGAAGAAGGCCGGTGGCAAGCCATGCGCAAATTCCTTGATTCGGCGCCCAAAACAGCGAGGTGACATGCGCGGGATATTCCCAATGCCCGGCCCAGCGTTCGATATGCGCCCATTGCATAACGCTGAGCGGCTCTTGCAGGAAAAATCGGCGCAGAAGAATGATGCCGACCGCGTCCAGCCCTGAAAATGCAGCAAAGATGACAAACAGCCAGATTCCGCTTTGTTGCGCAAGCGCGAGAAACCAACAGATTGACAGGCACACGCCGAGATACGTCCAGAGAAATAGCGCCTGATTCGCCCAAAACCAGCCGAATGCTTTTCCGACAAGGGCGGCGGGAAGATAATAGGCGATGTAATAAACGACCGGGACTTGCGCAATCGTAGCGTGCTGCGGCGTGAGCGCGACGCTGTACGCAACCGGCCATTGGTGGCGAATCAGCGCGGAAAGCATGGCATTATGCTTATGCCAATCCCCGTCTTGAAAACCGTATCCGCCGACGCCCGAACATACGAGAAGAAAGAAGGCAGTCAGCAAAACAACGGCGGCATGCTTCCATGTGAGAACAAAGCGCGCTCTCTTCTCGTTTTCAATATCAGATGAAGTTAGCGTGCGTTCGCGCCAAAGCGCACAGCCAATGCCAAGCAGCAACACAATAGACGCAAGCGCAGCGATAGGCCAGCGCAGATAGCCAAGCATGAAAATTTCATAGGGGAGGGCAAGATAGAGAAGCGATCCTGTGAGCAGGCGGCGGATAGACAGAAATTCGTTCATTTTTATGACGAAAATAGGATGATGACAAATGCGCAAAAAAAAAGGGAGGAAACTCCTCCCTTTTTTACAACCACTATAAACTCTCAGCTGCATGAATTCGTTGAAGCAGCTTCAACCATTGCGCCATCAATGTGCATAACATCGGCATTGAAATCAGAGCCAGCAGTTTTGGTATCTTTTCCTTGAGAACACAAGGTATAATGGTTGCCATCGCTAATGTAACGATAGGTATTTCCCCACCCATCATTGACAGAGCCTTTGTAATATGTTGGGCCAACGTCATTGCCGCCGATCGCGGTAATCGTAAAATCGGTAACAGCTGATGACGGATAGAGATCATAATCCGTCTGATAGCTGCCTAACGCTGTTCCGATAGCCCGCAAATCTGCCATCGTGCGTTTCTGTTTTGACCGTTGAATAGCCGTCAATAAATTCGGCACTGCGATAGCCGCAATGATACCGATGATCGCCACGACGATCAACAACTCGATGA
>CAZCGG010000077.1:0-3617 GCA_964498135.1 uncultured Candidatus Moduliflexus sp.
CATTGGGCGGCGGCCTGCTACCGAAGCAGCAAAGGCGGCGCGCCGCGCATCGCGCGGGACAAAATCGAAGACATTCTGTTCACCCCACTGCGGCAAGAAGCGTAGTTTCTTCGAGAAGCCACGCTTCTTGCCGCCGCGCATTATCATGCCTGCGAAATATGAATTTTTGAGCGATCCGGCGCAGCGTCCGGCGAATCCGCATCCAGATTCGCCGCAAGAAGAGCCGTATATCGCGTCCGACGACTTGAAACAGGCGGTCAATTTGGCGATTTATCTGCGCCGCCCGCTCGTGTTAGAAGGCGAGCCGGGCTGCGGCAAAACACGCCTCGCGCAAGCCGTCGCGCATGAACTCGGCCTGCCGTTTTACGGCTGGTACGTGCGTTCCACGAGCAAGGCGACCGAAGGACTCTACACGTATGACGCGCTCGCCCGGCTGCATGACGTGCAGCTCAGTCAGCGCGGCCTCGCCGCCAAGCGCGATCCGGCGGAGGCGACGCCTTACCGGACATTCGGCGCGCTCGGCAAGGCGTTTCAGATACGCGAGCGTCCGGCGGTGGTGTTGATTGACGAAATTGACAAAGCGGATTTGGATTTCCCGAATGATTTGCTGGCGGTGCTGGATGAGTGGAAATTCGACATTCCCGAAACCGGCGAAACGATTGCGCTGACGGACGGCGGCTGCAAGCCGATTGTCATCATCACCAGCAACCGCGAAACCGGCGACCTGCCCGCGCCGTTTCTGCGGCGATGTCTGTATCATTACGTCAATTTCCCGGACGATGACGCGCTGCGCCGGATTATCGCCGAACATGCCCGCGTCAAAAAGTCCGCGCCGCCGGAAACGCCGCTCATCAACGCCGCCATCGGCCGTTTCCGGCAGTTGCGCTCGCTCAAACTGCATAAAGATCCCGGCACGAGCGAATTGTTGGATTGGCTGAGCGCGCTTCAGCATTTCGCCGCGCGCCCGTATGCGGCGAAACAATTAGACGACCCGGCCGCGCCGCTGCCGTACCCGGAAGTCTTATTGAAATTGAAAGCGGATTGGCCGCGCCGCCTTCCCGCGCAGGCGTAATGCTCTGGTTTCATCGTGATTAGACCTCTTGCATACGTCATTATTTTCTCGACATCCCGTTCGCTCTGAGCCTGTCGAAGAGTGTATTTCAACGGTCAAGCGCCCTTCGACAGGCTCAGGGCGAACGGAAGAGGCTTTTGCAAGAGGTCTATTATAAAGAATTTTTTGAATTTTTCACGCCAAGGCGCAAAGATCGCAAAGTTTTTAGGCATGTTTTGCGCGTTGGAGGAAAACACAATGGGATTCGCAGAAGCGAAACAAGCGTATATCAGCGAAGAAGAGTACGTGCAAGGCGAGGAATTCAGCGCGCTGAAGCATGAATATCTGGACGGTCAGGTCTATGCGATGGCCGGGGCGAGCGATAAGCATAATCTGATTTGCTCGAACGTCAACGCCTTTTTAAACATTCACTTGCCAGATCAATGCGAAGTGTTTGTATCGGACATGAAGGTCCGCATTCAATCAAAGCGCGAAACGATGTTTTATTACCCCGATGTCATGGTCAGTTGCGCGGCGATGGATCGGGCGAAATACTACCGGGCGCAGCCGCGCCTGATTGTCGAAGTGCTGTCTCCGGCGACGGAGCGGCAGGATCGCGGCGAAAAATTCTGGCAGTATCAGCAGATTCCGAGTCTGCAAGAATACCTGCTGCTTGCGCAGGACGCGCCAGAAGCGACGCTGTTTCGCCGCGCGACGGGCTGGCAGCCGGAAGTCTATCGGGACGGCGCGATCCGGTTGGAATCGGTGGGGCTGGACGCGCCGCTTGACGCGCTGTACCGGCGCGTTCGACTGTGAGGTAACATGATTTCATACGACGCGCTGATTTCGATGTTCGAGGAATTGCGCCGGAGAAACGGCGAATTAGGCGTTCGGGAATTGCTGGATGCCGCGCGGCTCGCCGAAGATCGCGCCATAACGCCGGACGCCGAAACGCTGCGCCGCCATCTGCGGCTGCTTTGGTGCCGCTCAGAGACAGAAAAGGCGCATTTCGACGCGCTCTGGGCTGAAATGCCCATTGAACAGCCGAAACGCGCCGCTGCCGAATCGCCCGCCGCGCCATCTGAAGCGCGTCCCGTCGAGCCTGCGCCGCCATCCGCGCCGCGCGCGGCTTCCGAAATTCCGCCGTCAGCCTCAAATTGGTCGGCGCTGCCGGTTCACGCGCCGCGATGCGCAAGCGAAGACGCGCCCGGTGACGAACTTCGCTCCTCGCGGCCGATTTCGCGGCGGCAGATGCTTTACGGCTGGCGGCGCGTGCGGCGCATGCGTCCTGACGGCGCGCTGACGGTCTTCGATCTTTCAGCCACTATCGAGCGCGTCGCGCGGCAAGGCGTGTTCACCAATTTCGCGTATCGCCGTCAGCAACGCAATCACGCCCGCTTGCTGCTGCTGATTGATCAAAACGGCTCGATGACGCCGATGCACCGCTTTTCGCGCGATCTTGCCGCCACCGCCGCCCGCCATGCCGAATCAGCGCAAATCGGCGTGGACATCGTGTATTTTCACAATATTCCCAATCAATATCTCTACCGCGATCCGCATTTGACCGAACCTGTTTCCCGCGACGACGCATGCGCCCGATGCGCCCGCGACACCGGCATTTTGATTGTCAGCGACGCGGGCGCGGCGCGAGGGTTTCGGCATCTGCCGCGCCTTCAGGAAACCATCAACGCCCTCGTCTTTCTTCGGCAATACACCGCGCTCATTGCGTGGCTCAATCCGATGCCGCAAGCGCGCTGGGCTGGCTCAACCGCGCAAATGCTTGCCGCGCTCGTGCCGATGCATCCGTTGACCCGAGACGGGTTCAGCCGCGCGCTTGATGCCGTGCGCGATCAGCGGCCTTGAAATATCTCACCGCGCAAATTCTTTCACGCCGCGAAAGCTGAGGCGATGAATCGGGCAAGGGCCGAATTGCGCGATAGCGGCGCGGTGCTGCTTCGTGCCATACGCTTTATGCCGGGCAAAGCCATATTGCGGGAATTGCGCGTCAAATTCTTCCATGAGCCGGTCGCGGGTGACTTTGGCGATAATCGAGGCGGCGGCAATCGAAATGCTGAGGCTGTCGCCGCGAATGATATGTTTTTGCGGCAAGGGCAGATTGTGGAGCGTCACGGCGTCTAACAGCAGGTAATCGGGCGGCGGGGAAAGCCGCGCAATCGCCTCTTCCATGGCGCGATAGGTGGCTTGCAGAATATTGATTTTGTCTATGATGTCGGCGGAAATGACGCCGACGCCGAGGCTGACGGCTTGCGCCTGAATAAGCGGAAAGAGCCGCTCGCGCTGGGCGGCGGTGAGTTGTTTGGAATCGTTGACGCCTTCGAGCCTCCAGTCATGCGGCAGAATCACGGCGGCGGCAACCACGGGCCCGGCGAGGCAGCCGCGCCCGGCTTCATCCACGCCAGCGACCAATTTCGCGCCGCGCTGATACGCTTCGCGCTCGTAACGCAACAGGCGCGTCAAACGCTCGGTTTCGGTTTCAGATGGGAGAATCTGCTCTTGAAATGAATATTGGCGGGGCATCATTTTGAGAGGAAATACAAAGAAACTA
>CAZCGG010000077.1:3717-17777 GCA_964498135.1 uncultured Candidatus Moduliflexus sp.
CTCTTGAAATGAATATTGGCGGGGCATCATTTTGAGAGGAAATACAAAGAAACTACGTTTCTTAGAGACTGTTTTAAAAGTTCATAAACAGCACGGTAGCCCTACGTGGCGGGACATTGACACCCATTCCCGCCACGTAGGGGCGGGGCTACCAGGTTGTTCGTCTTATGGGGAATACGCGCAATTTTTAAAACAATTTCTTAAAAAATCGGCGTTTCCGCGAGATGCTATGCGGCGGCGGCTTGCGTCTGCGGCGCGACTTCTATCGCCGCGCGGCGCTCTTTAATGCGAGCGTCTTTGCCGCGTTTTTCGCGCAAATAGTACAGTCTTGCGCGGCGCACTTTGCCATAGCGCACGACTTCGATTTTCGCCACGTTGGGCGAATGCAGCGGATAAATGCGTTCCACGCCGACGCCGAACGACATTTTCCGCACGGTAAACATGGCATGTTTTAAACTGCCGCATTTCCGAATCACCACGCCTTCAAACACCTGAATGCGTTCTTTGCCGCGCTCACGCACTTTCGCATGAACCTTGACCGTATCTCCCGGACGAAACGCCGGCAAATCAGTCCGCATCTGCTCCCGATGAATTTGCTCAAGCAATGTCATTGTCCTATTTCTCCGCAGGGCAATCGCACGGATTGGCTGCGGAATTCCCTTGTCAATGAGAGATGAATAATCCGCCGCAACGCTGCGGCAGGCGTGCAGAGCGCAAACGGGGCGTTTGCGGTACACCCATTGTCACACATCGCGCGCAAACAGGCGGTCAATCATGATTGACGCCGCGCTGCGCACGGAAAGATGATTGTATTCGCCCAAGCCGCGAATCGGCTCTAACACCGCGTCGGCATAGGCGCGAACACACTCATTCTCAAGGCCGTAGCCGGTGCCAAGCACAATCAGATACGGCGTTGATGCCTGTTCCCGCATGGCGGAGGTCGCGTCGGCAAAGCGCAGCAACGGCTTGCCGCAAGCCGCGGCGACATGCTCGCGCGCGCTCGTCACCACCACCACCGGTTTTTTTTCGAATTTTTCTTCAAGCTGCCGAATCACGTCGGCGAGCGAATCGGCTAAATACGTTGTCGCAAAGGCTTGCTGCCGCGTCAGATTATATTGGCTACCGAAGCCTTCCACCCAATGTTTGATGATCCGGAGGCAGAGTTCCTGCTGCGAGATCAACGGCGTGACCATGTAATACCCGCCTAATTCGTAGGTCTTTGCCAACCGAGAAATATCGTGAATATCGTGGTTGGTAATGGACGTGGACACGATGTCCCCGTTTTTGTCATAGACCGGATAATGCACTAACGCCACAAAAATATTTGAATACACGTGTAGTTGACCGGAATTTTTCCGGCCGCGCCATTATTTTTTATTATTATCAGTTCTGCGGCAATAAATCCGGACGGCGTTCTTTCGTGCGCTGCAACGCCTGTTGCCGCCGCCATGCTTCAATATTTTTATGATGGCCGGAAAGCAGCACTTCCGGCACGGTCATGCCGCGAAACTCCGGCGGACGGGTATAATGCGGATAATCCAACAGCCCGTCATAAAACGAATCGCTTGTGACAGATTGCGCGTTGCCAATCACGTCGGGAATCATGCGGGCGACCACGTCAATCAACACCATTGCCGCAAGCTCGCCGCCGGTCAGCACGTAATCGCCGATAGAAATTTCCCGATTGACTAACGCGATCCGCACCCGCTCGTCAATTTCTTCATAATGCCCGCACAACAAAATCAATTCCGGCTCGACGGCAAGCGTTTTCGCCACGTTCTGCGTCAGCGTTTCGCCCTGCGGCGTCAGATAAATCACTTTCGGCGAAACAAAGCGATGCGCCGCAATCACATGTTCCACTGCCGCGAAAATCGGCTCAGGCTTCATCACCATGCCCGCGCCGCCGCCATACGGCACGTCGTCGGTCATGTGATGCTTATCCGTCGTAAAATCGCGGATATTGTACAGATGCACTTCAAGCAGATTCCGGTCAATCGCCCGTTTCAGCATGCTCTCCTGCAACACGCCCTCAAACATGCCCGGAAACAAGGTCAACACGCAGATTTTCATCTTACAAATCAAGCAAGCCTGCTATCGGATGAACAACGATTCTGCGGCGGTCGCGGTCAATCTGCCTGACAATCTCCGCCGTCGCCGGAAGCAGATATTCGCGCTCATCATGCCGAACCACATACACATCATGCCCGCCGGTGTCGAGAATCTCCGTCACTTGCCCCAAATATTCGTCGGAATCGGTATAAACCGCCGCGCCGAGAATTTCATATTGATAAAACACGCCGTCCGGCAATGTCGGCGACGTTCCCTGCTTGACTTGCAGCAGGCATCCCACGAGCATTTGCGCCGCATCCATCGAATCATATCCGGCAAAACAAAGATATACCGCGCCGTTCTGCTCCCGAGAATCCTCTATTTCAAGGGAAAGAACGCGCCCGTCAGGAAACGCGGCCTCAACCGCGCCGAGTTGCGCAAACCGCTCAGGAACATCGGAAAGGGGCAGAACCTTCACCTCGCCGCGCACGCCGCGCGTTTTCACAATTTTCCCAATAGTCACTCGCTCTGCCGATTGCTCAATATTCACGACATCCGCCCTTCACAAACGCCCGCTACTCAAGGATTTCAAGCACCGTCCGCTTGTCGAGTTTCGCGCCGGCCGCGCCGAGAATCGTGCGGATTGCGCGGGCGGTTCGCCCTTGCTTCCCAATCACTTTTCCCATATCTTCTTTCGCCACGCGCAATTCCAGCACGCGCGTCTGCGCCCCTTCAATTTCTTTCACGTCAACTTGCTCAGGATGATCCACTAAAAAACGCACCAGTGTTTCAATCAACTCTTTCATGCCGTGTTCCTCCTGATACGTAGTCGAGATGTCGAGTGTTATACTGCGACTGAGGCGGATTTTGCGGCTTCGGCGGCTTCCCTTTCGGCTAAAGTTTCAGAGCGCGGCTTCATGCCATGATTTTTCAAAATCGAGCGAACGGTGTCGGTCGGCTGCGCCCCATTATTCAGCCAATATCGGACGCGCTCTTCTTTCAGCGTCACTTGAGATGGATTTTTCAACGGATCATACGTGCCAACCGTTTCCAAAAATTTTCCGTCGCGCGGCGCGGTTGAAGTTGCGGCAACAATGCGATAAAAAGGTTTTTTCTTTGCTCCAATGCGTTTCAATCGTAACTTGACCAAGATGACTCCTCCGTCATGAAAACGCCCGTCAACCGGCTGAAACTGAGCCGTTTCAGCGAGTCAGGCGCAGAGTATGAAATGCTTCGCCCGCCTGCGGCGGACATGAGTAAGAAACCAGACATCACCCTTGTTCCGAACCGGAACGACCTGCTATTTAAAATTAAAATGGCAGCCTGCCGCGAGAAAACCGTTTCGGCATGCGCCGGAAATGTTTTCCACTGCCGCTGTCAGTCATTTTTTTCATAAGTTTTCGCGCTTGCTCGAATTGCTTTAATAAATTATTAACGTCGCGGATATCCGTGCCGCTTCCTTTCGCAATGCGCTGTTTCCGCTTGCTGTTGATGATGTGATAATCAACGCGCTCCTGCGGCGTCATGGAACTGATAATCGCTTCGAGCCTGCCAAATTCTTTTTCATTCACGTCCAGATTCTTGAGCGCGGCTTTATTCACGCCCGGCAGCATGCCGAGCAGTTGATCAATCGGCCCCATCTGGCGCACTTGCCGGAGTTGATCGCGGAAATCTTCGAGAGAGAACGATTGCTCGCGGATTTTCCGTTCCAATTCTTCCGCTTTTTTCTCGTCAATCGCCTGTTCGACTTTCTCGATAAACGACAGCACGTCGCCCATGCCTAAAATGCGCGACGCCATGCGTTCCGGGTGAAACGGCTCGATTTGATCCAATTTTTCGCCGACGCCGACAAATTTGATGGGGCGGTTCGTGACCGCTTTAATCGAAAGGGCTGCGCCGCCGCGAGCGTCGCCGTCCATTTTCGTCAGAATCACGCCGGAAATATCGAGGTCTTTATTGAATTGATCCGCTACCGTCACCGCGTCCTGCCCTGTCATAGAATCAGCGACAAACAGAACTTCTTTGGGCGAAAGCAGCGACTTGAGATCGCGCAATTCCTGCATCAATTCAACATCAATATGCAGCCGCCCGGCGGTATCCACAAGCAGCACGTCAAACCCATCGGATTTAGCTTTTTGCAGGGCTTGCTGGCAAATCATGCGCGGATTTTTTTCCTCAATATCCGCGAACACGTCAATGCCCAACTGCTGCCCCAAGACCTGCAACTGCGTAATCGCGGCGGGGCGATACACGTCGGCGGCCACCATCAAAGGCTTATGCTGCTCTTTCCGCAACATGTTGGCGAGTTTGCCGACGGTGGTGGTTTTCCCTGAACCTTGCAGGCCGACGAGCATAATGGCGGTCGGCGTGTCCGTCAACGTCAGACCGCTGTGTTCTTTGCCCATCAATTCGGTCAATTCCTCATTCACCACTTTGATAAGCTGCTGCCCCGGCGTCAGGCTTTTCAACACTTCCCGCCCAATGGCGCGGATTCTGACCCGCTCGACAAAATCCTTCACGACATGAAAGTTGACATCCGCTTCCAATAAGGCCATGCGCACGTCTTTGAGCGCGCCTTTGATATTCTGCTCGCTTAATTTTCCATGCCCGCGAAGAGTTTTAAATGCTGACTGTAATTTATCCGCTAAATTATCAAACATGACGCAAGCTTCCGTTCAGCCGTTTTTGCTGCGAAAAATGCCGCAACCCCTTTATGTATCGAATGATATGACAGATTGGGAAAATGCGTGTCATACTCTATGGTTGGCAAAGAAATTGTCAAGAGGAAAATCCAGAAAACCTGCGCGGTTCATGAACATGACCGCATCGTGACGCCGCGAAGTGAAGTTTCTTCAAGAAACTTCGCTTCTTCATGGGCGGGAGATCAAAAATCAATAATATGCTTGGTCGGATTGGTCGCCACGCCGCGCGCGCGGACTTCATAATGCAAATGCGAGCCGGTGCTGCTGCCGGTGTTGCCGACATAGGCAATGACATCGCCGCGCTTGACTTTGTCGCCGACGCTTTTGCCCAATTTCGAGCAATGGCCGTAAAATGTCGAATAGCCGTAGCCGTGATCAATCACTAACACGAGGCCATACGCCCCTTTCCGGTCAGAATAGGAGACGACGCCGTCGGCCGGGGCGACAATCGGCGTGCCGGTTTTGGTGGAAATGTCGAGGCCGTAGTGCATGGTTTGTCGCCCGGTAAATGGCGATTTCCGCTTGCCGAAGCCGGACGTGACCCAGCCGCGCACCGGCCAAATTGACGGCGTTGAGGCTAAGAGCGTTTGCTGATCCTGAAAAAATTCCATCAGCCGCTGCGACAATTCTTCTTGATCCGCGGCCGACGCTTTCAATGTTTCCAGATTCTCAACTTTTTCTTTCATGCTCGCTTCGGTTTTTCCCTCGAAACTCTCGACAATGCTGGCGAATTCAAAGCTGCCGTCGCCGCCGACGCTGAAATTGATTTCCTCTCCAATCGGATTTTCCACGCCCGCCATCAACATCAATTTTGCGTTCACGAGTTTCAGACGCGAAACGACTTGACGCAGTTCCATCGCATCCTTTTCATAATGATCGATCAGCGTTTTTTGCGATCTCGTCGTTTTGCGTATTTCGGGCAAATCTCGAATCATCAGCGTCATATCCTGATAACGCTGCGCCATGTAATAGGCCGTCGCCGTCGCCCCTAAGAGCAGCAGCACGGTCAGCGCCAATACGCCCCGCGTCAGCAGATACGGCACTTTCATCTGCCGAAAATGCGAGGTGGCGTCTGGAACGATAATCAATGTAAAATATTTTTTAGAAAATGCCATGACACTCGGCGGCAGACACATCCCATTTTCCGCCGCATGACGGGCGGGAAGACTGCCGCGCAGAAAAAAACGATAAAAATACGTTCACCATGAAACAATGAATAATGTCATCATATGCTCTTTTTGTCAAAATCTGTCAAGTTTTTTGCCGCGCGCACAAGAACTCTTGAGTAACTGCGCATGAAATCAGGCGCGTTTTCGCGTGAATTTTTTTGAAATCTCGCCAAGAACTTCATCATCAAGACACTTTTCATTTGACATCGTTGCGTAGGCATGCCGAAACATGACGCAAAATGAAACATCGTGAACGAACGCGCGAGCGAATAGCCCGACTATTGCCGCAAAGGAGGCTTTTTCGTGAAGGAACGCATCATCCCCGCGGCCGAATCAATCGGCGCAATGCACATCACCGATATTGACGCGCTTCAGGCGCATCTGCTCCGATTAAGCGACATGGCGGCTTCCGGCGCGTGCCTTCCGCAAATTATCCATGAACTCAACAGCCCGCTCAGTTCAATCCGCGCCAACGCCGCGAACAGCGTCCACGCGCTCGCGTCGCTGCGGCAGGATTTTCAGGATATTTTCCCGCAGTTGACTTCGGAGCAGCAAGCGCTGTTTTGGGCGATGGTTGAACGCGCATGGCAATACGCGCACCATCTCAGCACCAGCGAGGAGCGCAAACTCAGCCGGGCATTGGAAACGGAATTGGAGACGTATCATGTCAACAATGCGGAAGAAGTCGCGGAAACGCTTGTGGAAATGGGGATTTACGAAGATATTGCGCCGTTGCTGCCGCTCTTGCATTCGCCGCATTGCGGGCGGATTCTGCAAGCCGCGTACAATCTTGCCAGCCTGCATTACGGCACGCGCGGCATTCATACCGCGCTCGACCGCATTTCGCACTTAATCGCCACGTTGAAACAACTCGTTTTTTCGGCAAGCGTGGCGGAAAATCGCAGCGACGCCGCCATTTCCGACGGCATCGAAGCGGCGTTCACCTTATATCATGCGCTGAAATTGACCAAAAATATTCAGATTGCCAAACACTATGATCCGCTTCCGGCGATTCCGTGCCAGCCAGCCAAACTGATTCAAGTCTGGAAAAATCTGCTGCGCAACGCGATTGACGCAATAGAAGGCAAAAGCGGGACATTGGCGGTTCACGCCGCGCAACAGCAAAACGAGATCGTCGTCGCCATCACGGATTCCGGTCACGGCATTCCGCCGGAAATTCACCGCCGCGTGTTCGAGCCGTTTTTCACGACGAAACCGGATCCCGGCGCGGGCTTGGGCTTATACGTAGCGCGGCGCATTATCGAAGAGCATCGCGGCAGCATTGCCATCGAAAGTCAGCCCGGCCGCACGACGGTCACGGTTCGGCTGCCCATCGCTTAACCTCTCATCCTGACGTGTCAGACACCTTGCAGGTGTCTGACACGTTTCTGCAAGCGTCACACATTAAAACGCACATTGATAATATCGCCGTCTTGCACGATGTATTCCTTGCCCTCAACGCGGAATGCGCCGTGCTGCTTGACGTTCGCCATCGAGCCGTGCGTGATGAAATCTTGATATGACACGACTTCGGCTCGAATAAAGCCGCGTTCCAAATCGGAATGAATCGCCCCGGCCGCGTTAACCGCTTTCGTGTTGACCGGAATCGTCCATGCGCGCACTTCATCTTTGCCGACCGTGAAAAACGACATCAAGCCCAAAAGTTCATACGAGACGCGAATCAGTTTCGTCAAGCCGAGTTCTTGAATGCCCAAATCCGCCATGAACGCCTTCATGTCGTCTTCGCTGTCCAAACGCCCGATTTCGCTCTCGATTTCCGCGCTGAGGCAGACCGTCGGCATGCCTTGCTGCCGGTTGCGCTCGATGAGTTCGCGGTATTTGTCCGCCTCTTGAAGCTCGTCTTCGCCGATATTCAGCACCACAAGCATCGGCTTCTGCGTCAAAAATTGATAGCCGCGCAGCAGGCGGAATTCGTCCTCGTTCACGGCGACTTCACGCACCGGAAGCTCTTGTTCCAACTGCGCTTTCAGGCGTTCCATCAGGCGCAATTCGCCTTCTTTCGTTTTGTCCCCTTTTTTCTGAATCTCAACGTTCAGCCGCTCGATGCGCTTGTCAACAATCAGCAAATCTGAAAAAATCAGTTCCAAATTCAGCGTGTCAAGGTCGCGCTTCGGGTCAATGCCGCCCTCAGGAAGCGGAATCGTCTGGCTTGAAAATGTCCGCACGACATGAATAATCGCGTCCACGTTGCGGATGTGCGCGAGCATCTGGCTGCCGCTGCCGCCCTCCTGCGCGCTCCCTTTCGTCAATCCGGCCACATCCACGTATTCGACGGTCGCGTAGGTCGTTTTTTTCGGCTCGAACATCTTGCTGAGCAAGTCAATCCGCTCATCCGGCACTCTCACGATGCCGATGTTGGGCTCGCTGCCGCCGCCGTAGCCGCCGGTCTGCACGTTGCGTTTGGTTAAGACGTTAAATAGCGTCGTTTTGCCGCATTGCGGCAGTCCGATAATTCCTGCTTTCATGAATTCCGCTCCTTTGCGATTTTAAGATTTCCAGAGAAACGAGGCGAAGAAAGAAATTTATTCAATCTTCCTCGAAATAATCATTATCGATTTTTTTGAGCATATACGTTGATACCGTTGAGACGCCGACATCATAATCTATCATATATTCAGCTAATTGTTCCCCATCAATCAACACAATTTTCGTTTCGTTTTTTGGCGAGTAATTCAATGCCTCTTTGGTAAAGATTGAGGTGGTAATAAAAACACCTTTTTTCGCGCCTTGTCCGGCTAACGCGCCGACGAATTTGTGGAGTTCCGGCCTGCCAACCGAACCTTCCCATCGTTTCGCTTGAATATAAACGACATCCAAACCTAATTTATCTTCTTTGATAATCCCATCAATGCCTTCATCGCCGCTCTTTCCTATCGCTTTTCCAGCATCTTTGATTGACCCGCCATACCCCATTTTTAAGAGCAAATCAACGACAAGCTTTTCAAAAGATGATGGTGGAAGATTTTTAATTTTAGTTAATAGCTCTTGAATCAAAGACTTTCGAATATTTTGATACGCATATTCAAACCGTTCTTCAGGGGTAAGACTTGTTTCATGTTCCACGTCATTGGATTCTGCCGACATCCCTTCCTGCTCAGACTTTTCCGGCTTCGCATTTTTGAAATATTCAAGATAGGCGGGGACTGTTTTCAGGGTTTTCAGGTTGATTGCTGAATTATTCTGTTGAAGGAACGTTTTTCCTGATTGGCTAATGCGAAAATGCGCGCGTCTTGTATTTTCGATCAAACCAGCCATCTTCAAATGGGCTTTTGCCCAATAAACGCGATTATAAAAAATGCCCTGAGTTCCACTTGGCAGAAGTTGAGCAAGTTCATTTTCTGTCAGTTGAAATTCTTGAGCAAGCGCGTCTATTGCGTCTTTTGTTGAATGCTCTTGTCCATCAGCAGAAAATTGTAACAATGGAAGCATGATGCTTTGAAAATCTGGAATATTCATAATAATTAGTTGTTAAGATATGTTAAATGGTGCTATGGTTTTCCTAAATTCAACACCTGTTTCAAACGCGCGGAGGCTGATGTCAAGAAAATCCTTCTCCATTCACGGTTACAAAACGATCTTGCTGCGCGATTTCTAATAACACATCAAACAATGTTGGTTCGTTGCTCGCTATAATCTCGCCTTGTATATGCTTATGATGAGGGAACGTCGAAATATTCCGATGATGGGAAGCGTTATCATAACGAAATACAATGTCGTTACACTCATTCATATATTGATAACGATATTTAATTTTCGCGTTGACATCAATATCTTTCACTTCTATAAACTCCAACCTATGCCCATTTTCAAAAGTAATCGAACCCGTCAGATAGCCTTGTTTGGCATTATAGAATTTCTTTGTAATGAACGAAGAACTGATAGTCGGAAATCCTTGAAGAATATGCTCAATATGTTCGAAATAGGCTTCGATCATCGCAACTCTTGAAGTCGTTGTTCATTCATCTGCAACATTTCATATAACCCCGCCCAAATCATGGCATCCTCATTATCACCGAGATTTCCTTCTTGAAATCGTTGATAAAATGTCTCCGTTGGCATTTGATGCCGCTCTTCGAATTGTTTCAGGTCTAATCGAATATTCAAAATCCCCTTCTGTAATTCGGCGATATGATATGCAATGATATTTTGAGCAAACCGTTCTTGATCCTGCGTCGCCATCAAGATTTTTTTTAATTGCTGCTCAGTATGCGGCCGAACATGTAACTGTAAATTCAGCATGCTTCTTCCCTTGATCTAAGTGATTATAAATAAGTTTCTGAATTTCTCGCGCCAAGACGCAAAGGCTGTTGTTCAAATATTCTTGGCGTCTTTGCGCCTTGGCGCGAGATCAAATGGAAAATCAATTTTTTCATATAGATTCAGCAGCCCCGTCACAGAATGCGAGGCTGCCAATGAATCCATCACGCCGCCGCGCTGGGGAAAAGCTGCTCTTGCTTCAACAGCGCGTCAAGATGGGCGACCGTCGCCTCAATCTCGGCCAGCATGCCTGAGCCGCCCTTTCCGACGCAGTGCAGCAGCGTCGTGATGTTGCGCTCGAACGCTTCCGGCAGCTTTGCGCAGCGCGTCTTGGCGAACGTCAGCAGCCGCTTTTCGCCGGGATGCGGATATTCATTGATCGCAAACAAGATGTCGAAATATGACGCCAAAAATTCGGTCAGCCGATGATTCACGCTGACTAAATCGCCGCGCTGCACGGCCTTTTTAATCTGAAAATAATACGCGGGCATTTTCTCTTTCAGCAACGGATAATTTTTCGCGATAATATTCCGTTTCAATGCCTGCGGATAGGGAATCCGGTATTTATCTTGCAGAGCTTTCGCTTTCCCCTTCGGATCGTACAGAATCGCCGAACTCAGCAGATTCGCCCAAAAACAGGTCGTGTAGCCGGTGCGCGCCTGATGATGCAGCATGACGCGCTCTAATTCGCCGTCCAGCCAGTCGAAGCCGCGATAAATCAACTCAATCGGCGTTCCATTGAGCAGCACGCCGTCATCCTCAGTTTCCCAATATTGATTGTTCAACTCCATGTAAGAGCAGGTCGCGTCCGTCACCTGTTTCCGCTTCTCCACCGGCAATTCCCGGTTCAAATACACGTACACGTCATAATCCGAATGCTCATCGTTGGTCTGGTTGGCTCTCGATCCGGCCAACAGAATGGCGTCCACTTCCTCAAATTGCGAAAATTCGCTGAGGAATGCGTCAAAATATTGATTGCTCATGATAAATTCCTTTTAATCGAAGTTATTTTGAATGACAACCGTTCGCCCTGAGCTTATCGAAGGGCAAAAGGATGAGTTTGCTCAATATTTCTCATGATTTCGGTTGGCGGCATCAGGCGCATTCGCCCCGACAATCAGGTTGATCGCCCGCTGCCAGCTATATTTTTCATCGCCGGTTTCTTCATGCTGAAAACGATAATCATGTTTTCGGACGAACTCATTGAGTTCCTGCGTAATTGCGTCAAGTTTTTCCCGCGCAAGGGAGAGCAATTTCTCCTGAACGTCGGCGCGGCCGCCCAACTCAAGGGCGCAGCGCAGATGCGGAAAACAGAGGCCGTCCGACTGCCGCAGCGCGTTCTCCATGCGGGCATCCTGCTTGCCAAACGCGGTGAGCAAAATTTTCAGCGCGTTCGTTTCGACCTCTTCGCCCAATAGACAGGCTGGGCAAGACGGTTGCGCCGGAATCGAGCGGCTCGCGTCAGACGGCTTGCCTTTGAACATGCGCCGCAGCGCGCCGCCGCTCGCGTTCGGCTGCGCCCGATTTAACGCGGTTTTCGCGTCTCGGCTGAGAATGTCCTGATACATAATCGCCACCGTCAGAATATTGCCGCGTTCCAGCGCAGACAAGCCCCACGCATGGGCGCGGCAATAGCCCCACGACGCGCACACCGCTTCGCGGAGATCGGGCGCATCAACGTAATCATGCAAGACCATCATCAGCGACAAATTGACCGAATTCTGGCTGATAACGCAGATTGGGCAGCCGGGTTGAGCGCAAGCGTCAAGCAGCGACGCCTCGCCGAGGTGCGGGGTATATTTTTTCATGAACGCCGTCCTTTTTTGGGATGAAACGCTTGACAGAAACGCGAGATTCGCGTGATGAATACGTCTGTTTCAAGAATGTTGTCAAGAGAAAATTGTAACGAACCGAAAAAGACCGCTATGACGGAAAAATCGCGCGTCAGAAATGAAATGAACGCCCGCCTGAAACGCCTGACGCCAGAGGCAACTCAGGCAAAAAGCGCGGCGATTGCCGCCAATCTGCTGCGCGCGCCATGCTGGCGGAACGCCGACCTGCTGCTCGCGTTCTGCTCCATGCGCCGCGAAGTTGACACGTCCGAGATGCTCCGCGCCGCGCTGCGCGAAGGCAAAACAATCGGCATTCCGCGCATGGACGGCGCGAACCTCGTCTTCCACCAATTAGAGCGCCTCGACGCCGATTTTATCATCCATCCGTTCGGCATCCGCGAACCGGCGGCATGGTGGCCGGAAATCCGCGTCAATAGCCCCAAGTTCCGACAAATTATCGTTCTGGCGCCCGGCCTCGCCTTTGACCGCGCGCTGCGGCGGCTCGGGCGCGGCAAAGGTTTTTATGATCGCGCTCTGCGCCAATTTAAGGCCGAATGCGGCGCTCGCCTGTTCGCCGTCGGCGTCTGCTTTGCCGAGCAGCTTATCGTTCATGTTCCGGCGAATGACGGCGATGAGCCGGTTGACCTGCTTCTAACCGACTGCGAAGTCATCGGCGGGCAAATCATGAATTTCTTTTAATTTCGCGCCAAGCCGCAAAGACGCCAAGAATATTTGAAAAACAGCCTTGGCGTCTTTGCGGCTTGGCGCGAAACATTCAGAAAACTATTTTTCATCACTTTTGAACATTGAATTTACAAATTTTCTAATTTTTTTCGCGGCAGCACTTGCGTTTTTTTTCGGGATATTATATGTTTTCATTCGCCATGAAAAATACCAACAACGCAAAATATTTCAAGAAACGTTTATGATGTTCGAAACAGGACGAGTGCAAAAAATCGAGCAAGGAAAAGCGTTTGTCGCCATGACGCCGAATGCGGCTTGCGCTCATTGCCATGCCGGAAGCATCTGCCATGCCGAAGGCGAAGCCATCATCATCGAAGCGGCTGACCCGCTTGGCGTGAAGGTGAATCAAGTCGTCGAAGTCGCTATTTCAGAAGACAATATGCTGAAAGCGTCGTTCGTCGTCTATGGTATTCCTTTGATCGCTTTGATGTGCGGCATGTTTGTCGGGCAATATCTCGGCAAGCGCGCGGGCGTGGAAAATATTTATGAGATCGTCGGCGGCTTCGGCTGTTTCGGGCTGTCATTTCTGTTTGTGCGATTCTATAATCACCTATTTCAACAGCATCTCAACAATCAACCGGTCATCACGAAAATTCTGCCGTGACGCGCCGTTGCAGCCAGAGATAACGGGGGGAGGCGAACATTCATGCACATTATGAAGAATGGGGAAGTGCAATATTTAACAGTGGGGGAACATGCCAAATATAAAAATATCGTCTATTCGCATGAAGTCAAAATAGAACTGACGAATGATAAAAAATTGCCGTTTCGCGTCACAAAGGGGGAAAATCCGCCGTTTATCTACCTTGACCTGTTTGCGTTGAATTTCGGGTATAAGGAACGCCTGAAAAAGCGCGACAGCACGGGCTGGACGAAGATTTATTACGGCTGCTCGCGGGCGGTGCGGGATGAAATTCTTTATCTCGGCGAAGACGCGATTATCGAGATGTTTTCCAAAGATAACTGCCACCATCAAGCCTGCCAATATTGGTCAAATCCGACCGGCCTGACCGACCGGCGCTACGCGTTCAACTGCATTCTCGCGCGCTATCGCACGATGAACCATATCGGCCTGAAAGAAGGCTTTACGCTGGAGGAAGTCGGGCGCATCTACGCCTGCACCCGCGAGCGCATCCGCCAGATTGAAGAAAAAGCCTTGCGCCGCATGCGGCATAAATCGCGCATTGACCGGTTCAAGATTTTCAAGGAAAAAGTGCTGAATTACAATGATTACACCTACGGCAAATTCCAGACCTCGTAACGCCCGCAGAAACGCGCAGAAGCTC
>CAZCGG010000078.1:0-17726 GCA_964498135.1 uncultured Candidatus Moduliflexus sp.
CTGCATAGCTTCGTCTATTGCTGCGCGCCGGAAGAAATCTGCGAATTTACCGGGCGCTTCGACTATTTCCGCACACTAATCGGCGTAGGCGGCACGTTGAGCGACGAATTGATGATTGCCGCGATTCAGCAGACGTGCGCCTGTCATGGTAACGCTGGGCGCAGTTGGTTTATCCGCGCCGGAAAAGAGCTATCGCGCCTGCTGCGCGACGATTACGACCGGTTGGAATCCATTTTGCGGAGGGTGACGATATGAGCGAACGCCGGAAAGAAATCGGCACGATTACGCGGGGATCGCTGACCGAAGGCATGGAAATGCGCCTCGCGCCGCACAACAGCGTCGAGGAAATTAAAGCCGGAAAATTCGTCGTCGTCGAAGGCGAGCGGAACGACTTTTTTTCGATGATTACCGACGTGCGCCTTGACACGACGAGCCAACAGATTCTCGTGCATCCTCCGGCGCGAGACGACGCGCTGATGCGGGAGATTCTGGCCGGAACGAGCGCGTATGCGACCGTCATGCTGCGCCCGATGCTGATGATTCGACGACCAGACCCCCCATCCCCCTCTCCTGATTCAGGAGAGGGGGATGGGGGAGAGGTTTTGCCGGTCAAAACCGTTCCCGCCCATTTTTCGAATGTGTTCGACGCGGAGGAAGAGGATGTCAGCCGGATTTTCGGCAGCGAAGGCCGCGCGGACGACAAATTTTTCTATCTCGGCACGCCGCTCGATATGGACACGCCGGTCTGCCTGAATCTTGACCGCTTTGTGGAGCGCAGCAACGGCATTTTCGGCAAAACCGGCACGGGCAAAACCTTCTTGACGCGGCTCGTGCTGTGCGGCCTGATTCATCAGGACAAAGCGGTCAATTTTATTTTCGACATGCACAGCGAATACGGCTGGCAGGCCACGCAGGAAGCCGGAAAGGGGCAGGGGAGTTTCGTCAAAGGCTTGAAGCAGTTGTTCGGCAGCAAAATCGCCATCTTCACGCTTGACCCTGAATCCACGAGCCGCCGCAAGGTCAGAGCGGATTACGAAGTCGAAATTTTCACGGATCAAATCACCGTCGAAGACATCGCGCCGCTGCAAGATGAATTGCGCCTGAATCCGACCGCGCTGGAAGCCGCCTATCTCGTGGTTGCGAAATATGGCAAGAATTGGCTGGAAATCCTGATTACGCGGGGCGAAGCGGATATTAAAGGGCTGGCGGAAGAATTGGGGGCGCACCCGGAATCGCTTTCCGCGCTGTACCGCAAGCTGCGCCGCCTGACCGATTTCAAGTTCGTGACGATGGGCGGATCAAGCGAGGACATTGTGTCGAAAATGATGGAGTATATCAATCGCGGCATGCATATCGTGCTGGAGTTTGGCCGCGAAACGAGCATGTTGGCCTATCTGCTCGTCGCCAGCATCATCACGCGCCGCATTCACGAACTCTACGTGCGCCAGACCGAACTCTATCACGCCTCACAGAACGCCGCCGACAAGCCGAAACACCTTGTCATCACCATCGAAGAAGCGCACAAATTTTTGAATCCGCAAGCCGCGAAACAGACGATTTTCGGGACGATTGCCCGCGAAATGCGCAAATATTTCGTGTCGCTGCTGATTGTGGATCAACGGCCGTCCGGGATTGACGCGGAGGTGATTTCGCAGATCGGGACGCGCATCGTCGCGCTACTGAACGATGAAAAGGACATTCAATCGGTCTTGACCGGCGTGAACAATTCCGGCGGCTTGCGGAGCGTGCTTGCCAGCCTCGATTCCAAGCAGCAGGCGTTGGTGATGGGGCATGCCGTGCCGATGCCGGTGGTGGTGCGCACGCGCAGCTACGATGACCAATTTTACGCCGCAATGGGGGCGCGTTCGCCGGATCATGAAGATCGGCAAGCGATGCAAGACGAGGAAGATTTGTTTGGGTAAATGCTCTTTCCCTTATTTCTCGGAAAATCGGCGTGAATCTGTGGTGAACCCCTGACAAAAACTTGACAATTTTTTCCACATGATTTTCAAGATATTTTATGGAGAAATCAGCCGAACAAATAGCGATCCTGAGCAAGAATGATGATGCGGCGCTTGTGGAGATTTTAAAGGCGTTGCGGGAATTGAAGGCCGAGAATCTCAAAGTCCAGCAACGGCTTGCCAAAATCGAGACGACGATTGATCGCGTGGCGCAAGACCGTTCCGTCGTTCCGCCGCCGTCCGGCGGGAATACTTACGACGCCATAGACAAATACATCACCGAGCAGATTCAGAGCGGTTTGGAGCATGAATCGCGCGAAGACGGCGCGGCAGACGACGAGAGCGATCCGAATTGGAATTATTTCATTGCGCAAAAAGGGGGATTTGATGAAATTCTGTACATGACCGTGCAGGATTTTCTTAACCTTGACCGGAAAAAAGACACTGCCCAATTGCTCAAGTTTCTCCTGCAAAAACGAAATGACGAGGTGAAAGAAAGTTTCGAACACCTGCGCACCGAATATGATAATTTGGAAGGTCATCAACTCCAGAAACATTTTACGGAGTTATGGGAGTTGCACCATAATCTTCTGAAAAAGAAGATTATCCGCACATGGAAAGAGGAAATCTTTCTGGAAGCGTTTGACGAGTTTTTGACGTATTTACAGCAATAGCAGAACATCTTCTTTCTTGTTCGGGAGCGCGGCGGCGTCATCATGCGCCTTGCATGCGGCGGCGGCGCGTTCTTGACGACAAACACATGGATTTTCTTACACAAGTCAGACAGAAAGCCACTGCCACGAACCGCGTCATCGTTCTGCCGGAAGGCACGGAGCCGCGCACGATTCTTGCCGTCAAAGATGTGCTTGCCAATAAGCTGGCGAGGCCGATTCTGCTGGGCGATGAAGGCAAAATCGCCGCGCTCGCCAAAGAACACAGCGTGAATCTGAGCGGCGTCCGCGTGGTGAATCCTGAGACGTCGCCGCAATTGCAGGAATACGTCGCAAAATTCATGGATATGCGGGCGAAGCGCGGCAAGCCGGTTTCTGAAGAAGAGGCCGTGAAAACGATGAAAAATGTGCTATATTACGGCGCGATGATGGTGCATCTCGGCGAAGCCGAAGGCAGCTTGGCAGGCGCGGTCAATGAAACCGCCAACGTGGTCTCCGCCGCCGCCCGCGTTATCGGCACGAAACCCGGCATCAAAAGCGCGTCGAGCTTCTTCATCATGATTCTGAAAGATAAGCAGTTTGGGCATGACGGCATTCTGATTTATGCGGACGGCGGCTTAGTGACGAATCCTGACGCCGACACGCTCGCTGACATCGCCATTGCGAGCGCGGGCAGCGCGGTCAGCCTGATTAGCGGCTTTGAGCCGAGAATCGCCATGCTGTCGTTCTCGACGAAAGGGAGCGCGAAAGACCCGTTAGTGGATAAGGTCGTGCAGGCGACGGAGATTGCGAAGAAGAAAGCCCCACAGTTGAACATTGACGGCGAATTGCAGGGCGACGCCGCGTTAGTCGCCTCGGTCGGGCAGCGCAAAGCGCCGGGCAGCCCGGTCGCCGGAAAAGCGAACGTGCTGATTTTCCCGAACCTCGATTGCGGCAATATCTCCTACAAACTCACGGAACGCCTTGCCGGAGCGAAAGCGCTCGGCCCGATTCTGCAAGGGTTTGCCAAGCCGGTCAATGACTTGTCGCGCGGATGCAGCGCGGATGACATCGCCGACATGGTTGCCATCACGTCCGCGCAAGCCGAATAAGTCCGGAGGTCTGCTGTGACAATGCTCTGCCGCCTCATGTTTCAATGCGGTACAGCATAATTCATGCGCATAGGACTTACGCAGACCCCGCCCAACCCTCCCCTCAATCAGGGGAGGGAGACAACAGGAAAATATATTCCCTCCCCTGATTGAGGGGAGGGAAAGGGTGGGGTGCGTAACTCCTATCGCATTGACCGCGGACGTTTGAAGACTTCAAACGTCTTGACGCGCTTCTCGCCGATCTCAACGTATTCCAAATTCCGCGCGCATTTGTTGACGGAAGCGCGGCAAGATATATTGCGCGATGTTCAGCATACAACGCGGCTGGTCACGAGAGGAGTCATTGCCTATGATTGAAATCAATGGAAACAGCTATCATGTCACCTACGTTCCCGAAACGCATACGATAGCTGTTCGAGGCGTCCTGCGGCTGTATGGAATGGACGGGTATATTGACAGCCATGAACTTGCGCGGAATCGCGGCGAGGCGGCGGAAACGGACGCGCAGGCGCAGGCGGGGGGCTATGCTTCGATTATGAAGCTCTTGCTCAATATTCTCAGCGAGAAACCGGCTGAAATCATCTTAGACCTCCGCGAGTTGCAATTCGTGAATAGCTCCGGCATCAATATTTTTTCGAAGTTCGCCGTCAAATTAGGGGAACAAGAACGCTCGCATCTGACGATTCGCGGCAATCAAAAATTGTCGTGGCAGTCGAATGTGTTCACAAATTTGAAAACCATCTTGCCGACGTTGACGCTCGCCTTTGAATGAGCGCGGTTTCGACAAAAGCGGTTTCCCACGATTCTCACAAACGCTGGTGAATTTGTGGCGAAACGGCCGAATTTTCCTATGAATGCTCACGAGAAATTAGATGTGCTGACCGCGTTATTGCAGAAATATGCGGGGCAGGATGAAATGTTTGCCGCATCGAGCGACGAAACATCTCGACAGAAGTTGTTTCGCGAAGATTTACACGCGGCAGTTTCCGTCATTTTCAACGATAACGTGCCGATTCGCGCGGATATGTCCGCCGCCGACATGAAAGAATCTCTCAAAAAGGCATGGGAACAAACGCGCCCGTCAGAATGGAGTTAAGAACGTTATGACGACGTAGCTGTCAGACACCTCTGAAGGTGTCTGACAGCTTTTGCTTTAGGCATTTTGCTGCGGTTCTTCACCTGCTGGAGCGGCTTCTTCTGTCGCCTGCGCCGCGTCTGACGCCGAAGCGTCTTCCTCGCCGGTTTCCTGCTCTTCTTCAGGGGAAATCGGGCCTCTGACTTCTTCTTCGTAGGCTTTGATGCTCAAACCGATGCGCCGATTTTCTTCATCCAGTTTAATCACTTTTGCCGTGATTTCCTGCCCGACGGCAAGCACGTCTTCCGGTTTTTTCACATGCTGATGCGAAATTTCAGACACATGCAGCAAGCCTTCCACGCCGTTGCTCAATTCAACGAACGCGCCGAAGTCGGTCAAGCGCACGATCTTGCCAGTGACGTTATTGCCGACGGCGATTGACGCGCCAATCCCTTCCCACGGATTTTGCAGCAGTTGCTTAATGCCGAGCGACAGGCGTTCATGATCCACGTCAATGCTCAACAGCACGGCTTGGACTTGTTCGCCTTTTTTCAGGATTTCGGACGGATGTTTCACGCGCGTCGTCCACGACATGTCGGAAATATGCACCAACCCGTCAATGCCTTCCGCGAGTTCGATGAACGCGCCGAAATCAGTCAAATTGCGGACAACACCGGTCACGATGCTGCCCGGAGGATATTTCTCTGCCACGACTTGCCAAGGATTCTGCTCAATTTGTTTGAGGCCAAGCGAAATCCGGCGATTGTTTTTGTCGAGATCCAGCACGACTGCTTCCACGATGTCATTGAGCGCGACGATTTTCGACGGATGTTTGACGCGCTTTGTCCACGACATTTCGGAAATATGCACCAACCCTTCCACGCCGGTTTCCAATTCGATAAAGGCGCCGTAATCCGTAATGCTGACGACTTTGCCTTTGACACGCGTGCCGGATTGATATTTTTCTTCCGCCGCCGCCCATGGATCCTGCGTTTTCTGCTTCAAGCCGAGCGAGACTTTTTCATGGTCTTTATCGTATTGCAGCACGACCACTTCAATCTCGTCGCCAATCTGGAACAGTTCGGAGGGATGATTGACGCGCCCCCAAGAAATATCGGTAATATGAAGCAGGCCGTCAATGCCGCCGAGGTCAACGAATACGCCGTAATCGGTGATATTCTTGACGACGCCTTTAATGACTTTGCCTTCTTCTAAATGCGCCAGCGTTTCCTGACGCGCGGTTTCGCGTTCTTCTTCCAGAATCGAGCGGCGTGACAGGACGATATTTCCTCTGCGGCGGTTCAATTTGATAATCTTGGTGCGGATGGTTTGTCCAATCAGGCTTTCCAGATTGCGAATCGGGCGCAGATCCACTTGCGAGCCGGGCAAGAACGCTTTGACGCCAATATCAACGGACAAGCCGCCTTTAATGCGTTCGCAGACCTTGCCTTCGACCACGCGGCCTTCTTCGAAGGATTTGGTGATGTCTTCCCAAATCTGGATGCGGTCGGCTTTTTCTTTGGAAAGGACGACTAAGCCGTTGTCGTCTTCCGTGCTTTCGAGATACACGTCAACTTCGTCCCCGACATGCACTTCAATCTGTTCGCCGTTCGCGTTTTTAAATTCGCGCAGCGAAATGGTTCCTTCAGATTTATAGCCGATGTCCACGAGAGCGTCGCTGTCATGAATTTGCACAATCGTGCCTCTGACAATCCGCCCTTCCTCGACATTCTGAAAGGAACGTTCTAAGAGTTGCGCCACTTCCGGGTCATTAAATGTTTCCGCGGATGCCAACTCTTCTTGTGATAATGTGACTTCTGGTTGTTCTGCCATGAAAAAATCCTCCTCAGGATATAAGATAGTGCGCATAAAACGCGGAAACAGGCTTATCAGAAAGCGGGGGGTTTTCGTCAAGATTTTTTCGCGGGGATGATGCGATTTTCTTCGTTGGAAGGGTTCGTAGAGGGATTTCAAAGCCGTCACAGGTTTCATCAGGCTGACGCCGCGGTTTAAACGGCGTAGGGGGTCTTCAATTGAACGCCTCTACCGAAGTTTCACTCCCTTTCAGGGCTGACACTGGGTTTGAACCGACCCCGACGATGAGCCGCTGGAAGACGACTACAGCGAGTTTCAATCCCTTTCAGGGCTGACACTGGGTTTGAACTCCAAATCCAAAATGCCAATACACGCCAGACATATCAAGTTTCAATCCCTTTCAGGGCTGACACTGGGTTTGAACCCAACTTCTCCGGTTGGAGTTGGGGGATCCGGATGAACAGGTTTCAATCCCTTTCAGGGCTGACACTGGGTTTGAACAGGGAGTGACGGTTTTTCTGGACTTACAACTGCGCTGTTTCAATCCCTTTCAGGGCTGACACTGGGTTTGAACATATATTTAGTCGTATTCACCTCCTTTTTATTAACCTGTTTCAATCCCTTTCAGGGCTGACACTGGGTTTGAACGGCACCTTGTTTCTACATTCCATAAACCGGATGATTTGTTTCAATCCCTTTCAGGGCTGACACTGGGTTTGAACGCGGTTAACCTTGTTAGGTTAAAACCGTTATTCCCTTGTTTCAATCCCTTTCAGGGCTGACACTGGGTTTGAACCGGCGGGTGGCTCCGTCGTGTACCGCGTGAACGCCGACGTTTCAATCCCTTTCAGGGCTGACACTGGGTTTGAACGCGTACATCGCGTGGGGGACCCGGTGGGTTGGCGATGGTGTTTCAATCCCTTTCAGGGCTGACACTGGGTTTGAACAAATTAAAAATGCGGTCCAGATGTTTGGAACGCGAATGTTTCAATCCCTTTCAGGGCTGACACTGGGTTTGAACCAGCTCTGGGTTGGTCTGGCCAGATTTATCAAGGCCAAGTTTCAATCCCTTTCAGGGCTGACACTGGGTTTGAACATGGTTCCGGCGATCCCAGCGCCGGCGACAAGGCCGAGTTTCAATCCCTTTCAGGGCTGACACTGGGTTTGAACAAGGCCTGAGGCTGCTCTTTTGGAGCCTTGGGGGATGTTTCAATCCCTTTCAGGGCTGACACTGGGTTTGAACCCTCGGCAGCGGCTTTCGGACAAACATGGAACAACAATGTTTCAATCCCTTTCAGGGCTGACACTGGGTTTGAACGGTTCGCTGAGCTCGAAGGGACCACGAAACGAGAATTGTTTCAATCCCTTTCAGGGCTGACACTGGGTTTGAACCGTGTGTGGAAGCCCGGAAAGAGCGGTTGGCTGAATTGTTTCAATCCCTTTCAGGGCTGACACTGGGTTTGAACTTGCGAAGGGCTGTAACGGCTCTCATAGTGATTCTCAGGTTTCAATCCCTTTCAGGGCTGACACTGGGTTTGAACTTGGTGACTTGCCCGCATTGCGGGGAAAAAAGATATATGTTTCAATCCCTTTCAGGGCTGACACTGGGTTTGAACGAGATTGGCTGTTTATACCCAATAGGGGCTCAAATTGGGTTTCAATCCCTTTCAGGGCTGACACTGGGTTTGAACAGTGAGCTATGAGCGTGTTAACAATCGTGTTACTGGGGATGTTTCAATCCCTTTCAGGGCTGACACTGGGTTTGAACAGTCACAAGGGACCGATGTAATCTGTACCGGCTATTTGTTTCAATCCCTTTCAGGGCTGACACTGGGTTTGAACCAAGCGGGAGATCAGCTTACAATTACAGATGTAAGTGTTTCAATCCCTTTCAGGGCTGACACTGGGTTTGAACCCTAACTAACCAGAAATGGAAGGAGGAACAGCTATGTTTCAATCCCTTTCAGGGCTGACACTGGGTTTGAACACAACCACCCTGACTTCAGGGGGTTGTTGTATGAAATTGTTTCAATCCCTTTCAGGGCTGACACTGGGTTTGAACTTTAGATGGATAATCAAATTTCTTTCAGGACAAATGTGTTTCAATCCCTTTCAGGGCTGACACTGGGTTTGAACCAAGAAGTTACAAGATACCGCTGAAGGGAAAGTACAGTTTCAATCCCTTTCAGGGCTGACACTGGGTTTGAACGAAAAAGCTAAAGCCGCTGCGGCTGGTAAGGAGTAGTTTCAATCCCTTTCAGGGCTGACACTGGGTTTGAACTTGATCTCCGTAAGCAATATGGATGGGGACCGGAGTTGTTTCAATCCCTTTCAGGGCTGACACTGGGTTTGAACCTCCCTTGTTCCGAAAACCACCGACGCAGGTGACAAAGTTTCAATCCCTTTCAGGGCTGACACTGGGTTTGAACCGACATGCGCGGTGGGCACGAAATGCAGTGGGGCATTCGTTTCAATCCCTTTCAGGGCTGACACTGGGTTTGAACACTATGGCAAGTTCGCCGGTTATCCGGGGAAGAGGAACGTTTCAATCCCTTTCAGGGCTGACACTGGGTTTGAACATGTTACGCGAGAAATAGACGGAGTATATCAGCTAATGTTTCAATCCCTTTCAGGGCTGACACTGGGTTTGAACCAAAAATCGCCAGCACCAGCTGACGATTTTTCAAATGTTGTTTCAATCCCTTTCAGGGCTGACACTGGGTTTGAACTGATTTCTGGCGTTCACAGCCTGGCTCGTCAAAATTGTTTCAATCCCTTTCAGGGCTGACACTGGGTTTGAACGCAACACGACCATAACCGCGCTTTTTGATATGAAAACTGTTTCAATCCCTTTCAGGGCTGACACTGGGTTTGAACGTTGATTTTGGCGGGATGGTCCCAAGACATCTCCGTCGTTTCAATCCCTTTCAGGGCTGACACTGGGTTTGAACATCTTTGGCCCCAGCCTCAACGATCCAGGCTTCGCATCGTTTCAATCCCTTTCAGGGCTGACACTGGGTTTGAACCCCTCCTGTACGGGGCGGTCGAGGTCCCGCAAGGTACGTTTCAATCCCTTTCAGGGCTGACACTGGGTTTGAACTACAGGAATGGGGTGCATGGAAAAAACCGCAATGATGTGTTTCAATCCCTTTCAGGGCTGACACTGGGTTTGAACATCATGGCGATGCTGGCAACATCTTGCGGTGTCGCCTGTTTCAATCCCTTTCAGGGCTGACACTGGGTTTGAACTGCAGAGCAATCGATGGTGGCTCTGGGGTATCTGTCGTGTTTCAATCCCTTTCAGGGCTGACACTGGGTTTGAACTTGCGGGGAAAGCTATTGGGCAGGGCAAGAATGGTCTAAGTTTCAATCCCTTTCAGGGCTGACACTGGGTTTGAACTTTTTAAACTTTCAAACAGATTCTGGTTACCCACGTGTTTCAATCCCTTTCAGGGCTGACACTGGGTTTGAACCTATGTCCCAAGATGAGGAAAATGTCATTATCCTGTGTTTCAATCCCTTTCAGGGCTGACACTGGGTTTGAACATCACCACCGACAAGGTGGCGGATTGGCGCTCCCAAGGGTTTCAATCCCTTTCAGGGCTGACACTGGGTTTGAACAAAAGGTGAAGGATCCGGAAAAAGAGCTGACTGAACTGTTTCAATCCCTTTCAGGGCTGACACTGGGTTTGAACTTCAGGACTACAATTTAGTCCTGAGGGCGATTGGCTTGTTTCAATCCCTTTCAGGGCTGACACTGGGTTTGAACCTTCCTCGGAATGTGTGCGAACCGGGGATTGAAAAGGAGTTTCAATCCCTTTCAGGGCTGACACTGGGTTTGAACGATATACATCTTTTGTATATCCTCATGAAAATGGGGAAGTTTCAATCCCTTTCAGGGCTGACACTGGGTTTGAACGCAAATGTATTAATAATGAAGGTCAGCACGACTCGCTTTGTTTCAATCCCTTTCAGGGCTGACACTGGGTTTGAACTATGCGTTTTCAAAAACGGCATCAAGGAAGCATATCTGTTTCAATCCCTTTCAGGGCTGACACTGGGTTTGAACAAGAGCCGTGGTCATATATCGAGTTTGCGAGGCATTTGTTTCAATCCCTTTCAGGGCTGACACTGGGTTTGAACTGAGAAAGATTAGCGTATTGTTAGGTCTGTTAGGTCTGTGTTTCAATCCCTTTCAGGGCTGACACTGGGTTTGAACGATAATTGTGATCAAAATGCCTGCTATGGGCATATTTGTTTCAATCCCTTTCAGGGCTGACACTGGGTTTGAACAATCCTAACAACGACGCCGTGCCTGCGGCGTTTTGGTTTCAATCCCTTTCAGGGCTGACACTGGGTTTGAACCCCTGCGACGTTCAAGGTTTCCATGCCAATCACGCCGTTTCAATCCCTTTCAGGGCTGACACTGGGTTTGAACCGGAAGCGGGGCTGCCCAGCTTGAGCGGGACGCCGGTTTCAATCCCTTTCAGGGCTGACACTGGGTTTGAACCGGATCAAGGAGAAGAATACGCCGAAGGAGAAGAGGAGTTTCAATCCCTTTCAGGGCTGACACTGGGTTTGAACTTACGGCGAGTTGGATGTTGCGGCTGCTAATATCATTGGTTTCAATCCCTTTCAGGGCTGACACTGGGTTTGAACATTTGCTCTTGATACTTATCTGTAATAAGGTGTTCAAAGTTTCAATCCCTTTCAGGGCTGACACTGGGTTTGAACATAAAGGTATGAGATCGCGTAAAGAAATGGCTCAAAAGTTTCAATCCCTTTCAGGGCTGACACTGGGTTTGAACTTTGGAGAACAAAGTAGATAACAGTATTAAAAAGATGGTGTTTCAATCCCTTTCAGGGCTGACACTGGGTTTGAACAACATCAAGCTGCACCTCGTCGCCAGGTGATTGTAACGTTTCAATCCCTTTCAGGGCTGACACTGGGTTTGAACTGATTCCACAGTTGCGTCGGCAGGTGCACCACGTTTGTTTCAATCCCTTTCAGGGCTGACACTGGGTTTGAACATCGTTCCTATCAGGGGATTCCGCTCCCTGACGATTCGTTTCAATCCCTTTCAGGGCTGACACTGGGTTTGAACCGGTTGGCAGGTCAGGTAGCGAAAAGTACCGCCCGGAATTGTTTCAATCCCTTTCAGGGCTGACACTGGGTTTGAACAATTTGTAAAAGGGTTTTTTTATAGCCTGCTATTTGTAGTTTCAATCCCTTTCAGGGCTGACACTGGGTTTGAACATCACCACCGACAAGGTGGCGGATTGGCGCTCCCAAGGGTTTCAATCCCTTTCAGGGCTGACACTGGGTTTGAACAAGTCGCCGCTCTGCGTGGCGTCGGCCGGCAAGGCCGGTTTCAATCCCTTTCAGGGCTGACACTGGGTTTGAACTGTTCGGGGCGAAGTTGCCCATATTGGGCAACATGCGATTTCAATCCCTTTCAGGGCTGACACTGGGTTTGAACGTGGAGTTTTAATTCAGTGTATATTTGTACCCGCGGGTTTCAATCCCTTTCAGGGCTGACACTGGGTTTGAACTCCGTTGTGCCCGATTACTGCGTGGCGCCAGTCGCTTGTTTCAATCCCTTTCAGGGCTGACACTGGGTTTGAACAAAAAAATGGGGAGATGATGTCAATGTGTATGTAGAATGTTTCAATCCCTTTCAGGGCTGACACTGGGTTTGAACGAACGCACAGATCAGATGCAGAAAGCCGACCAAACAGGAAGTTTCAATCCCTTTCAGGGCTGACACTGGGTTTGAACCATCTTATGAGGTGGGCAGAAACTTGCGGATATTATGTGTTTCAATCCCTTTCAGGGCTGACACTGGGTTTGAACCGCAACCCAGCATCTTACGGTGTCTGGGGAATGGAAAATCGTTTCAATCCCTTTCAGGGCTGACACTGGGTTTGAACCCAATGCACGAACTTCTTCAAACGGAGTGACGGCTCATGTTTCAATCCCTTTCAGGGCTGACACTGGGTTTGAACCACATGCCCGCTTTGCGCACAGGAGAATGATCGTCAAATGTTTCAATCCCTTTCAGGGCTGACACTGGGTTTGAACTACCGCGCTGTTTGTTTGCTTGTTAGTCGTCGCAATCTGTTTCAATCCCTTTCAGGGCTGACACTGGGTTTGAACCGAACAATCCACCGCCGAATGCCCATACGCGAAACCAAGTGTTTCAATCCCTTTCAGGGCTGACACTGGGTTTGAACCGTCGCGGTGAAGGAGATCATCTTTGGCGCGTGTCCGTTTCAATCCCTTTCAGGGCTGACACTGGGTTTGAACTCTTCGAGCGATGCGCCGGAGACGCGCTGCTCCGGTTTCAATCCCTTTCAGGGCTGACACTGGGTTTGAACACGGCAAGCACGTCCGATTGACGCGCAGATTCATCGTTTCAATCCCTTTCAGGGCTGACACTGGGTTTGAACGCAAGCCAAAAAACGGCTTCCAGTTCTGAATAAGAATGTTTCAATCCCTTTCAGGGCTGACACTGGGTTTGAACACGGGATTAGAAACAAAGGGGCGAGATGCAGACAAAAGTTTCAATCCCTTTCAGGGCTGACACTGGGTTTGAACCTGTATTGTTCGGCCTGTAATTATAACCTGACGAAATAGTTTCAATCCCTTTCAGGGCTGACACTGGGTTTGAACTTATTTCTCTTTTCACTATGCACTGCACAGTGAAAAAGGTTTCAATCCCTTTCAGGGCTGACACTGGGTTTGAACTCGAAAGAATTGTACCCGCTGGGGGGTGCAATTGTATGTTTCAATCCCTTTCAGGGCTGACACTGGGTTTGAACGGGTGATAATCGGATGGGAGTCGGAGGATAGCATTAGTTTCAATCCCTTTCAGGGCTGACACTGGGTTTGAACTAAAACTCGCCCTGCGCCGAAAAGGCGCTTGACGACAAGTTTCAATCCCTTTCAGGGCTGACACTGGGTTTGAACACTTTACTTCCCGGAGCCTTCCGGATCCTCCGGAGAGTTTCAATCCCTTTCAGGGCTGACACTGGGTTTGAACATTTAGTGGGGTTCATATGCCCTTTACACTGAGATGTTTCAATCCCTTTCAGGGCTGACACTGGGTTTGAACGTCCCCCAAGCAGATGAAACCGGAGTTCTTAAAGGTTGTTTCAATCCCTTTCAGGGCTGACACTGGGTTTGAACCTTTCAAAAGGAGTGTGCCGTATGTTATACCGCAAACCTTGTTTCAATCCCTTTCAGGGCTGACACTGGGTTTGAACCCCGGAGTGTTTGGAAGAACTCCGGGCGGCAGGCGTTTCAATCCCTTTCAGGGCTGACACTGGGTTTGAACCAGAAGCGGCGGCGACGGCGATGGCGGAGCTTGAGTTTCAATCCCTTTCAGGGCTGACACTGGGTTTGAACAGTTTGCTAAAGCGGAGCGCTTGTATAGAGTGTATAGTTTCAATCCCTTTCAGGGCTGACACTGGGTTTGAACACATGCTACCGTGCAGTTGTAAAATCCCTCCCTATTTGTTTCAATCCCTTTCAGGGCTGACACTGGGTTTGAACATGTTTCAACGGTGCCCACCGAGACGATCAGACAAAGTTTCAATCCCTTTCAGGGCTGACACTGGGTTTGAACATTCAACCTCATTATTCCTCGCAAACGGAGGAATAATCTGTTTCAATCCCTTTCAGGGCTGACACTGGGTTTGAACAAGTTTTATTCTTTGTCGGGAAAGGAAAGATGGGGTTGTTTCAATCCCTTTCAGGGCTGACACTGGGTTTGAACTTGACCAATTACTCAACGTTTTCTTCCGTCAGGTAAAAAGGTTTCAATCCCTTTCAGGGCTGACACTGGGTTTGAACTATATCCAACATATTTATTATTGCAAAGTCCAACGAGTTTCAATCCCTTTCAGGGCTGACACTGGGTTTGAACAGGTGAATCAACCCGTAGGGATTATTGCTCGCTGAAGATGTTTCAATCCCTTTCAGGGCTGACACTGGGTTTGAACCTTGGCAACGGTCGTTGCCGAGCTGTCGGGGAAGGGTTTCAATCCCTTTCAGGGCTGACACTGGGTTTGAACACATGGCCATGCCAATCAAAACCAATGTTAAAGTTTTTGGTTTCAATCCCTTTCAGGGCTGACACTGGGTTTGAACATTAAAAACCGCCGGGGATCCTTACAAATCAGAATATGGTTTCAATCCCTTTCAGGGCTGACACTGGGTTTGAACCCCCGGCCAAACCCGGCACCGTATTGGGTCAAGGCGATGTTTCAATCCCTTTCAGGGCTGACACTGGGTTTGAACATGATTATTATGAGAAGGGTAGTAATTAACAGAGAAGGTTTCAATCCCTTTCAGGGCTGACACTGGGTTTGAACTGAATACAGCAACATGCAGTCCAGCCTGAAGGCGACGTGTTTCAATCCCTTTCAGGGCTGACACTGGGTTTGAACATATTCTCTATCTTAAAGAACCAGTCTTTTATTTTTGTTTCAATCCCTTTCAGGGCTGACACTGGGTTTGAACACCCAGCCTGCCCTTCGGGCAGGCTCAGGGTCGCAAGTTTCAATCCCTTTCAGGGCTGACACTGGGTTTGAACCTATATGGAATCCATGGGGTTGTCGCCGTATCTCGGTGTTTCAATCCCTTTCAGGGCTGACACTGGGTTTGAACCCAAAAGATTCAAAATTCTTTAGGAGGCCTTTACAAATGTTTCAATCCCTTTCAGGGCTGACACTGGGTTTGAACTTCCCGCGGTCATCGTGGACAAGACATTTAAATTTCCTGTTTCAATCCCTTTCAGGGCTGACACTGGGTTTGAACGACGCGCAGGGCAAAGCACGGCGACGGTTCGTAAAAAGTTTCAATCCCTTTCAGGGCTGACACTGGGTTTGAACCGGCACTCAGTGGGAAACAGAAATTATCGTCGCGTGCTGTTTCAATCCCTTTCAGGGCTGACACTGGGTTTGAACTTTCCGTCGTCATTATAACGGTGAAGGCAAGAATATTGTTTCAATCCCTTTCAGGGCTGACACTGGGTTTGAACGGAGTTTACACCGGCACCTCGCCGGCAGACCCGCGTGTTTCAATCCCTTTCAGGGCTGACACTGGGTTTGAACATGTTTCAGTCCCCGGAGTGGGAGTCAAAAAAACTGTTTCAATCCCTTTCAGGGCTGACACTGGGTTTGAACTTGAGCATGTCGATCTTCGCGAACCCGGGAAGTTGGTGTTTCAATCCCTTTCAGGGCTGACACTGGGTTTGAACCTCCGGGTGCATTCGCATCCGGTGTAATTAAACTCAGGTTTCAATCCCTTTCAGGGCTGACACTGGGTTTGAACGAGTCGGCCATTGCAAAAGTCCGCGGAAATGGGAAGAGTTTCAATCCCTTTCAGGGCTGACACTGGGTTTGAACTTTAGTGGATTTTTTGGTGGAGATACGGTGCTGGGGAGTTTCAATCCCTTTCAGGGCTGACACTGGGTTTGAACGCGTGACTTGTGATGTCTCTGGATTCCATTGCATAGCTGTTTCAATCCCTTTCAGGGCTGACACTGGGTTTGAACTTAATCAAGGAGGGAATATGCAGTATATCAAGCAAATGTTTCAATCCCTTTCAGGGCTGACACTGGGTTTGAACTTCAATCATGGTATTTTTCTTTGTCCGTGACTTCCTGTTTCAATCCCTTTCAGGGCTGACACTGGGTTTGAACCGGACTGATCTAAGAGTATGGACTGGAAGGCAATTTGTTTCAATCCCTTTCAGGGCTGACACTGGGTTTGAACGAAAAATGTAGGAAGGCCGTGGGGAGGTTGGGACGATGGTTTCAATCCCTTTCAGGGCTGACACTGGGTTTGAACCGCGACCCCAAGCTTTTCTCTCAAGGAAGAGTCTTGGGTTTCAATCCCTTTCAGGGCTGACACTGGGTTTGAACAAACCCCGATGAGTACGGCCGGAGCCGTCCCGGCCAGTTTCAATCCCTTTCAGGGCTGACACTGGGTTTGAACCTCGTTGTCAGCGCATTTTGTCGGCGACGCCATTTTTGTTTCAATCCCTTTCAGGGCTGACACTGGGTTTGAACTGCAACTGGTTGCCCCGACCAAGGACGGGAAGCAAGTTTCAATCCCTTTCAGGGCTGACACTGGGTTTGAACCGGAACGCCGTGAAAGAGAAGAGCAACAGCGCCGTCTCGAGTTTCAATCCCTTTCAGGGCTGACACTGGGTTTGAACCATATACCAAAGGCCTCAGCGCGACTTTCCTTTTATGTTTCAATCCCTTTCAGGGCTGACACTGGGTTTGAACGGGTAACGACTTTAAAGATAACCCTAACTGGCGATGTGTTTCAATCCCTTTCAGGGCTGACACTGGGTTTGAACATGGACATGGTTCGCCATGACCGCTGGATTCCTGGTGTGTTTCAATCCCTTTCAGGGCTGACACTGGGTTTGAACGCGAAACTGGCCAACGCCGGCCAAAGCATTTCTGGCTGTTTCAATCCCTTTCAGGGCTGACACTGGGTTTGAACTCAAGCTTTTTCCATGCGAATACTGGGGCAACGAATAGTTTCAATCCCTTTCAGGGCTGACACTGGGTTTGAACGTACACAGATCGGCGACACGTTCGACGTCGGATCCAAGGTTTCAATCCCTTTCAGGGCTGACACTGGGTTTGAACGTCACAATCACGGCGGAAGGCAATAACGGCGAAATGTTTCAATCCCTTTCAGGGCTGACACTGGGTTTGAACTTTGTTGGTAAAAAATTTTCACAGAAGGCGGATTATCTGTTTCAATCCCTTTCAGGGCTGACACTGGGTTTGAACCACCCGAGGGACTTTGCGTCGACCTCGAACTGCAGAAAGTTTCAATCCCTTTCAGGGCTGACACTGGGTTTGAACACGGAAAGACAGCTTGCTTGGCAGTTTACCAAAAACGGTTTCAATCCCTTTCAGGGCTGACACTGGGTTTGAACGGCGTGACCTGGGAGACGTTATCATAATATGGCGGTTTCAATCCCTTTCAGGGCTGACACTGGGTTTGAACCGGTTAAAAAATGATGATCGCCTTTCGTGTCTCTGATGTTTCAATCCCTTTCAGGGCTGACACTGGGTTTGAACAT
>CAZCGG010000079.1:0-3854 GCA_964498135.1 uncultured Candidatus Moduliflexus sp.
TGAATTGCCACCCCGCCCGCGTAATCCGCAGCATGCGCTTCGGCGTCAGCCAGCGTATCATGCGCGGCCAAATGCGTTCTTGAAATATTTTCATGCGGCATCAGCGTGATAATTGTTCGAGTTGCAAATGATCAAGAAACATTTCGCCTTTTGAACGTCCCCAAGTGCCGAAACTTGCGCTGATTCGCACCTGCTGCGTATCGCTTGATGTCAAAAATGTCATCTCCTGATAGAGCCAGTTCCCTTGGCGGCGCGGCTGCTGGTTCTGGTCGAATTTTATCGTAGATGTGACATCGCCGACATGATATTTTCCGCGACTCTTCACATATTGCACTAAAAATATTCCATGAACTTGGGCATCGAGGGGCGTCAAGCCTTGAGCGTCTATCCAGCCCGAAAACCGGTACAGCGTATTTGGCCTGACCGGCAGCATGTAATACCATTCCGCATCCATGCCGTCGGCGGAAATGAGCCGATATGACGCTCCGGCCTCACGGTCATCTGAGACGAACCGTTCATCTGAAAATCCTCGCCATGTCAATGCGCCAGACCAGACATGCGCCTTTCCCAGCGTGACATGCTCATCAAACGTTTCGCGCAGCAGCGCGCGCCGAGTTTCACTCATTGAGAGAAAAGGCGTTTGCGCTTGTTGCAGAAGCAGCAAGCCGCTTTCGTTCATCAAAATCGCGTAATTTTTCAGCAGCAGCGAATGAATCAAATCGCGTTCGCGCTGGCGAAGCGTATCGTATTTGACAAACACATATTTGACATCATCCGGCGACGGCAACGGCGTTCCCGTCACGCCGTAATAATTTTGCATCCACGGGACCGGAAATTGATAACATTTTCGGCGATGCGCCAAATGCGGCGTAAAAAAGGTATCCACGCTGACGGGCGAAGATGCATCAATCATCATAAATCCTTTATATGTTGTTTTAACCGCGCCGCTATAACGATATTGACGATATTTCGCAAGCGTCTCTCGATAAAACTTGCTGACAGGAAGCATAGCGAGCTTCTGATTTGCGGTTATGCTGGAAATGCCTGTCATGAGAAAGAGGCTGACGAAGATTCCCTTTCGCAGCGCTGTTCTTTTGATATGACGCTGAATCAATTGCAACGCATACACGAAGGCGATGTAGAGAAATGGCGTGATGTAAATCGTGTAATGATAATTGATCGATTTCAGATACGGCCAATTTGACACCATGTTTGCAAGGACTGACGGAAAAGCGATAGCCAGAACATGGGGGCTTAAAATCGGCAAAAACGCAATGGGGCTGCCGAGATCGAATAGATATTTCAAAAAGGTAGGCTCTAAAAATTTCGCGGCATAAAAACTTGGCTGGAGCGCATGCGCTAACACGCCCCCCATCTGCCCGCCGCTTTCTTGAAACACCGAATACGTCCCGGCAAAATACGAAATCAGCGCAATTGAAACGCCAAAATAGGCTAACGACGTTATTGCGGTTATGGCGGCATGTTTCACTCGCCGCTCAATGACGAGCAGATATAAGGCGAACATGAAAGCGACTAATGGCGTATCTTCTTTCATGAGCAAGGTCAGCCCTAAAAGCGCGTAATACCATGCCCAGCGCGGGCGGATGACCGCAAAATAAAACATGAAGACAAAACTCGCGGTCGCCCATGTTTCAGGATAAAAGTGATCGAGATTGACATTGCCGAAGGCCGGATCGAGCAGCATAAGCAGCGCAACGAACAGGGCGATGCCGTGATGCCGCAACCGGTTTTTGGCAATCAGAAAAACGCCCAAAACCGCCAATCCTCGAACGAACGGGGTAATGAACAACAGCGCGTTAATAGATGGAAAGAGCCAATAAATCGGGGCAAGCAAAGGAAGCGTGAAATAAGCATGATCTCCAAACGTATTCAATCCGCGAATAGTATTAAACGGCCGCTGAAAATGCGAGAGCATCCATAGCGATTGATCGTGTTTGGCGACATCGTAGGCCGAAAACCATAAATTCTTATTCGTCAGCAAAGAGTTTACGCCGAAAATGACCGCCCAGACGACAATGCACGCGCCCAGAATGCCATAGGCGCATCGAGATTTTTTTTCAACACGTTGGAAAGTCATGCGCTGTCCCTCTCAGATTGACATGAAATTTGAGATAGAAATAGCGTTATTTCACATGCTCACTCAGCCGATCTCGCGCATATTTCGCCCAAATGAGGCGGGGATAGCGGGCGATCACCTCATGCATCTGCGCGATGCCGTCCGCGTCTCGTCCGGCGCGAAAATGGCAGAGGCCGATATGATACAGGGCTTCTGGGATGCGGCTGTTCGTCGGATAATTCCGAATAAGCTCCTGAAAGCCGCGAATGGCGTCATCGTTCTTTTCGGCGAGATAATCGCAAATGGCGATGTAATACGCGGCATCCATCGCCATGCCGCCGGTGGCGTCGGTTTCGCGGATCACGCGCCGAAATTCGGCCTGCGCCTGCTCGAATTTTTGCGCGTCTTTCAGCGCAACCGCCGCGTTAAACCACCGGTTTGGGTCGTTCGCATACACGGAATAGCCGAATCCGGCGAGGCCGATCACGCCGAGCATCGTCGCCGCCAACAGCAGCGCGTAGCGCGTCCGCGTATTCGGATTCCAGAGGCGCGGCCATGCGATTTCATGCGGCAGGCCGACGCGGGCGGCGATCTTCATCCACGCGGCTTGGCGCGGCGTTCCGGGCAGCGGCGCATTCAAGGCGAGAATAAGCAGGCCGATCACAGTCAGAAAATCTCCGGCAATATTCGGCCAGGTCGCGCCGTAATACAGGCGAACCCGCTCCCGCGTCGGGAAAATCAGCATGAACGACGGCGCGGCGAGATAGACGCGATCCGCGCCCTCAGCCTTCCAATTCGGATGATACGACATTTTCACGAGCAGCGGCCTGTTCAGGCAGGTCGTGTCAATCAAAATCTCGTCGTTCCGAATCGTCTCATTGACGCGGCAATCCGGCGCATTAAGCGGCATCCGGCGCATCTCATCCAGCGAATGCGCGATCTGCGAAAATCGCCGCCGATCCGCGTCGTCGGCCTGTTTGACGAACGCCAGCGGCACGTCGGAGATCGCGTCGTTCATGAACCAGCGATACGCCTCGCGCTTCCAATCCGGCGTCGGATAGAGGACGGGCGCGACGGTCAACGGCTCGACATAGCGGCGCGAGCCGCCGGAAAGCGTCCAGAGTTCATACGCGCCGACGGTTTGGCGCAGCGCGTAATCCGCCGCCGTCCGAATGGCGGCTTTCGCCTCGTCGGTGCGGAGAATCAGGTCGGTCACGTTAAACAGGCGCAGATGCCGCCGCGCCCGCGCAAAATCCGTCGTGGTGCAATAATATTGTCGGAATGGACACGACTGGTCTTTGGAAATTTCCGATTGCAGGTAGAAGACGAACGGCGAACTCGGCGACGCCTGATGATAGACGCCTTCGAGCGTGGCGCGTCCGCTAAAAAACGGCAGCGACTCGAACGCTCGGGAACTGCCGAACATGTTATGCTCTTCGGAATGCTCGAACACGACGCGCGGGTCTTGAAACGTGCCGCGCAGCGCGCGGTTCATCTGCGCGAAAATCGGATACGCGGGTTTGGCCTCGAAGCCGCTATAATTCCAGCGCGTCCAGTCCGAAATAAACCCGACATATTTCGCCGTCCACAAGATCGTTACGCTTGCCGCGATGAACAAAAATAACACGGCTGACCAGCGCGGCAATCGCGAACCAAGCCAGCCCAAGCCCATCGCCGCCAGCAGGCAGGCCATCAATTGGGCGCACGGCACGTAGCGAATGTCCACGACGCCCAATTTCGGCGCGGCGATAAACATGAACGCCGCGATCAGCGCGCC
>CAZCGG010000079.1:3954-17691 GCA_964498135.1 uncultured Candidatus Moduliflexus sp.
AGATGATACGGGCTGGTGTATTTGCCGAAAATCAGGAGCGGCAGCAGCCAGAACGCCAACAGCATGCCGCCGAGCGCGTACACCTTGAACAGATAGGCCAGCCGCGTGAAAAAGCCGCGCGGCGTGAGCAGGAAAAAAAGCGAAATCGCTTCCATGAACAGGAGCGTGTAGCCGTGGCTGAATCCGACGAGGAAGACAAGCAGCGCGTTGCGGATGACGTGGCGCGATTCGAGGCAGCCTTGATACAGGCTGCCTAACAAAATCAGCGACAGCGAGAGGCTCAGGCTGTACGAAAATTCTCCGGCAAGCGTGCTGAGCAGATTGCCGCCCCACATGGAATTTGAAGTGTTGAACAGAAATGGCAGCGTCAGCGCCGCGCCGATGGCCGGGCCGGGGAACGGCGCGCGCAGCATGCGCAGGCAGAGATACGCGGCCACCGGCAGCAGAAAAACGCCGAGCAGCGTGCCAAATTTGAACGCCACCTGCAACGGCATGAAGAGATCGAGCAGGCTCATTAGCACGAACGGCAGCGGGAAATACATTTGCAACAGGGGAAATCCGGCGTAATTGCCCGGCGTCCACCCACTGACCGCCCCGCGCGGCAGCAGTTCGTGACGCAGATACCAGAGCGTGTAATAATGCGAAGCCGTGTCGCCGCCCGCCGTGACGGTTTTCGTCAGCAAATACTGCGGCGTGATGTGCGCGAAAATGAACAATTCGATGATGAACAGCGCGAACAAATCAAGCGTAAACCGCCGCCGCTCATCCTGTTTTTGCGCGAAAAATGCGATGATAAATCCCGCCGCGACAAGGGCGATTCCGCCGAAAACTTTGAATCGCGGAATCCAAGACGAGGCGGACGGCAGCAGGTCAATCGCAACAGGCAGTGACGTTGACGCGAGGTAGCGCTTGCCCTGCTGCGCGTATTCGGCGGTTAAAAACAGGTTGACCGTCGCGCCGGGCGAGGCCGTCCGATTCACCAAACGAAAATCGGCTTCTGCGTTGCCGCTCGAAAGCCGCACTTGCTGCGAACGTGGCGCGACGCCCACGTCCGGCGAGGCATGGCAGGTGAGCGTGACCTCCTGCGGCGCGGCATCGAGGGAAGTCACCTTGACGCGCAGCGCGCCCTTTTTGCCGTCAGGCGCGAGCCGCCCTTGCATGGTCAGGCGGTTTTCTTCGGCGTCGGCCGTTCGGACGATGCCGACGACCGGCGCGAAAAAGGCGCGTGACGACGCATCGTGATACGTGACCGTCGCAAAAATCGGGAACGCGCCGCGATGATCTGGCGGCAACGTAAAATTGACGGACGCCGAGATCGCCGCGCTTCCGGCGGGAAGTTCCGGCGTCACGGCGACATCAGCGATCTGGCCGAGAAAATTGGCCTGAAGCGACACGTTCCACGCCGATTCCGTGCCGGTGTTGCGCAGAGAAAATTCCGAAGAAATCTGCTGCCCCGTGATGGAGGTGCGCGTGTCAATTGTCAGGGTAATCGTTCCGGCGAAGGCTGGCAGGCTGAATGCATACGCCAGCATGAACAGCGCGATAAGCGGGAAGGAGAAACGGTTTCTCATAATGTATTCACCCATGTTACGCAACGTCTCAGCAATTCCCCGCCTGGGATGGGGCAAGGAGTGGGTTCGTCATGCAACGATTCCCTCGCCTCGTCAACCCACCCTCAGCCCATCTCAGGAGGGGAGTTTATGGTCATTCGCATCGAATCTGCTGCGTAACGTGAGATCTTAAGAACGCCTGTTATCACGTTTTCTCGCGTTTCTTGTCAACGGAAATATGCCGACATCCTTGCAGATTGTTTTCGATTCCGAACAGGCGGCTAAATTCGTTCCTTTCTGTCATTCATTGTCGTTGTTGTTAGGAACTGAGAACAGGCGGCAAAAAATTGGCTGGTTGAATAACGAGGCGAAGCAGAATCAACAAAAAAGGCCGCTTTTTTTAAAAGCGACCTCTTAAAATTGGCTCCCCGGGCCGGACTCGAACCAGCGACCAATTGGTTAACAGCCAACCGCTCTACCGACTGAGCTACCGGGGAATCCAAATCAACTCTTCATTGTTTGACAATCCGCATCCTATAAACCCGCATTTTTTTGTCAAGCAATTTTTAAAAAAATCTTCTGAAAAAACGGGCTTCGGAACAACTCTGGCCGAAGCCCGTTTTCGCGCATCACGGCTTGCTCAACTCATCAAGCAGCGCTTTGGCTTCGGCGGCTTCTTTGAAATCCGCAGAAATCTCAAACGCGCGCTTGAGTTCTTGCAGCGCAAGGTCTTTCTCTCCCGCTTTCGCGTAAGCTAAACCGAGATGATACCGGATCGTCGGCTGGAACGGGCTGAGTTCGACGGCCTTTGTGAATTTTTCCACCGCCTTGTCATATTCGCCGCGTTTATAATACACCCAACCGGCGGTATCAATAATTCCGGCAACCGGCTGGCTCTGCGCCGCTTCTTCCGCGAGCTTGGCGGCTTCGTCTAAGTTCTCGCCTTTTTCGGCATAGAGCCACGCAAGCTGATTTTTGGTCAATGCGGAATCAGGCATTTTCTGGAGCAGCACCGTATATTCAGCAATCGCTTCATTGGTCATGTTCGCGCTTTCATACGCCAACGCAAGCTGCACCTTGCCGGAATCGTCAGTCGGATTGGCCTCGGCATACTTTTTGAATGCCTCGACCGCTTTTTGCGGCTCTTGTTTATTTTGATGCAGCGTTCCAATCGTTTTATACAGCGAAATTCTCGTTGGCTGCGCCGCGATAATCGCCTCTAACTCGCCGATGGCCTCGTCATATTTTCCTTGCTGCGCATAGGCCCTGGCGAGATCATACCGGACGATGACGCCTTCGCGCGCGGCTTTGGCAAGCGTGATGTCGGTCAGCATTTTGATCGCATCCGCCGTCCAGCCCCGCGCCAACAGGCTGTGCGCGACGTTGATTGCCCGCGCCGACGCCGTGGGATCGTCGCCATAATACGCGGGAATCACGGCGGCGTCAAACGACAATTCGTTATAAAAGTCGCCCGCTTTCGCAAACGCCTCTTTCGCCTTTTCGTAGTCTTTCTGCGCCACGTACACGTTGCCAAGCACGAACGCCGCCATCGGGTTTTCCGGCTGCGCCGTCATGGCGCGCTGGCAATATTCAAACGCCTCCGCGTCCGTTCCGGCGTATTGCGCCGCAATCGCCGCGCCGAGCATGGCGGCGGGCTGCTTGTCATTCGCCGACAGCGCCTTGTCGAACGTCGCTTTGGCGGATTCCGCGTCATCTTGGCGCAAATACGCGAAACCCAAATCTAACAACGCCGGTTCAAACGGGGTTTTGGCGTTGGCGATGCCTTCCAATTCCGCCACCGCTTTGCCCTGTTCCCCTTGCAGCATGTAGGCTTGCGCTAAAAGATACTGCGCGTTGACGTTTTCGGGATCGGCCTCAAGAATGCGTCCAGCGTATTCAACGGTTTTTTCGTATTTTCCAAGCTGCAACGCCACGTCCGCCGCATTAAACAAAGCAACGGGGGTTTTTGGCTGAAGTTGCAGCACTTGCTCAAACGTCGTGAGCGCGTCTTGCTGCCGTCCGGTCAGTTGATACACGCCCGCCATGCCAATCAACGCTTCGGGGGAATTTTCCTTCAACGCCAGCACGTTTTTATACATATCCAACGCTTCGAGATATTTCCCTTGAATGCCGCGCAGATTGCCCAATCCGAGCATGGCCGGGTAATAATCGGCCTGTTTTTCTAACGCCGTCGAGAACGCCTCGACCGCGAGATCGTATTCCTTTTTAGCCGTATAAGCGCGGCCTAACGTGTCATACGCCGCCGGATTGTCGGGATGGTGGGTAATCGCCCGTTTCAAAGCGTCCACCGCCTTATCAAAGTCGCGTTTGCCGAGATACGCAATCCCTAACGTCACGTCGAGATTCGGCGCGTCCGGCTGAACAGTCCGCAACGTCTCAAGAATAGCGAGCGCGTCGTCGTATTTCCCGGTTTGGGCGTAAATAGCGGCCATGACGTTCAGCGCGACCGCATTGTCCGGGTTGACTTTGCGCAATTTTTCGGCGTATTGCAAGGTTTTATCATACGTTCCAGCCTCAAACGTCCAGAGCGTCAGATTCGTGAGCGCGGGAAGATGCTCCGGCGCGGACGCGATCACTTGCTCCAGCGACGCAATCGCCCCGTCATTCTTGCCCAATCCGCGCAGCACGATGCCTAATTGGTATTGCGCTTCCGCGAAATCGCTTCTGATGGCAAGGGCTTTTTCAAACTCCGTCTTGGCCGCCTCTAACTGGCCGCGCCCAATCGCCGCCATGCCGAGAATGACGTGCGCTTCCGGCAAGTCTTGGATTGCCAAAATCGCGGTGATTTCCGCTTCGGCCAAATCATATTTCTGCGTTTTCACGTACACATCCGCCAACGCTAGCCGGGCGGACAGCAATTTCGGGCTGAGTTCAACCGCTTTTTTCAGCGCCGCTTCCGCTTTCTCGAACTCATTCGTTCCAGCTTGCGCTCGGCCTAAAATATTATACACGAAAGCGTTTTCCTGCCCGCTCGCAAGCGAGGCTTCGGCTTGCGCAATCGCCTGCGCGAAGTCGCGGCCTTGCAGCGCGACAATCGCTTTATTGATCGCCAGCACCGGATCGCTCGGATCCAGCGTCTCGATTTTCGCCAGCAATTCCTGCGCCTGCGCGACGTTATTCGTGCGCAAGTACGCATCTAATAAAAGTTTATGCCCCGTCAAATTGTTCGCGTCAAGCGCGATGAGTTTTTTCGCGTATTCAATCGCGGCATCATATTGATTCTCCTGAAAATAGGCGATGGCGAGATTTTGCAGCGTGGAAATATTGCCGCTGTCGGCTTGCAGCACGAGCAAAAACTGCTCGATGGCCTGCTGAAATTTCCCGACTTTTGAACATGCGATGCCTAAGCTATAATTTGCGCTGGGAATATTCTGCACCGCCGCCGTCACTTTTTCCAACTCGGCAACCGCCTTTTCGTACAACGCCTTGGCCCCGGCGGCATCCTGTGTTTCAATTCCGCTGGCTTTCAGCAGATACGCGCGGCCTAAAATAAAACGCGCGCCGACTTCCTCTTGGCTGACCGGCGTTTGGTCATCGGCGGGCGGAAGCGCGGCCAATATCTTTTGCGCGGCGTCCACCGCCTCATCAACCAGATTCTTCGAAAGATAGACTTCGCCGAGTCCGGCAAGCGCCTGAACGCTTTTCGGGTCAAGCTCGACAGCCTTTTTATACAGTTCCAGCGATTTGTCAAATTCGCCCTTCTGGAAGGCTAATGAGGCCAGCGCCAAATGCGCCTGCACATTTTTCGGGTCAAGCGTGATCGCTTTTTCCAAAAGCGGAAGCGCCTGCTCGACTTGCTCTTGAACCAAGTATAATTGCCCAAGAATAACATGCGCTTCGGCGCGCGTCGGCTGCAATTCAATCGCTTTTTTCAAATCCGCCGCCGCGCTTTCATAGCGCGCGGCGACATCGTCGGCTTTGCCTTCATCTTTCGCCAGCGAGCCTAACGCCATCAACATCCGCCCGCGCAGCACATACGCGCTGACATACGCGGGATCTTCCGCCAAAATATCCTTCAATTCGGCCTCGACCCGCGAGAAATCACGGCTTCTGAACGCCTGATTCAAATAGAGTTCCGCCACGCGGAAACGAGCGTCCATGATCATCTGCTTCTCGTTCGCGTCTTTGATGTCTTTGGCGATGCCCTTGTACAGTTCGACCGCCTTCATCAAGTTGCCGTAGCCCTGATTCACATCTTTCTGGTCAAGCAAGGCCACGCCTAATTGATAATAGGCATGGGCGAAATTCGGATTTTGCTGAATGGCGTTTTTGAACTCAATAATCGCCTCGCTCTGCTTGCCTGCCTTTTGCAGTGCCATCCCTTTTTGATAATGCTGTTGAGCGGCTTCCCGCCCCTTTTCCTCCTTGCTTTTGCATGAAGGCGTCAACAGGCCGAGACACAGCGCGAGCATGACAAACCAGCCGAATCTCCAAACAGACGACATTCGCGTTTTCTTCAGGTTCATACAGTTCCTCCTCATGAAATGAAAGGTCTGCGAAGACCTTCCGCGTGTTGATAGCTGACTTCTATGCGTATTGACAGAAAAGGTTATGGACTGAGCCGTCAGACACCTTAAAGGTGTCTGACGGCTTTCTTTGAGCATAACGTTTTGCGTCATTACACCTATGCGACAAACGCCCTGAATACAAGCTGTTTACAGTTCTTTTATACTATTCACACCTCTGCGTTCTTTGTCAAGTCATATCATCGCCAAAAACCGGCAAGCGGCCTTGCGCGCGATTATTGAGCGGAAAGAGTCACGTCCTTCACTTGCAAATACGGGAAAATGGCATGACCGAAATCCGTGCGTTCGCGGGAAATATATCGGATATTATGCATGAATTCGAGCAGATTCCCGGACATCATGACGCTCCGTACAGGATGCCGGATTTCGCCGTCTTCGAGATAAAAACAGTTGCTCGCCGCGCCGGAAAAATCGCCGTCCAAATTCGAAAAGCCGCCGGAAAATTGCCCGACAAGAATCCCCCGGCGCACCGAGCCAAGCATGGACTCTACCGGCGTTCCGCCCGCGTCAACGACGAATGCGCCGCCGTCATTGAGCGCGCGCGACCGCTGCGTTTTGCGCGATCCGTAGAGGCTGAGCAGAAAGCCATTCAGCGTCCCGCCGCCGATAATCGTGCTGTTTTGGGCGACATAGCCGTCTTGCGTCAAAAAATATCCTTCGGCAATTTCCTCGGCGGCCGGCCGCGCGTGAAGCGAAAATTTCGGGGAGGCAATCACCGTCCGCAGGGCATCTTTCAGGCAGGATGTTTTCGAAATCATGGGAAGATCGCGCAGATGATCGGTCAGAAACGCCATCAACGCGCCCAAGCAGTCGGGCGTCACAATCACCTCGCCAACGAATTTTCCCGGCAGCGGAGACGCAGCGGCTTGTGTTCCGGCGGCGCGGAGCAAGCGGTCAAGCGCGCCGCATTCGCGCAATTCGCGGTCAAGATGCCGCGTAGAAAATCCAGTGCGGATCAGCGCCAGCCTCATCTGTTCGTCCTTTGCGCCGAAGATGCTGGAAAAATGATAGCAGCCCTGAAACGCGGACAAATCCACGCCGGAAGAATTTTGGACAATCGCGCGGGCGGCGGTGAAATCGAGGCGCGTTTTGTAGAGCGCGACATCAGGATGCGCGGCGGCGCAATACGCGAGAAAATCGGTCAGGCGGGCGCGCATCACTTCTCGATCCGGCGACTCCGCGCCGCTCGAAAACTCCTGCGGCGGCTGATATTCCGCAATGCTATGGGCGGGATCAGGCTTTGCGCCGTTGGCAATCCGCCGCGCGTCCTCCGCCGCCTCATCCAACGAAGCCGGATTGACCGCGCTGATCGCAACCTCGCCTTTTTTCTGGTCAAAAATGCCGGTGAGACGCATGAGCGTTTGCGTCGAAGCGCGAAACCCGCTCAGACAGCCGTTCTCCGCCGTCAATTCCAACCGTTCTGTCTGCTGCGCGGCGCAGTGCGCTTGTTGAAGGCCGGACGCGGATAACGCCGCGACGGAATAGCGAACGGCCTCTTGCAACTCCATGTTATCGCCCTCCAATGGCAACGCGGCATGTCAGCGCCGCGCCGCCCATGCCGACCGGGTTTAGGCTGTTCACGCCCAAACCGCCGCGCCGCCACGCCATCTCTTTCGCCACCATTGACACTGTGTTTAGCGCGTCAAGCGGCCTGCCGGAAATCGTCGCGCCGCGAATCGCTTTCACAAGCTTGCCGTGTTTGATTTCGTAGCCCATCGTCACGCCGCAGGCGAATTCGCCCGGCAGCACGGCCTGCGCGCGTTCCGCGCTCATCAGATAATAGCCGTCATCAATTGAGGCAATCATCTCGGCAAGCGTCTGCGCGCCTGGCGAAATGACCGCATTTCTCGCGCAAATCGCAGGCGCGTCGCTGAATTGCGCGGCGAGCGCGTTGCCTGTCGGCTGCGCCTGCTCACGCGCCGCGCTGATTTTATCATGCAGCGCGCCCGCGAGAACGCCCCGCTCAATCAACGCGACATCGTGGGCGGGCGTCCCTTCGTCATCCACGAATACCGGCGCGGGGCAAGGCTTTCCAAAGGCAGACTGAGCGAAATCCGTCAATGTGACAAGCGGGCTGGCAATGGGTGAATTTGTGGCATGTCCGCCCGCCGCGAGGCTCGCTTCATGCGCAAGCAGGCCGACGACATCCGCATCCAACACGCATTCCGCGACGCCCGCCTGCGGATAGACGCCCTCGACTTTTCGCAGCAGATGCGCGAATTGCCGGTCGCACTCTTCGTACAGCGGCTCGAATGACATGAAATAATCGCAGAAATGCCCGAAACCGCCGTAAACAGTGGCAGTTTCGGCAACGCTCCCTTTCTTGCCGACGACGAATCTGATTTCAAGCAGCACGCGCGGCATCACGGCGGAAACGACCGCGCCGTCGGAGGTGACGACCTGTTTTTCACTCGTCTGCGCATGCAGCGTCAACACGCGGGAAAGCAAGCGCGGCGATTGTTTGGCGAGATAGCCGTCCAGCACGCGCAGAAAATCAATCAAGTCTTTTCGGGAGAGTTCCGGCTGTTGGGCGGCGAAATCATGCGCATCAATTCCGGCTGTGCGCGGCAGCGCGCTCGCGTTCTGCGCGGCGGAATCCGCCAAAAAATCGGCGTTCTCGCCCGCCTGCCGCGCCACGCGCTCAACGCTTTCCGCCGACATCTCGGACTGAGACGCAAAGCCCCATTTGCCCCGCGCATATATCCGCGCCGACACGCCCGCGTTGATTTCCACGCAATTCGTCAGCACGTCGCCGTTCAGCAGCGCAATCACGTTCCGGCGATTTTCCTGCGCCCGCAATTCCGTATAATCCCGAAAGAGATGCTTGTATGGCGTGAGATCGAATTTCATCTTTCAAATGGAGATTCTTTAATTTTTAAGGCGGTTTAACCACAGATTGACACAGATTTGCGCAGATTTTTTGATTTTTACGGGTTCGCTTCGCTCTCCATTCCGGTCATCCTGAGCGAAGTCGAAGGATGAAACCCGATCCTGAAATTTTATATCTGCGCTAATCTGTGTGAATCTGCGGTTAAAATTGCAAATCTATGACTAAAATCATTGCCCCTGCTGGCTGCTCTGAATTTTCTTCATGCGCTCTTGCGCCTTCTGGCCGCGATTATCGGCGCTGCCGAACAGATTATACAATTCTTCATACAATTTCAGGGCTTTGTTCCATTCGCCAAGCGACTCGTAGATTTCGGCAATTCTGAATTTCGAGGTCGCCACCCAAATATTTTTCGGCGAAAAGCCCATGTACGTCACCTTGAAAAATTCCAGAATCGCCTGCGGATATTCGCCGGAATCGTAGAGCGTTTCGCCGATGTAATATTGCGCCTCGAGTCTGACTTCCGGGTCTTTCGTCACTTTCGCCACCTGCGTGTAGGCTTTCATGGCAAGATCGAACATGCGGACTTCTTGAAAAAAGATGCCGATGCTCAATTTCTGCACGTCCACGCTGGTCACGTCGGGATAATCGTTAATCACGCTCAAATAACTGTTGACCGCCTCGTTCAGGTCTTGCTTTTCTTTAAAGCAGCTGCCGATGAAATATTGCGCCTGCGCCGCGAATTCGCGGTCATTGTAATTGGAAATCACCTTTTGGAAGGCGGCGAGCGCGTCATCGTAGCGTTTCAGGCGGAAGAAGGCGTCGCCGATTTTATACTGCGCTTGCGGCGCGGAGGCGGATTGCGGGAATTTTCCCAGCAGCGCTTCATACGCTTGAATCGCATCGTTCATGCGGTTGCTGGCGTGACACGAATCGCCTAACAGCAAGTACGCTTCTTCGATATACGAACTGCTCGGATATTGCGAGATAAACTTTTTCAGCAACGCCTGCGCTTCTTGGTGTTTGCCCTCCAACATCAAGCTTTTCGCTTTGAGCAATAAGCTTTTTTCCTGCGAATACGTGCCGGGATCGTATTGCGCCAATTCGTCGTAGGTTTGCAGCACCGCGAGATAATCGCCGTCTTTATAAGACGATTCCCGCAGGCGGGTTTTCGCGGTTTTGGCATGCGGACTGTCTGGAAATTGCTCAATCAGGCGGCCGTAAATGTCGCGGGCGGCCTTGAAATTGTTGGAGGCGTACAGGGCTTCAGCGTATCGCCACAGCGTTTCCTGATATAATCCGGCATCTTTGGGATATTCGTCGAGAAACGCCTGAAATTCTTTGCCCGCCAGCAGATAATCCCCTTGCGCGTCGTAAATCACGCCTTTCCAATACCGCGCCTGTTCCGCGTTCGCGGTTTTCGGATATTCGTCAATCACCTTTTGAAAGAGTTCCATCGCCGAGGCGTATTCTTTCAGCATGTACGCGCCCCACGCCATTTGAAAAATCGCCTCCTGACGCAGATCGTGATCTTGCGCGAGATTCGCGGCTTTGCGATACGCTTTGAAGCCGTCGGTATATTTATCTTGGAGATAATAGGCGCGTCCGGCAAGCAGCATGGCCTCCGCGTTGAGCGGGCTGTTCGGGTATTCGCTGCCGAGCCGGGCCAGCGCTTGCGCCGCGTTGTCGTAGCCTTTGGCCTGAAACAAGACTTTCCCCATCAGCAGCAGCGCGTCATCGGCGTATTCGCTTTGAGGAAATTGCGTAATCAGTTGATTCAACGCCGCTATCGCCTCTTCCGGGCGCTCCAATTCAAACAGCCCGTTGCCCATTTCATGCAGCGCGTCATCCGCCAGATCGCTGGTCGGATAGACGTTGACGACTTTTTGAAATTCCGCTACGCCTTGCTGCAAGCGTCCGAGCGCAACCATCGCCTCGCCGATGCGATATTGCGCGTCAGCGGCAAGCGGATGCTGCGGGTTCGCGCTGATGAAGCGGTAAAACGCGGTGGCGGCGTCGTCATAGGAATGCCGCGCAAACAGGCGTTCCGCGAGGTGATATTTGGCGAACGGCACGAACGCGCTGGTCGGATATTTCTGCTCGAACGCGCTGAAAATTTCCTCCGCTTTCTGCGGCTCGTTCAATTCTAAATAGCATTCCCCTATGCGGTAGGCGATTTTGTCGCTGAGTTGATGTTTGGGGAAATCGTTGGCGAATTGCGTCAATCTCGCCAACGCCTCGCTGTAATCCCGCGCTAAAAAGAGCGATTCCGCTTCCTGAACGCGCTCTTGCGCGGAAATCACGTCAGGATCGTCCGGCTCAAGCGTCGCGGCAAGGCGGGCGGCCTCCCGCAAGTCGCCGTTGCGATAATACGACCAAATCAGATGAAACATGACCTCTTTCGTCAACTGTGGATCGCTGATTTGCTGGAGCAGTTGGGAAAATTGCGTCACCGCCGCGCCGTAATTTCCGCCGTAATAATCGGTCAGCCCCATGCCCAACAAGGCGCGGGTCTGCTGCTCCGTGCCGGGATAGCGTTTGCTGACTTCGTTAAAGACCTCTTTCGCCTTGCCGAATTCGCCTAACCGGAGATACGACATGCCGAACCAATAGAGCGCGTCCGCGCCAAACGTGCTTTTGGCCTCGCTTTTATAAATCGCCTCAAACATTTTGTTCGCTTTCAGATAGTTTTCCATCTGAAAATAGGTTTGCGCCAATTCTAACTGAATTTCCGTCTTCCGCGCTCCTTTCGGGAATTCTTCCATCGCGTTTTGATAGGTCTCAATCGCTTTGGCGTGCTGGCCGGATTGCCGGTAGGCGTTCCCCAAGCGCAGCAGCAGCGATTCGCGCTGGTTCGCGTCCGTTGTCTGGTCAAGCACGTACATATAGGATTGAATCGCGGACGCAGATTCGCCTTGTTTCGCCAAAATATCGCCGGTCAAGGCGATGCCCGGCAGCAGATACGGGCTGTCGAGATATTGGGAAGTCAGGCGGTTCAACGTGTTCGCCGCATCCTGCAACGCCCCTTTTTGCAGATACGCATCGCCCAGCGCATAGAGCGCGTCATCCACCATCAAACTATTGGGATATTGCGACAGCACCCGCTCCAGCGTGTAAATCGCGTCGTCGTACTGCCCGAGTTTTTGCTGGGCATTCCCCTTGTAAAACAACACATCTGAAAGTTTCAAGCTCTGCGGAAAATCCCGCATGAACTTGTCGAATTCGGTGATCGCCAAATCATACCGGCCATCTTGATAGAGATTATAGGCGAACGTGAACACCGTCGCTTCTTGCTGCGCATAGCTCTGATGAGCGCGGCAGAACGCGAATGCGAAGCAGAGAAGAAGCGCATATACATATTGTCTGAACTGTTTCATTGGACTGACTTGGGAAGCAAGGGGACGCGCATCATCCCCGGATCCGGCCTGATTGCAGAGGTTAGTAAATGCCACGCCGCGCGATGCGCCGCCGACGCGCCTGCGATGTTCGTTGGCTCGTACTCTTTTTCAGACGAAACATCTTTGTCAATAAAAAAGCAAGGGAATGCGATTCTTGTCAAAAAAGTGCTTGACCTCTCCAAAAGTTTGTTTGCTTTTGGTGAGGTCATTATGTTTCAGCCCACCTCAATTTCCCACGCCTGCCCATCCATCTGCGAAACCTTCGCGTCAATCTCAAGAAAATATTTCAAAATCTCAATATTCGTCGTAGTGTGCGGCGTCGGCGCGAGCGTGCGGAAGACGCCGCCGCCCGCGAGCGCAAACGGAATCAGCAATTGATCCGCGAGATGCGCCCCGACCGGAACGCCCGCGTCAAGATATGCCTGCGCTTCCTTCACGACGCGCTCCGCGACGGTTTCCGCCCGGACGCCGCGTTCGCCGAAGCCGGTGAAGACTTCGGTAATCTGCTCGCTTTCGATGAACAGCGTCAGCGCGTTGCCGGGGCCGACCGGATTGGCGACCTCTTCAAGCTGCGTGTCGCGCGACGGCCAGCCGAGCCGCTGCCGCGCGACTTTCAGTTCGCGTTCGCCGATATGCGCGGGCAATTGCGACAGCAGCGCGACCGCCCGTTGCCGCGCAATCGCGCCGCGCTCAAGCAAATCGAGGCGCGACAGGCGGCCTGCGGATTGCGCGGCGATTCGCATTTTGCCGCCGCCCGCCGGATAAAAGCCGGGGCGGTCAAGTTTCAGGGAAATATTCGCGCCCATGCGCCGGAGAATCGGCAGAAAGGACGCCTCAAGCGCGTCGAACGACGGCGCAAGCGGGTTATGCGTCCCGCCTTCCAGCGTCAATTCAAATTCGCCTGCGGTCATCAACATCGCCGGAAGCACGGTTTGCAAGACCAGCGCGCAGCTTCCCGCCGTGCCGACCGCGAAATGATACGCGCCGGGCGTCACCTGTTTTGGCGCGAAATAGAGACTTTTCGAGCCGATGTCGTTCCCGTCGGCGTCCGCATGGCCGATGTGCGCCGCCGCATTGACCGCCGTAAAATGCTGCCGCGCCAAGCCCGGATTCTTGCGGTTTGCGCGGATATTCGTCATCTGAAACGGCTTGCCCGTGACTAACGATAACGCCAACGACGAGCGGAGAATCTGCCCGCCGCCCTCGCCAAAAGAGCCGTCAATCTGAATCATCGTTCTCCATTTCTCCCCGGCGTTGCCCGCGACGCTGTTCAATGCGGCGCAGCAACTCCTCTAAATGAATTTGTTTGATATTCGCCGCAAGCGTCTCGTCCTGAAACATGGCGCGAATGGCCGCTTCATCGCCCAAACGGTACAGCGCGGGCAGCGAACCCCGCGACGCCCGCTCAATCAGCG
>CAZCGG010000080.1:0-2385 GCA_964498135.1 uncultured Candidatus Moduliflexus sp.
GGAGCATATATGCGAGTGAACAGGAGTGCAAATGCTATCGAATAATGCGATAAGTCCTCTTGCCACGAGAACCACCCCACTCTTAGTAAGGTTGGGGGTGGTTTCCTTTCGTTCCACGCGGAGCGTAGAACGAAAGGACGCGGCGAGCATGAATTATGAAGAAATTTTCGTTCCCCCAATTTACCCTCTCCTTAAAAACCCGTCTGATAGCAGGATCGTTGGCAATCAGCGTGTTGAGCCTGCTGTTGGCTATTGGCGCGGTCATTTTCATGATCAATAAACAGCAAACCACTGCCGCGCACGCGCTGATCAAGAATGCGTTGACCATCATGACCGATGAACTCCGCGCCCGTCAGGAGAAACTGTTCGCGGATACGCGGCAATTAGCCCAGATGGAAGGCATCAGCACGAAAATCAAATTTCTGTTGCCTCAAAAAATGCAGTTTAATGACGTGTCAATGCTCAACACCTATCAAGAACTGACGAATGCGGTGTATAACATCGGCGTGACCGCCAATGCCTCGACAATGGCGATTTATGATCGCGACGGCGATGTGGCGGCGTTCATGCTCAAACGTCCGACAGACATGGTGATTGGCTATGCGAGCGGGTTTCCGTCTCCTGTGTTTCAGATTCTCACCGCGACATCCGGCAATGCGCCGCAGAATGAGAACTGGCGCGCGGAAACGGAGGTGGCGGGCATCGCGCCGACGTTTGGCCGCCCGATTCCAGCGCACGAGCAGACGCGCATCGAACAGCGTGAGCAGGAGATTTGTTTAGTGGCATACGTGCCGGTGATGGGGCAGATTTTCGAGAAAGAAAAACGGAAAATGGAGACCACGCAGTTAGGCGTCGCCGTTGCGATTCAGCCGCTTGATGAGGCGTTTATCAGCAGAATGGCGCGATTGACGAACACCGCGCCGCAGATTTTCACGCCGCAAGGCTTGAGCGTCGGCGAGCTTCTCGACTATCGCGCGTTTAACTGGGAACGCCTCCCCGCCGCTGCGACGACTCCTGCCTCTGCTTTCGACATGAACGCGCTGCTGCTCAACGACGTGTCCATCAGCGACCGCGCCTATTTTCAGGGGAGTTTGCCCCTGACCGACGGCGGCGCGGCAGTCGGCGCGCTGGCCGCGTTGCATTCCAAAGAGGTGGCCCGCGCCAATACGCTGGAGATGATCCGCGCGTTGCTGCTCGTCGGGTTAGGGTGCGCCGTGTTGAGCGCGCCATTAGCGTTGCTGTTCTCTCATTCGCTTCAGCAGCCGATCTCTATGTTGGCGAAGATCGCGCACAGCATCGCCGAAGGGGATTTGACGCATGACATTGCGCTGCGCCGCTCCGATGAAATCGGGGTGTTGGCCGAAGCGTTTCGAACGATGATGACGACGCTGACCGACGTGGTCAGCAAGGTGAAGGCGGCGGCGAATCATATTGCGGATGAAGGGCGCGTCTTGCAAGCCAGCACGGAACAGATGGCGCAGGGTGCCAGTCAGCAGGCGGCGGCTTCCGAAGAGAGTTCGGCGGCGATGGAACAAATGTCCGCGAATCTCCGGCAGACGGCAGACAACGCGAAAGCGGCGGAGCAGATCGCCTTGAAATCCGCGGAGGAGGCGCAGCAGGGCGGCGACGCCGTGAGCAAAATCGTGACCGCCATGCAGACCATTGAAGAGCGGATTGCGGTCATTCAGCAGATCGCGCTTCAGACGAACCTGCTTTCCATGAATGCCACGATTGAGGCCGCGAAAGCGCAAGATTACGGCAAGGGTTTCGCGGTCGTCGCGTCGGAAGTCCGCACATTGGCGAATTACAGCCGCGACGCGGCCAGCGAGATTGAGCGGTTAGTCAAGTCGTGCGTCGGCATCACTGACGAGGCGGGACAGATATTGCAACGGTTAGTGCCGAACAGCGAAAAAACAGCGCACATAGTGCAGGAGATTTGCGCCGCCACGCTGGAGCAGCATACCGGGACGGAACAGGTCAATCAGGCCGTACAGCAGTTGGATGCGGTCATTCAGCAGAATGCAGGCAACACCGAGCAACTCGCCGCTACCGCCGAAAGCCTCTCCACGCAGGCTGAAGCCCTGCAAGAGTTGATCGCCTTTTTCACGGTGCGCGAACGCCGTCAGGAAACGCCGAATGCGCCAGACACGCGGCAGCTCATGGTCAAGGTGCTTCAATCGTTGTTGAGCGGCGAGGAGGTGACGCCCGCCCTCTCGGCGGAACTGATCACCGCGTTGTCCGCCGTGCCGCCCCAAACGCCTGAATCATTCGGCAAATCGGAACATGAGCATTCCGTAGAAAATGTCGCGCCCCTGTCAGCGTCAACGGGCGATAATGATGCGTTAGATGACGAATTCGAACACTTTTAAAAAAGCATTTGCATGG
>CAZCGG010000080.1:2485-6521 GCA_964498135.1 uncultured Candidatus Moduliflexus sp.
GAGCCGTCATCGTCAATCTCGTCGCCGATGCGGGCGGCGATGATGCGCTCATCGGCATACGACAGCCGCGAGCCGACGGTCAAATCGCCGCGCAAACCAAGCTGATGCAGGCGTTTCGAAATCAGGGTCGGCGTATGCGTCCGGTCGGTCAGCGCGACGAAAAGCGGACACGCGGCGGCATCGCTCCAATCCTCCTCGCGTCCGTGCAGGCTGATGAATCGGGCGGAATGCCAGCTTTTGCGCAGCGCCGCCATGAAATACTGCATGGTCGAAATGCCCGAAACCACGCGGTCAATTCGAATATTCTGCGCGCGCAGATAGTCTAAAATGCCGAAAAAGCCCGGATCGCCGGACGCCAACAGCGCGACATGCCGCGCTGCGTCAAGGCGCGAGCAGACCTCATCCACGCGGCGAATCCGCGCCACCGGCGTTCGGAATTGCTCCGCCGTCTCCGCGATCCTGCCGAACGCAAGGACGACATCGGCGCAGCGGATTTCGTCAATCGCCTCCTGCGTCACGCATTTCGGATGTCCCGGCCCCATGCCAACTAACGAGAGCATGAATTTCGGGTGGCAACATCGCTGTCAGACACGTTCAACGTGTCTGACAGCTTGCTCCTCTGTCAAAATCCCAGATTTCATTGAATAGAAGACGACTTCGACCTGAAAATGTTCGTCTTTCACGTACCGCCGGATGCGCTCAACGCAGCCGCGCTGCATCGTATTTATCACGAACCCGTAGCCGTTGTCAAGCAAGAATTGCGCGGCGTCTTCGGCGGCGGCGCATTGATTCACCTGCCGCATCAGCGCAAGCGGCGCGCCCGCGAGCGCGAGATAATAGACGAACGCCTCCATGCGCCCGTCGCAGACGCGGTGATGCGTGTTGAATGCGCCGACGGAGAGCTTGCTCAGCTTGCCGACATGCCCCAACAGCGTCACGCGCTGAAAGCCTTTGGCGCGGCAATACATCAGCGCGTCGCCGATGAAATTGGAAATTTTCACGGTCGGCATGCGGCGCGGCAGCGCGGCGGCAAAGCGTTCGCCGTAATTGCCGAGGCACAGCAGAATCTCCTCCGCGCCGCGCTCCGCAATCTGGTCAATTTCAAGGAAAATCGTCTGTTTCAGGGCGTCTTCGGACATCGGGCGCACGATGCCGGTCGTGCCGAGAATCGAAATGCCGCCAACAATGCCGAGAGTCGGGTTGAACGTCTTTTTCGCAATGTCCCGACCGGCGGGCGCGAAAATCAGCACGTCCCAGCCGTGCGCCGCAATCTCGCTGACCGCCGCTCGAATCATCTTGCGCGGCGCGGGATTGATCGCCGCGTCGCCGACTTCGCCCCAAAAGCCTTTGCGCGTGATGCGCCCGATGCCCTCGCCGCCGTCAATCAGAATCGCGCTGTCCGTCCGCTTTTTGACTTCCGCATAAATCTCGATGCCGTTCGTCACGTCCGGGTCGTCGCCCGCGTCCTTGACAATGCAGCAGGAAGCGCGATCCGACTGAATGCAGGGCTTTTCCACCTTCAGCCGCAGCGTCGTTGCCGGAGTTTCGATGTCAATGTCGGCGGGAATCTTGCCGGAATGCAGCATGAGCGCGGCGGCTTTGGCGGCGGCGGCGGCGCATGCGCCGGTCGTATAACCGCAGCGCAGGCGTCGGCCGTCTTTGATTTCGCACAGGTCGTTCATGCGCTATTCCCGCCCGACCGCCATGTAAATCAGGGCGTTCATCATCGCGGCGGCGACGTTGCTGCCGCCTTTCGTCCCGATAGTGGTGATTGATGAAATATTCAGCTTGCGAAACATTTCTTTCGATTCTGCCGCGCCGACAAAGCCGACCGGGACGCCGATCACCAATTCCGGCGCAATGCCGGTCTGCTCGATGCGCTCCGCAAGGCGAAACAGCGCGGTCGGCGCGTTGCCGATGACAAAAATATCCACGCCGTCTTGCAGCGCGAAATCCACTGCCGCCATTGCCCGCGTCGTGCCTTGCGTTTCCGCGATTTTGCGCACTTCGTCGCGCGCGATGTAGCAGTCAATCCGGCAATGCGCCGTTTCCAGCGCCCGCTTATTGATGCCCGCGAACGCCATCTGCGTATCGGTGACGATGCGACCGCCGCTTCGGATCGCCTCGATTCCGGCGTCAATCGCGCCCGGCGTGATGGCGACGAGGCGGGCATATTCGAAATCGCCGGTGGCGTGAATGGCGCGCTTCACAATCTGCCGCTCTTGTTCCGAAAATGCGCTGAGATCGGCTTGCCGCGCGATGATCGCCATGCTTGTCGCTTCGATGTCGTGAGGATTGGAGATATACATTGTTTGCGTTTCCGATGGTGGAACAGGCATTCCTGCCTGTTCATAGGACAGACAAGAATGTCTGTCCTACTGAGATCAACACGATTTTACCACTACCCAAAATTTCTTTGCGCCCTCGCGTCTTGGCGCGAGATGAAAAGAAACAATCAGCAGCCCCAAACGCGGATGGTTGTCCCTTGCCACGTCCGGTCGAAGGAAAAGATTTTTTCGTCCCAGCGTTTGCCTGCGGTGCGGTCGAAGATGAGCAAATGGCCGCTCTCCGCCGCCGCTGTGTCCATATACGCGCCGGTCTGCGCCACGCCCTCTTCAAGGGTTTTTTCGACGCTGTTCCACAGCACTTTCAACTCCAGCACAATACGCTGAACTCCGTGCTGATGCGGCCAAACGATGAGCAAATCCGCGCGTCTGCGCCCCAAGCCGTATTCGCGCTCGACGCGCCCGCCGCCGTTGACGATGCGCTGCAAAAACGCCTGCAACAGCAATTGCGGCCCCGCCTCTTTATAGGCGAACCGCTCCAGCCAATGTTCCGAATGCTGCCGGAAAAAATCCTGAAACGCGGCCAGCAGCTTGTGCATGTCAAGCGCGCCGGTCGCGGCATCCACGTACCACGCAGTTTCCTGCGTGATGGTGTATTCGGTGGCGTCAATCAACTCGCGCGGGATGATTTCCTGATAAATCCGGTTGCTGATGGCGAACGGCTTCTGCGGGCGAATCAAACCGAGATCAACGGCATACTGCACATCGTCGGTCGGCAGGTCGCCCGGCTCGTCGCCGCTCATCAGAATCGGCTCAATGACGCGGCGGACGCGCTCTTCGCGCAATTTGTCAATCAATTGGTCAAGGTGCGTGTCGCGCCGCAGAATCAGGCGCTCTTTGGCGGCATCCACCATCGCGGCGGTAATCGGCTGCGAGCGGTCGCATCCTTCTTCAAGTTCGAAGCAAACCTCATACGCCAGCGCATTCGCCAACCAAGGCTGGCCTTGCGTAAGTTCCCAAAATGATTCAAGCGCGGCGGACTCGAAAATCTGCCCGGTTTCGTCGGTATGCTGACGATATAACATATCGAGTTCCTCGCGCGTAAAATTGCCGAGGCGCAATGATTTGGCTTTGATATTGAACGCGCTGCCGCCGGTAATCGCCGCTTTGCCGTCATCCATGCGCAGCCGGTAATCGCGCACGTCGCGGACGCCGCATAAAATAACGCTCTGCGGAAACTGCGCCGGGCGCTTGTCGTAGCCGCCGCGCAATTGACGGAGCATAGAAATCAATGTATCGCCGACAAGCGAGTCAATTTCGTCAATCAGCAAGACCACCGGCAAGGCGGATTGTTCGGCGATTCGCGTCAAGACTGTGCCGAACGCGCCATACGCGCCGCTGCGCTGCAACACATCCGGCCAAAGATTTTCAAGCCAGACGTCGCCGGAACGCACGGCTAAATCGTTCAAAATCGCCTGCATGGCGTCCGCCACATGTTCTCGCGCCGCCTGTCCGACTTCGACATTGCAATACAGGCAGCGATACGCGCCGCTTTGATTCAAATGCGCCTGCAATGCTAACAAACACGAGGTTTTTCCGGTCTGGCGCGGCGCGTGAACAACGAAATATTTCTGGCGCGCGATGAGCGTCAGAAGATCGTCCAAATTCCAGCGCGAGAGCGGCGGAATCGTGTAATGAATCTCCGGTTTCATCGGCCCTTCGGTATTGAAAAATTTCATGCGTCAACTCCT
>CAZCGG010000080.1:6621-17632 GCA_964498135.1 uncultured Candidatus Moduliflexus sp.
GAATCTCCGGTTTCATCGGCCCTTCGGTATTGAAAAATTTCATGCGTCAACTCCTAATTTTTAGAAGACTCGATTGATGGTTGGAATTGTGATTTCGGAAGCGAGGTCTGGCAGCATCCTGCGCATCACGGCGTAGAATGTTTCAAAGACGCCAATTCCTTGCGTGGCAACAGCCTCGAAATGCGGCACGTTATACCGGTTTAGCTCATGTTGGAGGTCAGAAACAGCGGCAATGTTCTGCAAATCGCGTTTGTTATATTGGATGACCCAGGGAAATGTCGCCAATTCTTTCCCTTGTTTTTGTAAATTCTCTTCAATGTCGTTCAGAATATATTTATCTGCCTCAAGTCGCTCTGATTGGGAATCTGCGACAAATACGAATGCGTCTGCTTCTGACAAATCACGAAAACGAGACCGGGGTTTATAAACAGCCCCAGGACTACAATACAGGTGAATTTGTAATTCTGCTCCTTCTCTAATTCGAACGTTTGGTACAATTAAATTAAAAGAGACTGTTCTATCTTCTTCGCGTTGAAGGCTGACAAGCTCACTTCTGATTTCTGGCGATGCGTGATAATGGATATAGAACAGGTTTGTTGTTCTGCCGCTGACACCAGGACCATCGTATAGCAAATTGAATTGTTGTCTCATGCGTCAACCCCTTTCGCGCGCAGCATCTCGGCGGTAATTGGGCCGCGCCGCAGGATGCGCGGCGGCGATTGCGTCAAATCAAGAAGCGTCGAGGGCATGGCGTGGGCGGTTTCGCCTTGATCAAGAATCAGGTCCACCTGCGCGGCGGCTTCGCCTAATTCCTGCAAAACTTGCGCGACTGTGTACGGCGTGCCGAGCCCGGATTGGTTCGCGCTGGTGGCCGTAATCGGCATGTTCGCCGTTCGCGCAAGCTCCAGCAGAAAGTCGTTTTGCGGAATGCGAATGCCGATGCCCGGCAAGCCGCTGACGAGCAAATCCGGCACAATCGGCTTTCTCCGCAGAATCAGCGTCAGCGCGCCCGGCAGAAATTGCTCGAAGACGCGCTGCGCCTGCGGCGAAATGTCCGCAATCATCCGCGCCATCTCGATGTCGGCGACAACGACGTGCATCGGCTTGTGGAACGCTCGCCCTTTAATCGCATAGGCTTTTTGCACGGCAGCCACGTTCAGCGCGTCCACGCCCAATAAATAACCGGTATCGGTGGCGCAGACGATGACGCCGCCGCCGCGCAGCAGGTCGGCGGCCTCCTGCATGGCGTTCTGGGCGGCAAGCGGGTCGGTAATCTGGCGAATCTGGGGTTGTGTTTTCATCGGTTCGAAGCAATGGGTGAAAGTAATAAGCCTTGGCTCGGTAAACGCTCTTAAATCATCATTCGCAACATCTTCAACGCTGTCAAGGATCATCTCGCCATTATTGGGCGGGCATTGAAAATTTATCTTGCACGGCCGCAGGCCAGGTGTGCGGCAATTCCTTACAAATTCAATATTTCGCCTTTTATTTACTTTTTTAACGTAAAATATCATCTTTTATCTTGACAGAAATGCCGGATTATATTACTCTATTTCTATCATAGTCAACCACCTTTCGATCTCCCTCAACGCGCATTTATCGCGCAACAACCCGTTTAGGAGGACGCATTTCCCTGCGCCGCAGCCACGCGGCGCGGCGGAATTGCAAAAAACGCATCATGGCGAAACAATCCAAAAACAGCCAAAGCGGCCTGTCCAAAAAAATCGCGCAATATACGAAAACGCTGAAAGAACGGAAAACGCTGTTTTCGCGCAAAAAACAGCCAAACGTGAACTACCGCGACTGCCAAACGCTTTGCTATGAATCTTCGATGGAATGCCGGTTCGTTAAAACCGTGTAACACGTTGAATTCAATAGGGTTGGTGCCTAAACAGGAGGTGCCGCGATGATGCGAGCGCAACAATTAGCAGGGCTTCTTGTGTTATTCGTGATTATCATCAGTGCCGCCACGTACAAAACCGTCACGGCCAAACCGGTCGATCCGATGCTGCGCGACGCTCAGCTTGCGTATGAATTGCAAAAACTTGAGTTGAAGCAGCAGAATTTGAAACGCTACGACGCGCTGAAATTTTACGGATTGATCGGCGCGTTCGGCGCGATCAACCTGTCCGTGCTGCTCGTCGTCGGCGGGATTGTCCGCTCGAAAATCACACAGGCGTCCGTGCATGTGGCGCATATCGGACAGCATGGCGCGATTCCCGTGCATCATAAGGATTTGCGGGAGTTTTACCAGATCGCCGCAAACCTGTCGCTTGCGGAAATCGAGGCCGCCGCCACGCATTCGCATGAACAGGCGTATCAAATTTCGCGCCAAATGATTGAAGACATCACGGAATACACGCGGGCGATCACTGGCCGCCGCGCCGGGCTGTTTGCCGGTTCATCGGCGCGCGCCGACCTGCTGCAATCCGCGCTTCCGGCGTCAAGCAGCGTGCCGACGTTTGCCGATCTGCTGCAAAATGGCCTGGCCGCGCCGGGCAAGCCGATGGTGTTAGGCTTTCATCAGGGTCAGCCGCAATTGCGTTCCCTGAAAGACCTGAAATCGCTGGCAATCGCCGGATGGCAGGGCAGTGGAAAAACCATGTCCACCGCGTATATCATCGCCTCCAGCGTGTTGGCGCACGGGGCGCAGGTGTATGTCGTCGATCCGCATAAAAATCACGCCGAAGGGCTGTACGCGCTGATTAAGCCGCTCGAAAGCACCGGCCACGTGCATGTCATCAATCCATTCGACACGCCGACGCTGATTCGGAATTTGGAAGCGACGCTGGATCGCCGCTTGGCCGGAAAAGAGCCGAGCGAGCCGGGCATTCTGCTTGTGATTGACGAGTTGGCGAGCTTGGCGAAAATGGACTGTTTCGACGTGTTAGTCGGCTTTTTGGAACGCTGCACCGAAGAAACGCGCAAAGCCAACATCACGTTCATCGGCGGCTCGCTGAAATGGACTGCCCGGCATTTCAAAGGCCGCGCCGACATTCGCGGCTGCATGAACTCGATGCTGATTCACAAAACCAAACCGTCGCAGGCCGATTTGCTGCTTGAAGACGCGCACGACAAAAATTTGGTGAAGCAGATTCAGCGCCCCGGCGAAGCGATTCTTTCCACCGATTTTTCCGCCGCCGTGCTGATTTCCATGCCGTTTTGCGCGCGCAAAGATATGGAGACGGTCGCCGCGATGGTGAAAGAGGCGCACGGCGCGGCGAAATTGCCGCGTTTAGATATGGAAACGGAGCGCGCGGCGGCGGTTTGCCATGATGAGGCTGTTGAGCCGGAAACGGCGGTCATCGTTGAGCCTGCGCGCGAAGAAACAACGCCGGAAAACGCCATTCCGCTCGCTTCGAAATTTCAAAAAGCGCGAACGGTTTCCGCGCCGCGCCCAGACGCAAAATTGCCGTCATCGGTGATTCCGTTCGATTTGCGCCGCAGAAAGGCGCAATCCAATCGCGCGGCGGCGGTTCGTCCAGATCAATTAACGCTGGAGCAAATTCACGAAGCGTTTCAACAACGAAAAATGCAGGAACCGAATTTTACCCAAGCGGAATTGGCGCGTCAGTGCCGCATTTCAGTGGGGCATTTGGGTAACATTTTGCGCGGTCAGCGTCCTCTGACGTCGCAAAATAAGGAAAAATTATTTAAGATATTGTTTTTAAAGGAGAACGTGAAAATGCCCGCTATTTCGGCATGATCGGCATATCGTTCACAGTTCGGGAACGGGTGAGAGAAAAATTTGCAGTAAAATTGTTGACAAACCATCATATCTTATATATATTCGCTTTTAGGTGATATGCTCTCACCCAACCTGAGACGTACCCAGTTGGTACAGAATACAAAAACCTGAGACCTGACTGTGGGCGTCTCGGATTGTTTTCATCACAATCCGAGACAAGTTAAGGGTTTTTGCAAGTCTTCTCGACGTATTTCACCTTTTATTTGTATTTTATCCACAGTTTTTTCACAGATGTGGATAAGTCAAGAGGTGGAAATGAGAGGAAAAACAAAGGCGATAAGCCTGTTGTAATAGAGAAGGCGGGATTTTTCACATCCCGCCTTTTTCTTTTCCCGCCCTGTATTCTGCGTGCCGCTTGTTTTTAGCCCCGTCGAAGTTAAAAAACGTGATCGCCTCGTGTAAGATGGCCTGCCAAAATCGTCACTTTTTTCAACATTTTCCCGTTTCCGGTGAAAAATTTGTTGACCAAAATCCGACTTGTTGAAGCCTGTGGTTTTGAATCTTCGCAGTGATAAGATTTTCACAATACATGTTGCACAATCAAAGGAACAGTATATTCTATGAAACTCATATTTGCGATAAAAATTTTTTTCAAATTGTTAGGAAATAAGGAGTTTGTGGAAGACGTTTCCCGTCTTCTGCGCGGCGGATTCTCCCCGGCTTTGCCGGAGCCGGAGATGCCGCCAATCCCGCCGACGCCGCCGGAGCACCCCGCTCGCAGCGAGGCCATCACGCTTTTGGCCGCGCTTCAGCGCGAAGGCCGGTTCGTGGATTTTGCGAAAGAAAACCTGACGCCCTACAGCGACGCGCAGATCGGCGCGGCTGTCCGGGACGTGCATAAAGGGTGCGCGAAGGCGTTGGAGCGCATGTTCGGCATTCTGCCGGTGCTAGAGCAGCCGGAAGGGGCAAAAATTGACATCAGCCCGGAAACCGCCGGAGACATGGTGACGTTGGTGGGCAATGTCGCCGGAACGCCGCCGTATCGCGGCACGATTCAACATGCCGGATGGAAAATTTCGAAATGCGAATTGCCGCAATGGACGGGAAACGAGGCGTCGGTCAATCTGATCGCCGCCGCAGAAGTGGAGGTAAAAGGATGAACGCGAAAAAATATTCGATTGGAATAGATTTGGGGACGACGAACAGCGTGATTTCTTATCGTGAGCTTGAGCAAGAAAACGCGCAATTGGGCTTATTGGACATTCCGCAGCTTGTGGACGGCGCGACCGTGGAGCGCCGGAAATCATTGGCCTCGTTTTTGTATATCGCCGCCGAGCATGAATTGGGCAGCGCGACCTTCTGCCTGCCCTGGAGCGAAACCGAATCGCCGCACGTTGTCGGCGAAATCGCCCGCCGCCGTTCGGCGGAAACACCGATGCGCACGATTGCCGCCGCGAAATCATGGCTCTGCCATCACGGCATTGACCGGCACGGTGCGGTGCTGCCTTGGAATGCGCCGAACGACATTCCGAAGATTTCGCCGGTCGAAGTGTCGCGCCTGTATATCGAACACCTTGTCAGCGCGTGGAATCATGAATTTCCGAATGATCCACTCCGCGAACAATCGGTCGTGCTGACCGTCCCGGCGTCGTTCGATGCCAGCGCGCGGGATTTGACGCGGCAAGCCGCCATTTTAGCCGGGCTGCCGGAAGATGTCGTGCTGCTGGAAGAGCCGCAATCCGCGCTCTATTCGTGGTTGGCGCATAGCGGCGACGTATGGCGCAAGCAGTTGAAAGTCGGCGATACGATTCTCGTCTGCGATGTCGGCGGCGGCACGTCCGATTTCTCGCTGATTACGGTGGTTGATCGCGGCGGCGATTTGACGTTGGAACGGGTCGCGGTCGGCAATCACTTGCTGGTCGGCGGCGATAACATGGATTTGGCGTTAGCGCATTTGGCGAAAAGCTATTTTGCGGAAAAGGACATTGAATTGGACGCCTGGCAAGCCGTTTCCCTGTGGCATGCCTGCCGCGCCGCGAAAGAGACGCTGCTGTCCGAAAATCCGCCGGAATCCTTCCCCGTCACGATTTTGGGGCGCGGCAGTAAATTAATCGGCGGCACGGTGTCGGTGGATTTGCCGTGCAGCGATGTCGCGGCGATCTTGATGGCGGGCTTTTTCCCGCCCTGTCCGCTCGACGCGAAGCCGCAGAAACGCTTTTCGTCTGGCTTCAAGGAAATCGGCCTGCCGTTCGAGGCCGACGCCCGCATCACGCACCATTTGGCGCAATTTCTCTCGTCGCAGAAAACCGCCGCAGGCGAGCCGATTATTCCGACGCACGTGCTGTTCAACGGCGGCGTGTTTCGCGCCGAGCCGTTCCGCCTCCGCATGTTGGAAGTTTTGAACCAGTGGTTTCAAGATCAGCATGAAATCAAGCCGTTGGAGGGCAAACACGAACTCGATTTTGCGGTCGCCTATGGCGCGGCCTATTACGGCGCGGTGAAGCAGGGCGAAGGGATTCGGATTCGCGGCGGCACGGCGCGGTCGTATTACGTCGGCATCGAGTCCGCCGGATTGGCCGTGCCGGGCATGGAGCGCCCGCTCCGCGCCCTGTGCGTCGTGCCGTTCGGCATGGAGGAAGGGACGGAAACCGACGTGCCTGGGCAGGAAATCGGCCTTGTCGTCGGCGAGCCGGTGCAATTCCGTTTCTTCGGGTCATCCGTCCGCAAAGAAGACAAAGCGGGCGAAATTATGCCGTCCGCGACTGCGCCGGATATTCAGGAAACCGACCCAATCAACACCACGCTCACGGCGGCGGAAGAAACGTCGCAGGGCTACGTTCCCGTGACGTTCCACGCGAAAATCACGGAGTTGGGCATGTTGGAACTCTGGTGCAAAAGCGCATTGTCCGAGAAACAGTGGAAACTGGAATTCAACGTGCGCGAAGAAACCGGCGCGTAAACCATATTTTATTCACCACAAAGACGCAACGGTCACAAAGAACAGTGGCAAATGTTCTTTGTGATTTTTGCGTCTTTGTGGCATCGCATCATGGCGGCGAGATATTTAGTTGGAATTGATTTGGGAACGACGAATTCGGCGGTGGCGTATGTGGATGCGGCGCAGGCTGACCGCGCGATCCGCCTCTTTCGGATTCCGCAGCTTGTCGCCGCCGGAGAAGTCGAACAACGCGAGACGCTCCCGTCGTTTCATTATGAGCCGAACGCCGGAGAATTCGGCGAATCCGCCCTCTGCTTGCCGTGGGAAACCCGCCCGCAAACCGCGATTGTCGGCGTTCTCGCCAAAGAGCAGGGCGCGAAGCAGCCCGACCGCTTGATTGCGTCGGCGAAATCGTGGCTGAGTCACGCCGGAGTTGACCGCACTGCGCCGATTCTCCCGTGGCACGGCGCGATTGAGGTCACGCGCCTGACGCCCGCCGAAGTCAACGCCCGCTATCTCGCCCACCTGAAAGCCGCATGGAATCACGCTTTTCCCGATGAACTGCTCGAACGCCAAGATATCATGCTGACCGTTCCGGCGTCGTATGACGACATCGCCCGCGCGTTGACCGTCGAGGCCGCCGCGCAGGCCGGATTGGGCAATATTGTGCTGCTGGAAGAGCCGCAAGCCGCCTTTTACGCATGGCTGTCGCGGCATGAGCGCGATTGGACGCAGCATGTCGCCGTGGGGCAAACGATTTTGATTTGCGACATCGGTGGCGGCACGACGGATTTGACGCTGATTGCGGTTGAAACCGACGAAAACGGGCAGCCCGCGCTGCGCCGCGTCCGCGTCGGCGAACACCTGATTTTAGGCGGCGATAATCTCGATTTGGCGTTGGCGCATCACGTCGAAACGCTGCTGCCCGAACAGTCGCAGTTGGATGTGCGCCAATGGTCGCTCTTGGTGCGCAAATGCCAATCCGTTAAAGAGACACTGCTTTCGCCCGCCGCGCCGGAAGAATTGGCCTTGCATCTGCCGAAAACCGGCAGCAGGCTGCTACAAAACGCCGCGCAGGTGACGCTCCGGCGGGATGATGTTCGCGCGCGGCTGTTAGACGGCTTTTTCCCGATGGTTGAGGCGTCGGCGCGGCCAGTCAAAAGCCGGAGCGGATTTCAGGAATTCGGCCTGAATTACGCGGCGGATCCGGCCATTTCGCGCCATCTCGCGGCGTTTTTGGCGCAGCCGGATCAGTCCGCGCTTCTGCCGGATGTCGTTCTGCTGAACGGCGGATTTTTCAAGGCTGACCTGCTCGCGGAGCGGATGCGGCGGCTGCTGACCGCATGGAGCGCGGCGCAGGGCGGCGCGCCGCCGGTGTTTTTGGAGCATGTTGACCTTGATCTCGCGGTCGCCTACGGCGCGGCCTATTACGGCATGGTCAAGCGCGGCGAGGGCATTTGGATTACCGGCGGGCTGCCGCGCTCGTATTACATCGGTTTCGAAAGCGCGGCGCAGAAGATCGAAAGCGCGATCTGCCTGATTCCGGCGGGCTTGACCGAAGGGAACACCGTTGACATCACGGCGCAGACGTTTCATCTGCGCATCCGCCAGCCGGTCGAATTCCCCCTCTTTGTCTCGCAGCGCCGCGCAGATGACCGGCCTGAAACCATTGTTCCGCTCAACACGGACGACCTTGAGCCGCTGCCGCCGCTTCGAACCACCCTGCAATCCGGCAAAAGCAAGAAGTCGCAGGATGTCGCCGTGCATCTTCACGCCCGACTGACGGAAATCGGGACGCTGGAACTGTGGTGCAGCGAAGCGCGCGGCGAGCGGACGTGGAAATTGGAGTTCGACACCCGCGCCGCGACGCAGGCGAATGACGCGCATGTCATCGAGCCGCCGTCCGCCGCGCCGATTGACGCGGAGACGTTAGCGCAGGCGTTCGCGCTGATTCGGCAGACGTTCGATCCGGCGGGCGCCTTGAGCGCGAATCCTGATCATCTGCTGACCGGATTGGAGCGCATTATCGGCATGGAACGGCGCAAATGGCCGCTTTCGTTTCTGCGGGCAGCCTGGGAGCAAACTGTCGAATTCGAGGCGTGTCGGCGCGTCAGCCCCCAATATGAGGCGCGTTGGCTGAACATCGCCGGATTCTGCCTGCGTCCTGGCTACGGCGCGCATCTCGACGATTGGCGCGTGCAAAAAATGTGGACGCTCTTGGCGAACACGAACGTCATTCATCCGCGCAATCAGCTTTGTCAGGCCGAATGGTGGATTTTCTGGCGGCGGATTTCGGGCGGCCTGCTCAAAAAGCATCAGGACGCGCTTTGGCTGCGCTGCGTGCTGCTTCTGCCGGATGCGTCCGGCCGGACGAAAAGCAAGCAGCACGTGGGGCGGCACGAAGCGGCGGAAATTTACCGCTTGGCCGGGACGCTGGAACTCCTGAACCCGTCCACGAAAATTCAGTTTGGCGAAAGCATCTTGCGAGGATTTGAGCAGCGGCGCTGCGCCTTGCGCGATGACCCGTATCTCTGGACGCTTGGGCATGTTGGGGCGCGTTCGCCGATGTACGGCCAATTGAACGCCGTCCTGCCGTCGGCGGTGGTGGAAGAGTGGCTGAACCGCCTGCTCGCGCTGCCGGATTGGGAGCAGACGCAGATATTTCCGTTGGCGCTGTTAGCGCGAAAAACCGGCGACCGTTACCGCGATATTTCGCCGGAAATGCGGGCGGCTGTGCTGGAATTCATGGCGCAGCGTCACGCGCCGGCGCATTATTTGAAACTCGTCGCCGAGGTGGGCTTTTTAGATGACGATGAGCAGCGGATCGCGGCTGGCGATAGTCTGCCGAGCGGGCTGCGGATTGTTTAAGGGGCTGATGTGAATGTCAGATGCCTGAAAAACCCACGCCCCCAACGCTCTCCCAACCTTACATGCCGCCCTCATGGCATCAAAAAGTTCAGTTGTTTTATTGACAAAAATTTGGAACATTCTTTACTGTGCGTTACAGTATTATTCAGCAGTATTGAGCCTGCCAAACAGTGGAACAGACATTCCTGCCTGTCTGCACAGACACGTTTGGCAGTTCAATAATTCATTTCCTTGTGTTTTGTGCTTTATGGTTTCACCGTTGCTGTTTTCGCAAAACGAAAGCAGCATCGAAAGAAAGGAGTACAGATGATGAAACATATAATGTCATATATTCCTGGGATACTGCTCTGTCTTCTCATCTCAGTTCCAGCATGGCTTTTAGGAAAAGTGTTCCCCATTGTGGGAGGTCCTGTGTTCGGGATTTTGTTTGGAATGATTGTGATTACGATGTTTTCAAAGATTTCATCAACAGCGTTATCTCTGGGAACGATAAACTCTGCGCCTGTCGTATATTATTGGAGTGATGGCATAAAATATACATCAAAAAAAATTTTGCAATATGCCATTGTCCTGCTTGGATTTCAGATGAATGTATTCAGCATCATACAGGTTGGGGGTCAGTCGTTATTGGTCATGGTCTTCACGTTATCGGCTTCCTTTGTGACGGCGTTTTTGGTTGGCAAGGCGTTGAAACTGTATGGAAATATGTCTATCTTGATTGGAGTGGGAACATCCATTTGCGGAGGCTCGGCTATTGCGGCGACAGCCCCGATCATTCAGGCTAAAGACGAGGATGTCGCGCATGCATTGTCCACGATTTTTTTGTTTAATGTCATTGCGGTTTTTATCTTTCCGCTGTTAGGTCATGCGCTTGGACTGGGGGATTATGGTTTTGGCATGTGGGCAGGCACGGCGATCAATGATACGTCGTCTGTTGTGGCGGCAAGTGCGGCTTGGAGCGCCGCGGCAGGGAATGATGTTGCCCTGACTTTTGCAACGATTGTGAAGTTGACGCGAACCTTAATGATCGTGCCAATCACACTTGCGCTGGCGCTGTATATGGCTAAAAAAACCAACAAATCTCCAGACGGCGGCACATATAAATTCTCGCAAGTCTTTCCATGGTTTGTGATTGGTTTTGTCGTTGTCGCAATAATCAATACGTTTGTGGCGATCCCTGAATCAGCATCACGTATATTGGTCACGTGTGGAAAGTTCGGCATCGTTATGGCGATGACAGCAATCGGGTTGAATACGCATTTGAAGAAATTGATTTCACATGGTTTTAAACCAATATTTTTGGGATTCTGCTGCTGGTTAGCGGTGGCTAGCGTGTCGCTACTGGTTCAGGCGTTGATAAAAATATGGTAACTTGTTGAGAAAGAACAAGGAGAAAAGCATAAATATAGACGATGACGCGCTGTCCAGCGAACAGCATAGTTCGAGGAATATTATCAATTACTACACTGGAACGTTAATTTTTAGGAGTGCGAAATCTTGATTTCGCGTGTCAAATC
>CAZCGG010000081.1:0-4998 GCA_964498135.1 uncultured Candidatus Moduliflexus sp.
AATCTGTTTATACGCCAATTGGCGGGGGGAAACCGTCAATCGGCCATCGTCGCGCACCATCACCACGCGCAACTCAAGTTGATCGCCGATGTGAATCGGCGCAAAATATTCATTTTTCGGGATGAATCCGGCGTAAAGATTTTCCACCGCGACGAACGCGCCGAAATCCTCTTTCACCGCGTACACGCTCCCCTGCACGAGGTCATCCTTTTGATACGGGCTATCCGCGCGCAGGCGGTCTTCAATATCCATCGTCGCGCACAGGCGATCTTTTTTGTCGAGATACACCGCGACAACGCAACGTTTTCCGGCATGAATGCGATATTTTTGCTCGCGAAACGGCAGGAATAAATCCTTTTCCAGCCCCCAATCCAAAAACGCGCCCACTTCCGTCGTTTCCACGACTTTCAGCGCAGCGATGTCGCCGACTTGCGCAAACGGCTTTTTCTGCGTGGCAATCAGCCGGTCTTCCGAATCGCGGTAAATAAAGACCTCAAGCGCGTCTCCGACCTTGACGTCCGGCGGTAATTGATTATTCGGGAGCAGAATTTCCTCTCCCGGAGTGTCTGTCGTTAAATATGCGCCAAATGGAACCAGCCTGCCGACCGGCAATGTTTGAAATTTTCCAATCTGAACCATACAACTCCCAATAAATTTTTAAATTTTAACTGATGAAATGACAGCGAACGCAAAAATTACGCAAATTTGAGATCTTGCCACGCGGGGAGCGCAATCAAGGCGCTTGGCGGCGACAGGAAGAAACTTGTGACGTTTTTTCGTTGCGGTTTTTAATCCTCATGACTCATAATCCACGACGCAGAAAGGGCGGAGACGGTCAAGAAGAATCTGCGTTCCTTCCCAAAAATATCTCAATGAGCCGCGTCATGCGGCGGGCGGGAGGCGTCGCGCCGATTGCAGCAGCAAAAACGCCGTGTTCGCCACGTCCAAATCATGATCGTGCAGAGCGCGCTCAAACAGGCGGCGGCTTGCGTCGCCATCATGCGCGGCGAGCCACTGCATGGCGGCGCAGCGCGCGACCGCCGAATGCCCGGCGTCCTCTGCCATTGCCTGAATTTCAGAATGCGCCTGCGAAGCCAGCGCGAAGCCGAGCGCGTCGCAGGCTTGCGCCGCCTCGTCGAGCGCGGCGCTGGCGGCGAGCGCGCGAAGCAGCCCATGACGCAGCGCGTCGCGCGCTTCCGGCGGGCAATCTCGGAAAAAGCGCGCATAACGGCTGTCGCGACCGTGCGTGAACAGCAATTCGGCGATTTTCCGGTCGTGCGGCGGAGACGCTTCCGTCAAGGCCGAACAGAGCAGCAGCAGGCTCTCTTCGTCCGCCAAATCGGCCAGCGCGTCCATTGCCGCGAAATTGGCCGCGCGTTTCCGCGAACGGAAATTGTCCAGCAAAATTCGCCGGTATCGCCCACATCCGCGCCGCGTCAACGCGCCTGCGGCCTGACATTGAATCGTCGGCGGCTGGCCTAACAAGGCGATCAGCGTCTCGTGATCTTTTTCCTCGCCGATGGCGGCGACGATGGCGATATAGGCTTGCAAAATCTCCTCGCGCGGGAATCGCGCGGCGGCTTTTCTGGCAAACGGCAGGCAGCGGAGATGCGGCCGCCGCGCAAAAACGCGCATCACAATCTGCGCCACCGGCAGCGAATCGCCGTGCTGCTCGGCAAATTGGGCAAGAAACGGCATAGCGTCCAGATCGCCGAATTCGTCAAACAGCGCGAGCAATTTGAGTTGCGCCTCCGGCGATTCCTTGCGCAGGCGTTCGAACAGAAACAGGATGGAACGCCCGCGCTCCAAGCGAATCAGGCTTTCCGTTGCCGCGACGCGCAAGGCCGGATCGTCATGCTCAAGCCACGCAAACAAGTCGCCGTCGCGTTCCAGCGCGCCAATCGCGCCGAGCGTCCGAATCGCTTGCTCCGTAATCCGCGCATCCGCCGAAAGTCGCAGCCGCGCGACCTGCTCGACGCATGAGCGGTCTTGATGCGCCTGAATCGCGTTCAGGGCGGCGAGAACGACTTCCGCGCTTTCATGCGCCAGCAGGCCGGAAAGATGCGGCAGCAGCAGGTTGAAACGCATTTCCGCCAAAAAACGGACGGCGGGCGCGGCAATCGCCGGAATATCACGCAGCAGCGCGTCGAACAGCGGCGCGAGCGCGGCGGAGTAATCGAGACGATTGAGATGCGCGGCCGCCGCACGCCGGATCGCTTCCTCCGGGCTGAGCAGGGCGCGAACCAGCACCAACGATACGCGGCGATCCGTTGAGCCGCACAAGATGTCAAGCGTCAGGCATTTCAGCGGCAGATCGGCGTCGGCGGCTTCCCAAACGGCGATGAGGCGGTCAAGGCGGCCTGCGGTCAGCCAATACTCAAGAATTGTGCGGCGCAGCCAGTGTTCGCTCGATTCGAAAAGCAGCCGCGTGAGCGAATCATTCAAGCGCTCGTCCTGCGGCGGCGTTTCGGGCAGCCGCAGGAGCGCGAAAAAGCGGGCGGCCTGATGATCGGGCGAGGCGGCGGCAAGCGCATCGCAGACCGACGCTTCTCCGCGCTGAATCGGCGCAATCACCTCGCAAGCGGGCGGTAGCGCATGCTGGACGGTATCATGTTCGGCGGCGGCCAATTCGCGCGGCGGCGCGGCCGGGCGCAGATGTTCGCGCAGCAAAAGTGGCTCGCGGCGGTAATAGTCGCGCTGCGCGGCCATGCTCCGTTCGTCTTGCGCCGCATACGCGGCCTGACAGCATTGCGCGAGAATCTCCTCGACCGGCGCGGCGACGCTCCCCCAAAATTCGCGCTCACGATAGGCGCTGCCGACGCTTTTGTCGGCGTTTTCCCACCGGAGTTTCGCTCGCGGCGCAAGCGGAATGCCGATAATGTCCGGCAGATTTGGCTGGAGGTCGGTTTGCTCGTCCACATCGGCGAACATCGCCAGCGTGACGGCCGCGCGCACCCGCCGGCGAATTTTGTTGATCGCCTTGAATCGGCGGGCGTTTCCGGCATGCCATTGGCAAATCAGCACAGCGGATTGTTTCGTGAGGCTCGCCGGAGATTTTAGCGGAAGGCCGAGCAGACGGGCAATCAGGGCGGCAAACATCATGGACGGCTTTTCCGCCGCCGCGACAGCCTCGATTTCCCATGAAAATTCGGCAAATATCGCCAAAAAACGGGCGGCCGCGCAGACGACGTGACGCCGCTCGATGTGGCCGAAACGCATGACTGCGAGCGCAAGGCCGTCGTCCGCGCTACCGAGGCAGATGCTCCCGGAAGCCGTCAGCAGCCATTCTTTCAGGCCGAATTCCGCGCCGTCGGGCAGGCGCGATTCACGCAAGGCTTGCTGAAACAGCGCCGCATCCGCCGCGTCAAATCGTGCCTGAAACGCGGGCAGCGCTTCTTCGAGAATCTGCCGCGCTTTGGCGTTTTCGCCCAATTGCCGACAGGATGCGGCGATGCGGAGCAACGCGCCGCAATCATCAGGCGTCTGCTGCCATGCGCGGGTTTGCGTTTCGATGGCCTCGCTGACGCGCCCGGTTTCGAGGTAAATATGAATCAGGCCGTTCAGTGCGGCGCGAAAATTCGCGTCAATCCGCAGGGCGTTGCGCAATTTTTCCTCCGCCAAATCATAGCGGCGCTGCCGCAGATAGACCAGCGCGATTTCGCAGAGAATGCCCGGCTCGTCGGCCATATCGCAAAAGTAGAGGCTTTGATAATATTGCTTGAGCGCAAGGTCGTATTCCTGCTGCTTGCTGTGCGCTCGCCCCAATAATAGGCGCGGGCGCGGGGATTCGGGGAGCAGGGCGGCGGCTTCCGCGAACTTTTGCATGCCTTCGCGCTCCTTTCCGCGCCGATACAGGCGTTCGCCCTGCGCTAACAGCCGTTTTACCCGCTCTTCAGGGAGAGCGTCTTCAAAAAAATGAAACATGTCCGTTGGCACTCCTGAAAAAATTTAGAGCGTCTCTGTAAAGACACAGAAGGTTGTGGTCAAGGAGAACTGTCAGACACCTTGAAGGTGTCTGACAGTTTTTCGCCTGCGCGTCGGAATTTCGCAAGAAAATTTTTCAGTTTTTCTCTTTTCAGGACGGAAAAATCCTTGACAGTAAATCCGCGCTTTAATAGATGCGATTTTCACACGTCTTTACAGAAGAATTCACCGTTCATATTCATCATTTGGGGTAGGAGGTTGGGTAGTCGCTATGGCGAATCATAAGTCAGCAGTTAAAAAAATACGGCAGGATGAAGTCCGACGGTTGCGGAATCGGGCGTATAAAACACGGTTTAAAAATGTGATCAAAAATGTTGAAGCCGCGTTAAATGAAAAGAACAAAGAGCTTGCCCAAACGGCATTGCAAGAAGCGATTTCTATTATTGATCGCATTGCGGGCAAAGGGATTGTTCATAAAAATACAGCCGCCCGCCAAAAATCGCGCTTGACGAAAAAAGTCAATGCGTTGGCTGTCAGCGCGTAACACCGCTATTTAGAAGACTCGCCGGGGAAAACAGTTGCGATGGCCTCATCACTGTTTTTCCCTTTTTTATTTTTATGAGCATTGAATCAGGCCTGCCAGGTTTTCGAAACTTGTCAGGTCTTTTTATTGGCGTGGTCTCCGTCCTCAATTCGCCGTTTTCCGCCGAAATTCGCCTGTCGGAAAATTTTACATGCGCGCAACTCAAGATGTTTCCTTGCGTTATGGGACGATTGTGGCGATAAGTTCGGCATTGCGCCCGCAGCATGTCGAAAAAATTTACACGCGCCGCGTGTTTTCGTTGGCGGTTCTTAGCGCGATTTCGCGTAATAGCGGCGTTTTGCAGAAGTTGGCATGATGTTTGCTTTATTAGTTGATAACTATTTATGTTGCGCGAAAGAAAACCACTCATCTACATCAAGGGGGAAAATTTATGATGAAGAAATTTGCAATATTGGGCTTGTTTATGGGGATGGCGACGATGACTGCCGCGTCTGCGGATGCCGCATCATTAACGGCGATTTACGATTTTA
>CAZCGG010000081.1:5098-13343 GCA_964498135.1 uncultured Candidatus Moduliflexus sp.
ACGATGACTGCCGCGTCTGCGGATGCCGCATCATTAACGGCGATTTACGATTTTACCGGTAAATTTGATGCCGCGAAAACCTCATTTGAAGGGTTGGATTTTACGAATGATGGGACGCTTTGGATTACAAGTTCGCCGAACGGTAAGACCTATCTGGAAACGTATCTTCTTAAAAAACAATTGATTGGCGTGAATTTGCAGGATACAAGCGTTGTAAACACATTCAATTATAGTTCTCAAGGAACGTTCAATCCGGTGGGGTTAGCGAGCGACGGCACGAACCTTTTCGTGGCGAACAATTTGATTACAACTGGCGGCGTGTATAAAGATACCGCCGCAGTGGATGGAAAAGTGTCGTACATGGCCGCTTTGAGCGGCACGGCGTGCAAACAACCGGAAGGTTCTGCGTATCTGAACGGATTTATTTACGTCAGTTGCGAAGCGACAAAAAATGTCGTGAAAATTGACCCTGTAAAGGGAACAATCGTTGACACGCTGAATATCGGCGTCAATCTGCTTGGGTTAGGCGCGACCGAAACGTCGTTGATTATCGGCACGACCGATTATGCTAATCCGTTAAATCGGCAATTATTGCTGTATGACATTGCGACAAATCGCGTGACGCAGACGATCAACTTAGCGGACTTGTTTGTCGGCGCGGAAAGCGATTATGCCAAGCTGACGGGCGAATCGTATAAAACGACCATTGTTGATAATAACGATGTCCGGTACATTCCCGACCCGGATGGGTTGGCTTACCGGAACGGCAAAATTTACATGACGTTTGAACATGATTTGCGCGTGTTTGAAATCAGCATGGTAGCGACGCCGGAACCGGCGACGCTGTTGTTGCTTGGCGTTGGCCTCTTGGGATTGGCGAAATTGAAAAAGCAAGGCAAGAAATAAAGAACGCATAAAAAGCGGCGTTTCTTCAAGAAACGTCGCTTTTTTTATGCAATTCGATAAAAAAGCCCAGTTTCTTCAAGAAACTGGGCTTTTCTGTTCAACGCCGTTTTTCGCGCGATCTCTCGCAAAGCTGATAATCGTCGCGCCCCAGCCGCCCGCCTCTTCCGGGGCGGGCGTGATGGCGGCGACATGCGGATGGCGCGAGGCGAGAGAACGCACGATGTCGCGCTGCGCCCCGATTCCCTTTCCGTGAATAATCCGCACGTTAGGAAACCCCGCCTCATACGCCGCATCAAGATAGTCGTTGATTAAATAGCGCAGGTCTTCCGGCGCAAATGGATGCAAGTCAAGCACATCTTCCAACGGCAACTCAACAATTTCAGCAATCTCGTCCTGTTCCATTGGTTTCATAGCAAAGACGCAAAACTGCTCCCCCATCGCGGAGTTTCCAAATGAAGCGCGTCCGCAATCGTGGCGGCTACATCGGCAAACGTCGCTCGAATGCCGAGGTTGACGCCCTGCTTCGGCGACGGATGATGCGCCAATAACGGCACGTATTCGCGCGTATGATCCGTGCCGGGCGTGGTTGGATCGCAGCCGTGATCCGCCGTAATGATGAGCAGATCGCCGCCGCGCGCCGCGCTGAGCAATTCGGGCAGCCTCGCGTCCACGTCGCGCAGTGCCTGCGCATAGCCCGCGACATTATTCCGATGCCCGTACAGCATGTCAAAATCGCAGAGATTCGTCAAAATTATGCCGCGTTCCTGCGCGCGCATATAGCCGATAGTCGCGTCAAGCCCGGCCATGTCGTTCGTGGTATGGCTGCCGCCGGTCAAACCTTGATTGGCAAAAATATTATCAATCTTGCCGACAAACGTGACCGGATAGCCGTTCGCTTTCGCGGAATCAAGCACGGTCGGCAGATGCGGCGTCCGGGAAAAATCCTTGCGGCGGCTGGTGCGGCTGAAATTGCCGGGCTGGCCGATAAACGGGCGGGCAATCACCCTGCCGACGCCGTGCTTGCCTTGCAGCATCTCGCGGGCTTGCTCGCACATTTTGTAAAGCTCGTCAATCGGAATGACTTCTTCATGCGCGGCAATCTGGAACACGCTGTCGGCGGAAGTATAGACAATCGGCTTGCCGGTGGCGAGATGCTCCGCGCCAAGCGCATCAAGAATCTGCGTCCCAGAAGCGGGAATATTCCCAAGAATCTCCCGCCCGGTTCGGCGGGTAAATTCCGCGATGACCTCTGCGGGAAAGCCTTGCGGATAGGTTGGAAACGGCTCTTCCAAGACCAACCCCATCATTTCCCAATGGCCGGTCGTGGTATCTTTTCCGGCGGAGCGTTCCGCCATTTTCCCGTATGAGGCGAGCGGCGCGTCCGTCGGCGGAATGCCGGAAAGCGGCGCGATATTCCCCAACCCCAAACGCTGGAAATTGGCAAGATTCAAGCCGCCGACCGCGCGGGCGATATTGCCGAGCGTATGGCTTCCGGCGTCGCCATACGCCGCCGCATCGGGGAGCTCGCCGATGCCGACGCTGTCCAGCACAATCACGATGATTCGATCAATAGGCATCATATTCTTTCTCTATTGGAGCGTTAATTTTAGAGAATGCGAAATTTTGATTTCGTCGTCAATGCGGTCAAGCATCATTGACATGCTTGACCGCGTTTCGCTGATTTATTTCGACTTCGGCGCAAACGGCGCGTTATTCAGCAGGAAGGAAATCATCAAGCCCGTGAGCAGAATGACTGCGCCTGCGGCAAAGGAATATTGCCCGGCTTTCGCCGCGAAATTATCTTTCATATATGCGACAAGCTGCGGGCCGACAACGCCCGCGCAGCCCCATGCCGTTAAAATCACGCCATAAACGACCGGCATCAGCTTGACGCCAAACACGTCTTTCACGAACGACGGCATCGTGCCGAATCCGCCGCCGTAGCAGAGCAGCACGTAACAGACGAGAATGCCAAATAGCCACGGATTTTTCACGGCTAATAGCATCAGAAAAGCCGCAATTTCCGTCGCAAACATGATTCGGAACGCTTGAATGCGTCCGATTTTGTCAGACAGGCCGCCCCAGAAAAAGCGTCCGATGCCGTTGAACAGCGAACTGATCGCAATCAGCGTTGCGCCCGCCGCCGCTAACGAAGCGACTACCGTCGGATCTTTAAAATCGGTGGCCGGATCCATTTTCAATTTGAGCAAATCCTGCAATAATGGCGACTGAAAGGCGATGAACATGATTCCCGCGACAATATTCAGGAACAGAATCAGCCACATCATGAGAAACTTCGGCGAAGCCAGACATTCGCCTGTGGTTGCGGTGGCTTGCGCTTGCTGTGCGGTTGCGCTTGCTGCGGGCGGCGTGTACCCGGCGGGTACATATCCGGCAGGCGGCATGCGCAGAAAAGACGCCGGAACGCAGATGAAGACAATCATAAAGATGCCGACATAGGTAAACACCGTGACAAGATTGTTCCCCGTCATGCCCATGAATATCGGCGCGAGGACTTTCGACATCAGCAATGCGCCCAAGCCAAAGCCCATGACGACCATGCCGGTCACGAAGCCTTGTTTATCGGGAAACCATTTCGAAGCCGTCGCTACCGGCGTCACGTAGCCCAAGCCTAAGCCGATCCCGCCGATAAAACCGAAGACGTACAATAACGGCAGGCTTTGCACGGACAGAGCATACGCGCCGATCATCCAGCCGATCCCGTACAACGCGCCGCCAATCATGGCTAAGACTTTCGGACCGAATTTCGCCAAATTCATTCCGCCCCACGCCGCCGCCACGCCAAGCATGAAAATCAAAATGCTGAATGTCCATGCCGCTTGCGCATTCGACCATCCCCCGACTTTCATCACGAGGTTTTGGAAGTAACTCCACGCATAAGCCGTCCCTAAGCAGAGTTGAATCAGGACGCCCATGATCGCAATCATCCATCTGTTCGGAAGTGCTGTGTTTTCTGCCATATCAGTAAACTCCTTCGCAAATAAAAAATCCAGAGAAGGCGTTTCCTCCTCTGGATTTTCATAGAACGGCATTGCAGGCGTTTCAGGAATGCGCTTCCCGAAACCGCCGGATTTCAAAGCGCTTGCTTACTTCTTCATCATGTATTTGACCAAATCCACGACGCGGTTGGAATAACCCCATTCGTTGTCATACCATGAGACAACTTTGAAGAAACGTTTTTCGCCTTTCAGGTTATTCTGGAGCGTCGCGAGCGAATCGTAAATCGAAGAGCGATCATCATGGATGAAATCCGTTGACACCACTTCTTCGTCCGTCACGCCGAGAATGCCTTTCAGGTAGGTCTGCGCCGCTTTTTTCAGCAAACTGTCAATTTCTTCAATCGAGGTGTCGCGGGTCGCTCTGAAAGTCAAATCCACGACAGAAACATCTGGCGTCGGCACGCGGAAGGACATGCCGGTCATTTTGCCTTTGGTGGCGGGAAGCACTTCGCCGACCGCTTTCGCTGCGCCGGTCGTGGAAGGAATGATGTTGATTGCCGCCGCGCGGCCGCCGCGCCAATCTTTCTTCGAGGGGCCGTCAACGGTTTTCTGCGTGGCCGTGTAGGAGTGAATCGTCGTCATCAAGCCGGTCTCAACGCCGATGCCCTCTTTCAGAAGCACATGCACAACAGGCGCGAGGCAGTTCGTCGTGCAGGACGCATTCGAAACGATATTGTGTTTCGCGGCATCATATTCGCCTTCATTCACGCCCATGACGATGGTTTTCACATCGCCTTTGCCCGGAGCGGAGATAATGACTTTCTTCGCGCCCGCGTCCAGATGGCCTTTGGCTTTTTCCGATTCCGTGAACAAGCCGGTGGATTCGATAACATATTCCACGCCGAGCGCTTTCCACGGCAGGTCTGCCAGATTTTTCACGGCGGCAACGCATTTGACTTTATTGCCGTTCACGACCAGCGTGTCATTTTCTCCTTTTGCCGGATCGCTTTTTTCCGTCTTCACGTCATGTTTGAATCTGCCGTGAACGGAATCATATTTCATTTGATAGGCAAAATAATCGGCGTCCGTCGAGACATCAACCACCGCCACGACATCGATTTCTTTGCCTAACAAGCCTTGATCGCAAATCGCCTGAAACACCATTCGGCCAATTCGCCCAAATCCATTGATTGCAACTTTGACGCTCATGTGTGTCCTCCTTGAACCTCGTTAATAACTCTTGGGTTATTGTGGCGCACTCCAGCGACAAAACGGGGCATTCTGCCTCGTCCGTTCGCGTATCGTTATTCTGCATAGAAAAATCATTCGAAATCGTCAACAAATTTTTTCGTGAAAAGAAAAAAATCGAAACAATCGCGCTGAAATAAATGTTTCAGAGACGTTCGCAACTTAGCGGCTGACAATGTGCCGCGCCGCCAAGACGCCGCACATGGACGCCTGCATCAGCCCGCGCGTAATGCCCGCGCCGTCGCCGACAGCATACAGCCGGTCAATCGCGGTTTCAAAGCCATTGCGCATCTCGACGTGCGAGCTGTAAAATTTGATTTCCACGCCGTACAGCAGCGTATGTTTGCTCGCAATGCCCGGCGCAATCCGGTCGAGCGCGTCCAGCATCTCCAAAATGTCCACCATCTGCCGGTACGGCAGCACGAGGCTGAGATCGCCGGGCGTGGCGGTTTTCAGCGTCGGCGTGACCAAGCCGCGCTCGATGCGTTCTGGCGTGGAGCGACGGCCGCCGCGCAGATCGCCGAGACGCTGCACCAGCACCGTGCCGCCCAATAAATTCGCCAACTGCGAGATGCTTTGCCCGTATTTCAATGGATCATCGAACGGCTCAGTGAACGTCTCCGTCACCAACAGCGCGAAATTGGTGTTATTCGACTTGCGGCTGGCGTAACTGTGGCCGTTGACCGTGATGAGGCCGCGATAATTTTCCATCGACACGAAGCCGGATGGACACATGCAGAACGTGCGCACTTTATCGTCGAACGTTTGGCTGTAATAAATCGCCTTGAGTTCGTAAAGCTGCTCCGTGATGTGATTCAGGGTGTCCGCCGGAACTTCCACGCGCACGCCGACATCCACGCCTTTGTTCCGCATTTTCAGGCCGAGCCGCTTCACTTCGTTGACGAACCATTCCGCGCCTTCGCGCCCCGGCGCAAGAATGACGTAGCGGCCTTTAAACACAGCCAATTCGCCCGCGTCGCCCGTTTTGCAGACGACTTCAAACAGATCGGCGTCATGATTGACGGTCACGGCTTCCGTATTGACGGCGATTTCCACGCCGCGCGCCTGCAAATGCTCGCGGATGTTTTCGACAATCGCATACGCCTTATCCGTCCCCAAATGGCGGATTTGGTAGGTGACTAATTGCAGATTGGCCGCCAGCGATTTGCGCCGCAGCTCGCTTACTAATGGGGTTTCGCCGCCGAACAGCCTATCCGGATCGCCGCCGAATTGCAGATAGAGGCTATCCACGTAGCGCATAAGCTCTTCGAAGGCGTCCGTAGGCATGAAATCGAGCAGATGCCCGCCGACCAACGGCGAAAGCGTCAATTTGCCGTCGCTGAACGCGCCCGCGCCACCCCAGCCGGAAATAATGCTTTTCCAGTCGCCCGGCTTGCGGATCGCCCCTTTTTCCAGCATCGCAATGCGGAGCGACGGCTGGCTTTTCACTAATTCCAGCGCGGCGAACATCCCCGCCGGTCCCGCGCCGATAATAATAACATCATACGAATTTGGCATATTCATGACCTTTTAAGCAGCGATTGCAACGCTTGAACAAGGCAAGCAGCCTCAACCTCATTCTGCGTGCTTTCGGCCATGTCGCGCACGGCGAATTTGCCGCGCAGCACTTCGTTTTCGCCGATGATGACCGTCGCCACCACGCCCAATTTCCCGGCTTTTTTCATCTGGCTTTTCAGGCTTTTCGGCTGATATTCGATTTCCGTCCGAATGCCCGCGTTCCGCAAATCGCGCTGCAACGCGACCGCCGCATTCATCGCGGACGCGCCAAGCACGGCGATAAACACGTCATTCCGCTTCGGCGGGCAATCCGCCTGCATCAGCGCAATCACGCGCTCCACGCCCGCCGCAAAGCCGACGCCGGGCAGCGGCTCGCCGCCGATGTCTTCGGACAGGCCGTCATAGCGCCCGCCGCCGAGCATCGCGCTCTGCGCTCCTAATGACGACGAGACAAATTCAAACGCCGTGCGGACGTAATAATCCAACCCGCGCACCATGCGCGGCTGAAGCGCGAACGGCACGCCGAGCAAGCCCAAATAGTCCTGCACTTGGGTAAAATGGGCGCGGCAGGCGTCGCAATAATGATTCGTCATAATCGGCGCGGCGGCGATAATCGCCTGACACTGCTCATTTTTGCAATCCAGCACGCGCATCGTGTTGCGCTCGAAACGGGTTTGGCAATCTTTGCACAAGCGATCCAGCGAACCGGCCAAATACGCTTTCAATTTTTCCCGATATACCGGGCGGCACGTTTTGCAGCCGACCGAATTCAACTGCACCTCGAAATTCGTCACGTTCAGGCGATTCAGCAGCGTGAACACCAACGCAATCATTTCGGCGTCAATCGCTGGATGATCAATGCCCAGCGCCTCCGCGCCGATTTGGTGAAATTGCCGAAAACGACCGGCCTGCGGGCGTTCATGCCGAAACATCGGCAGCAGGTAATAAAGTTTTTCCGGCGCCGGGTTCGCGGCCGCAAGGTTATGCTCGTTATACGCCCGCACGACGGACGCCGTGCCTTCGGGGCGCAAGGCCATGTTCCCTTCGCGCTCGTTTTCAAGAATATACATTTCTTTCTGCACGATGTCGGTTTCTTCGCCGACGCCGCGCGAAAAGAGTTCGACTTTTTCCAACGCGGGCGTCCGAATTTCGGCATAGCCGTACAACTCGAAGACGCGCCGCGCTTCGGCTTCAATTTTCTGCCAAAGGCCGATTTCCGCCGGTAAAATATCTTTAAATCCGCGCACTGCTTGAATTTTCATGACGACGTGGGGCTGCGTTTCGCAATCATCCCGCGCGGGACGCCGAAACGTCTGCGTTGATGGAATAAAAAAACCGACGTAATTATCAATCAGGACTTACGCAAAATGATGCGGCCTTCGACAAGCTCAGGCCGAACGGATGAGACATTTTCCCGTTCGTGGTGAGCTTGTCGAACCACTATGCGTAAGTCCTGTCAATAATTTTTTTGATTTCGCGCCAAGACGCCAAGACTCCTGTTCCAGATTCTTGGCGTCTTGGCGCGAGAAATTCAGAACATTATTTTTAATCACTGATGTGATGTCATGATAGGGGCGGCCTGCGTTCTCTGTCAAATGAAATGTTCACGTGAA
>CAZCGG010000081.1:13443-17617 GCA_964498135.1 uncultured Candidatus Moduliflexus sp.
TATGCCAACCTGCTGCTTGACGTGGAATTGCCCAACGCCAACTTTGCCGATCCCAGAGACATCGCCTTTGTGACGGAATTGGTGTACGGCGTCGCGCGCTGGCAGAAACGGCTGGATTGGTTTTTGGATCAAGTCTGCAAAAAGCCGATGGAGGCGAATGAGCCGCCGCTGCGCCGGATTCTGCGGATGGGCGCGTATCAGTTGTTGATGTTAGACCGCGTTCCGGCGTCCGCCGCGATTAACGAAGCGGTCAACCTTGCCGGAAAATATCATGCATCCATCAAACTTCCTGAGCAGGTGGCAAAAGGCGTCGTCAATGGCTCGCTGCGCCAGCTTGACCGACAGCGCGGCAATCTGCGCGCGCCGGAAACCGCCGCCGATCCGGTCACGCGCATCGCCGCCGCGCACTCGTTCCCAGAATGGCTGGTGGCGCGGTGGATTGCGCGAATCGGCGAAGCGCAGACGGAAGAATGCTGCCGCATGCATAATCAGCCATCTTCCCCGACGCTCAGGGTGAATTCGCTGAAAACATCCGTGCCGGAAGCGATTGCGGAATTGGCGGCGCACGGCATCGTTGCGGAGCGCCTGCCGGGAAATCTGCCCGGCGTGACGTTCGCGGGCGCGCCGCCGCTGCATCAATTAGACGGCACGCGGCAGGGGCGTTGGATGACGCAGAACGCCTCTTCGATGGTCATTGCGTTCGCGCTTGATCCTCAGCCCGGCGAGCAGATTTTGGAAACATGCGCCGGATCGGGCGTGAAAACCACGCAGATCGCGGAATTGATGCAGAATCGCGGCAAAATCACGGCCGCCGACGCGCATCAAGGGAAAATCAACCGGCTGCGAGCGTTATGCAAGCGGATGGGCGTCATGAATGTCCGCCCGTTCTGCGGCGAAATGACGACCGTGAGCGATCTGCCCAGCAAGCCGAAAGACGGCTATGATCGCATTCTCGTGGACGCGCCGTGTTCCGGCTTCGGCGTGTTGCGAAAGCAGCCCGAAGCGAAATGGACGCGGCGGCCTGCCGACATCGCCGAATTGTCTGATTTGCAGCTTCGGCTGCTGATGCATGCGGCGACGCTGCTGAAGCGGCGGGGCGGCGTGCTGGTGTATAGCACCTGCACGACTGAGCCGGAAGAAAATGAAGAGGCGGTTGCGGAATTTTTGCGGCGCGTCGAGGGCTTTCAGGTTGAATCGCTGCTGCCGCATCTGCCCGAAACGCTCCATTCCAGCGTCACGGCGGACGGCTTTTTGCGCATCGAGCCGCCGCGCCCGCCGTTCGACGGATTCTTCTGCGCTCGCCTTGTCAGCGCGGAATCGTCGAAAGTAATGATATAATAGACCTCTTGCGAAAGTCTCTTCCGTTCGCGCTGAGCCTGTCGAAGGGCGCGCTTGACCGTTGACATCCGCTCTTCGACAGGCTCGGCGCGAACGGGGTGTCGAGGAAATCATGACGTATGCAAGAGGTCTAATCATTTTGTTCCTTGTTGTTTCTTGACTTTTGCCATTATTGATTGACATTGTATATGGAGGCGTTCGCATTTTCCCCAAAAGGGCGAATGCGTCGCTCAATGAAATTTTTTTACGGTTTGTGGGTGCGCGTGTCTTATGTTCTTGTCGTGAAAAATAATAGAAACACTCTTTCTCGGAGGACAGTATTATGAACATGACAACGGATGAGCGGATCGAGAATTACCGCGATAGAATTAACCTGAACTTGCGGAAATTCGTTGCGCCGGAATTTATTTTTGGCGTAGGCGCGCGAGAACTCGCCGGGCGATACGCGCATCATTTTGAAGCGCGGAAAATTTTAGTCGTGACCGATCCCGGCGTTCTGTTGGCTGGCTGGGTCGCAGATGTCACCAAAAGCCTCGATGAGGCGGGCATTCCCCATGTGATGTTTTCGAACTTGACGCCGAATCCGAAAGCTGAGGAAGTGATGAACGGCGCGGAAATTTACCAGAATGAAGGCTGCAACGCGATTGTCGCGGTCGGCGGCGGCAGCGTGCTGGATTGCGCCAAAGGCATTGGCATTGTCAGCTCAAATCATCAGCATATTTTGACGTTTGAAGGCGTGGATCAGGTCGGCGCGCCGATGCCGCCGTTGATCTGCATCCCGACAACCGGCGGCACGTCAGCGGATGTGTCGCAATTTGCGATTATTAACAACACGCAGGCGCGAGTGAAAATCGCGATTATCAGCAAAGCGGTTGTTCCTGACATTGCGCTGATAGATCCGGTTGTTTTGACCACGATGGATCCGTTGCTCACGGCGTACACCGGGCTGGATGCGTTGGTTCACGCCATCGAAGCCTTCGTGTCCATCGGCAGTTCGCCGATGACCGACATTCACGCGCTGGAGGCGATTCGGTTGGTCACGCGCCATCTGCCAGAATCGGTCAAACATCCGCAGAACGTTGATTTGCGGGGCCAGATTATGTTAGGAAGCTTAGAAGCCGGATTAGCCTTCTCCAACGCGAGTTTGGGCGGCGTTCATGCGATGGCGCACAGCCTCGGCGGATACAGCGATTTGCCGCACGGCGAATGCAACGCCATGCTGCTGCGGCATGTCATGGATTTCAACTTTGAAACCTCGCCGGAACGCTACCTGCGCATCGGCGAAGCGATGGGCTTGGATTTGCGCGGAATGGCCTTGAAACAGAAGAAAGCGTCCATTTTGAACGAGATCGTCCGCTTGGAGCAGGCCGTCGGCATCAGCGAAACGCTGAGCGCGAAAGGCGTCGCGCTGACAGATATTGCGCCGCTCGCCGCCAACGCCATCAAAGACCCGTGCATTGCGACGAATCCGCGCAAACCGAATAAACGCGATATTGAGGTTATTTATGAAGAAGCCCTTTGATCCGATTGCGACGTTTACCAGCCCGACCGAAGACTGGGATAAGTGGCGAGAAGGCATTCTTGGGTTCGGGGAGCGTTCCTCGCGGAAAACCTATTACGCGGAATTACAGCGCAAAATGGACGAGTTGGAACGCTTCCAAGCCCTGCTCAATCAGAGTCACGATGCCATTTTTTTGATTGATTCGGCAAGCGGGGAACTGGTGGATGTGAATGAGACCGCCTGCCGCTTGTCCGGCTACGGCAGGGCGGCGATGCTCTGCATGTCGTTTGGCGAAGTGGTTGACGCGGAGGCTGCCAAGCAGATCATGTCCGCGTTTTCCAATCAGGCGGAACAGGCCGGATACGAGACGCTGACGACGACGTTAGGCGCGCAAGACGGCCAGGCGGTGCCGGTTGAAATCAGCATCAAATTTGTCGAATTCGGCAAAAACGCCTATTTGGTGGTGGTTGCCCGCGACATTACCGAACGGCTGCGCATGGAGCGGGAACGCGACCGCATTCTCAAGGAGCGCGCGCTGATTGTCGAGCATGTTCCGGTCGGGATCGCGTTTCTCAAAAACCGGCAATTTATCTGGGCGAACGCGGCCTTAGAGCGCATGTTCGGCTATCGCGACGAAGAATTGCGCGGGCAGCCCACGCGGGTGTTGTATCTCTCCGATCTTGCCTTTGAAGAAATCGGAAAATCAATGTATGCGCTGCTGGCGGCGGGGGAATGCTATTCCGCCGAACACCAGATGCGAAAGAAAGACGGGATGGCGTTTTGGTGCGACTTGCATGGGCAGGCCGTGCAGTCCGATGATTTGTCGCAAGGAGCGATTTGGATTGTCGAAGACATCACCGAGCGCAAACGCCTCGAAGAAGCGCGGCAGCGGCTGAATGATGAACTTGAGCGCCGGGTGCAAGAACGCACGCAGGAATTGTCCGTCGCGTATGCCGAAATTCGGGAATTAAACGAGCGGCTGAAGGACGAAAACGTCCGCATGAAGGCTGAAATGGATTTGGCGCGGCGCATTCAGACCGCGTTGCTGCCGTTGGATAATACGTATCTGCATCCTGATTTTGAAATCGCGGCGATCATGCTTCCGGCGGAGGAAGTCGGCGGCGATTATTACGACGTGCTGCTTGATCGAGATCAAACGCTGTGGCTCGGCATCGGCGACGTGTCCGGGCATGGCGTGACGCCGGGCTTGATCATGATGATCGCGCAGACCGTGCATACGACCATCACGACGAATTACAACGTGTCGCCGCGCGATGTCGTGATTAAGGTCAATAATGTCATGTATAAAAACGTGCATGAGCGTCTGCGCGCCGA
>CAZCGG010000082.1:0-17419 GCA_964498135.1 uncultured Candidatus Moduliflexus sp.
TAGAATAGATATGAGCATTGATTTTTATATCTTAGGAGGACGAGACTTCAAACGTCTTGAAGACGTTTGAAGTCTTTTATCAATTATCAACGCTTGCCTCTATAATTCATAACCAAATTTATTTCTATACTCATCTAATCAAATAAAAATTTTGTCAAGATTTAATTTGATATTTATCGAAACAATTTAAAGGAATATGTCGCGAAAAACAGGGGAGAGAAACGAAGTTTCTGGGAGAAACTTCGTTTCTGCGAGGGGAGAAATTAGCCTTTGACGGCTCCGGCGGTAAGTCCGGCAATGATCTTTTTCTGGAAGATTAATACGAGAATCAGCAAAGGAATCGTCACGATGACGCCAGCCGCCATGATTTCGCCGAACGGCTCTTGCCGCGAGACTTCTCCGGTAAACAAGGCAATCGCAACCGTCACCGTCCGCGCCGCCGGTTCGACGGACGTGAACGTCAGGGCGAACAGGTATTCATTCCACGCGGAAATGAAGGCTAATAAGCCGGTCGTCACGAGCGCGGGCGCCGTCAGCGGCAACAGAATCAAGTAAAACGTCTGGAACGGCGACGCGCCATCCACATACGCCGCTTGCAGAATTGTCACGGGCAAGCTCTCGAAGAACGAAGTCTGCACCCAGACCGTAAACGGCAGAATAAACATCATGTACGACAGAATCATGAACGGAATCGCGGGAATGCCGAGCCAGTTCATCAATGCGTACAGGCCGGATAAGACGCCGATTTGCGGGAACATCGTCATGGCTAAAATCGTGTACATGGCCGGTTCTTTGCCGCGAAAATGCAGTTTGCCTAACGCAAACGCGGCGAATGAGCCGAACACTAAGGCGATGAACGTGCTGACGCCCGCCACGATAATGCTATTCCAGATGCCTGTCATGAATTTTTTGTTCTGAAACACGGCGCGAAAATTTGTCCACGAGAACGAAATACCCTGCGTCGTCGGGTCACGCGGGACGAACGTGGCCGGGGTCATTTGCAACTGCGCCTCGTTTTTCAGCGCAGAGTTGATCATCCAGTAAAACGGGAAGATCATCCAAATCGCCGTCAGCGCAATCAATGCCCAGAAAATAATCTGTTGGTATAATGGTTTTTTTTCTTCCATGTCTTTTTATCGAAACCTTCTCCCTCCGTTTGGAAAAACGGAGCGAAAAGGCCGCCTCCACAACGCCTCATTCGGCTTAGTCGTTCGCTTCGTTTTGCACGCCGAGCGTTTTGATGTATATCATGGCAAACGCAAAAATCAACACAAAGACAATCACGCCGCCGGCGGACGAATATCCTGTGGCGCGGCTGTTGATTAATTGATAGTAAATATAGCTTCCCATCGAGTAGCGCGACTGCCCCAGCACGATCTGGAACACATCGAACACGCGCAGGGCGTCCAACGTGCGGAACACCAGCGCCACCGCGATAGTCGGCTTCAGCATCGGCAGCGTAATCGCTTTGAATTGCAGCCATTTGTTTGCGCCATCCACATCCGCCGCTTCGTACAGCGAATCGGGAATCAACTGCAACCCCGCGAGAATCAGCAACGCCATGAACGGCGTTGTTTTCCAGACGTCAATCGCCACCATCGCCGGCATTTGCCACGCTTCCATCTGCAAAAAGGCCATTTGCCCGTTTCCTAATCCGAATTTTTCGAACAGCACGTTAAAAAATCCGGCGCGCGTGGATTGAAACATCCATTGCCATGCCCGCGAGGAAATAACGGTCGGAATCGCCCACGGCACGAGCATTAACGCCCGCATTGCGCCGCGTCCGGGGAAGGTCGTGTTCATCAACAGCGCAATCAGCAGGCCGAACACGGTTTCTAAAAACACGGTGCACACCGAAAAAATGACGGTATCTTTCACGGCAAGAATAAAGGCGGGGTCGCGCGCGCCGAGAACAATTCGCGCGCCGAACATCGAGAATTGGCCGACTTCTCGGTAGCGATTCGGCTTGCGCGGCAGCACTTGCACCGGCGATTCATAAATAATCGCTCTGGTGGCTGGATCGCGCTCAATCGTTTTGCTGATCACGCTGTCAATCACGCCCCGATATTTTGAGGCCACGTCTTCGCCGAGCGTCTTGTTTAGGGCGTCGTCGAATTTATCCTGCCCCTTATACGCAGCATCTTGGAGCGGCAGGAGCTTTGCCATGACCTCTTCCGGCACTTGCTTGCCGCGCAGAGCGGTCAGCGCGTCGCTTGTGATCGTGAAATTTTGTTTCGGCGGCAGCGTCCGAAACGTGAGGCCCAGCAGTTGGAAATAATTATCCAACCCAACAAATTTGGTCGGCGCGCTGCTCGCAAACGTTTCATTCGTGAAACTTTTCAAAAAGGCGGAACCCAAAGGATAGACCGCGACAAGAAAAATAATGACGAATGTTGGCGCCAGCAATTTGTAAGCGGCGCTTTGTTCTCGCCTCGTCAGTTCATCAACTTCTTTTTTTGAGGTTTGGCTCATATTCTGTTCTCCCATGCGCGTCAACCGTCTCGTTCTTTTGCCTGCGAAACAAGGCGATTGACAGCCATCTCATACATGTCATCACTCATTTCGCAAGCAGGTCTTCGAGATCGGCTTGCAAGGCTTCAACACCATCCTGCACCCGTTTTTGTCCAGTCAAGATTTCGTGGACGGCGGTAAATACGAGTTGCGAGGCCGCGCTGTATTTTGGAGCGGTCTGCGAGGAAGGCCGCGCAACGGCATTCGTAAACACGTCGTAAAGCTCCCCGAAAAATGGAGCAGCTTTCAAGACATCCGGGTCTTGATACAGGCTCGGGATGGTCGGATTGTACGATCCTTCGATTGCCCGCATTTTCTGCATCTCCTGCGAGGTCATGAACAGGGCGATGTCAGCCGCAACATCAGGCCGTTTGCTGTATTTGGAGACGGCTAACTGCCAGCCGCCGAGCGTGGCTGCGCCTGTTCCCGGCGTGAGTCCGGGCAGCGGGGCCACCGCGAATTTCCCTTTGACCTGGCTGTCATTGGCGTTCGCCATGGCATAGACATACGGCCAATTACGCATGAAGGCCGCATTGCCGCCCTGCCACCAACGGCGGGCGTCATCTTCTAAAAAGCCTGTCACGGCGGGCGGCGTGATCGTGCCGATCCAGTTTTTTGTCCGCTCTAACGCAGCAATAAATTCCGGCGTGTTGACGGTCACTTGGCGGTGCGGATTGATCAACGTGCCGCCGCCATGCGAAACGCTCCATTCTAACGCGTTACAGAGCAAGCCTTCATAAATATCTCCTTGCCAAACGTAGCCCCAGAAATTTTCTTTCCCGTCGCGGACTTCGCCGTCTTGAATGGTTTTCGCCATGTTTTCCAGTTCATCCCATGTGGCGGGCGGGCTGGAAAAACCGTATTTGGCAAGCAAATCCGTGCGATAATAGAGCAGCCCGGCGTCTGTAAACCAGGGCATGGCGACTAAGCGGCCATTGACGGTATTATTCTGAATCAAGGCTGGAAAATGGAGCGCGGGAATCGTGCCTGCGCCGTATTGCTGGAGATCAACCAAATGATCGGCCAATTCGCCCGTCCAAATCACGTCAATTTGATACAGGTCAATTTCGGGGCTTTGCGCGGTCATTTTTTTGAGGTACAGCATCAACCGGGCGGTTGTTGAATCAGGCACTTCCATAATGCGGATTTCAACATTTGGATGCGCCTGCATGTAGAGATCCGCGCCTTTTCGAATCAAATCCCCTTCTTTTCCCACCGTGCTGCCGGTCATGGTGATGACAACCTTCTCTTCGGCCTGAACGAGGCGGACTGCGCCTGTGATGGCGAGAAGCAGGAGCAATGTGATGGTTAGACACTTCTTGAGGGTATTCATGTGCGTGTTTCCCTCCTTAAAAAAAGAGTTTAAACGATTCGCTGACGGAATGAAAACCATTGCGCCGCGATACTGATGATGAATGTGGGTGTGACTGACTGATAAGGCGTTTCGCCGTCCTGACAGGACGAAGAAACGCCGCGCAATGCAGATGCCGCGCCGCATCTCGCGGCGCGGCTCCGGCTTCTAAGCCTTATTTTTCAAGCAGGTCTTGCAGGTCGAGTTCCAATTCTTCGACAGCGGTTTTGCCATCTTTTTTGCCGTTCAACACATCATACACGGCGTTGAAGAATTTCGTGGAGACCTCGTTGTATTTCGGCGCAGTCGCCGTGGAAGGACGGGCAACCGCATTCATGAACACATCGTACAAACTGCCGAAGAACGGGGCGGCTGCCAACACTTCTGGATCTTTGTACAGGCTCATGATCGTCGGGTTCAACGTCCCTTTGATCGCCCGGCGTTTCTGTTCTGCCGCGCTCGCCAGCGTCAATGCTACGTCCGCCGCGACTTTCGGGTTTTTGCTATATTTCGACACGGCTAACTGCCAGCCGCCGAGGCTTGCTGCGCTTTGGCCTTCCGTTTTGCCGGGCAGCGGGCAAACGTCGAATTTGCCTTTAATCGTGCTGTCATCCGCATTGCCCAATGAATACGCATACGGCCAGTTTCTCATGAACAACGCATTGCCAGCCTGAAACATGCGGCGCGCGTCTTCTTCGCCAAAGCCGGTCACGCCTTGCGGGGAAATTTTGCCGATCCAGCCTTTTGCGCGATCCAACGCTTCAATCGCGTTTTCGTTATTGATGGAGATTTTGCCATCCGGCTCGATAACGCTGCCGCCGCCATTTGAATATACCCATTCCAACGCATCGCAGGTCAAGCCTTCATACGCATTGCCTTGCCACACAAACCCCCAGAAATCTGCGTTCGCGGCGCGTTCGCCTTCCTGCACTTTCAGCGCCATTTCTTCCAATTGCGCCCAAGTTTTCGGCGGATTTGCAAATCCGTATTTCTCCAGCAGGTCTTTGCGGTAATAGAGCAGCCCGGCATCCGTGAACCACGGGATGGCAACGAGTTTGCCGTCAACGGTGTTGTTCTGGACGATGGCCGGGAAATGTTCTTTTGCCATCTCGGCGGCGCCGTATTCGTTCAAATCAACAAGGTGTTCGGCCAAGTCGCCCGGCCAAATCACGTCAATCTGATACACGTCAACTTCCGAGCTTTTGGCTTGGAAAAATTGCAGATACAAGCCGAGGCGGTCGGTTGCCAATTCAGGCGTTTCCAATGTTTTAACCTGTACATCGGGATGATCCTTCATGTAAATCTCAGCCGCTTCCTCGACCAACTGTTTTTCCATTCCGACCGTTCCAGAGGCGATGGTCACGACGGTTTTTTCCTGCGCGAATGCCATGCCCGCCATCATCATTCCGGCAGTCAACAACGTTTCGAACAAGACATGTTTGCGAAAGTTCATACGTATGCTCCTTTTTTACCATGCATCGAATGAATGAGGAGAAAGCCATCTGACAAGCCAACCTCCTCGTGGACAGAAACAACGAACTTCAAACGCCGTTCAATATGTTTCCCGCCAACCACCTCCTTGAACATGTTAAGCATTCAATAATTGAAAAAGAACTTTCAACCGGCATTCCTTGCAACAGTTACGGAAATGGCTCAGATTTTGTCAAGCCTTTTTAATGGCGCTTAAAAAAATTATCATGACAACAGCATGCATTCCCATAACGGCACAAAAAACGAGAAGAACAGCGTATTTTACAAGTATCTCGGGCGGGGGTGTCTTGCAGAAACAGAAATTCTCCGCGCTTCCGAGATGAACGGAATGGCCTGCCTGAATCGTTGCGGTAAATCGTCATTTTTTTTCTTGACTAATCCGTCTTCATTCTTTGTTTTAATCTTAGTCCCCCACAGGTATGATTCTCCAGAACATGAGGCCGCTTGAGGAGCGTCACATTTCGATTCGACTGCGACAGTCGAGATGTGCCGCTTTTCAGGCATTCACGCAATGGTTCCAACAGTGTATCAAGAATTTCTGGATTGCTGGCGCGATGCGGCGCTGCGCCAAAGCCGCCTCGATGCCTATCAGCGCGGCGAAATATCGTTCGTGCCGGATTTACTCCCCGAACAGGCGCTGCGCTTTTCGGGCAAAGAGACGCTGGCGATTTTGCGCGCCCGCGTAGGAACTGCGGCGTTCGAAGCCGCGCTCGATCCGGCGAACACGGATCCGGATCGCCTGCCCGAACGCATCCCCGCCGCGATTCAAAGCCCCGTCGCCGCCGAGCCGGACGGCGAATGGCTCAAACGCTGCAACATGGTCGGGATCAACGTGCGGACGGTGCAAAATTTTTGGAATATCGTGAAATACGCCTTGACGCTGCCGCAAGCGCAAAATGCGATTCAATTGCTCCCGTTTTTCGAGGCGGGCGTCGTCGGCAGCTTGTACGGCATGAGCAGTTGGGAACTGAACGCCGAATTTTACAGCGAAGAACTCGCCGCGCTCTGCCCACATTTGCAGACCAAAGAAACGCAGCTGCGCGCCGTGATCAATCTGTTGCATGCGCTGGGCAAGGCGGTCGGCATGGATGTCGTGCCGCACACGGATCGCTACGCGCAGATCGTGCTGGCGTATCCCGAATATTTTGAATGGCTGCAACGGCAAGACACGGAAATCATCAGCCACGCCGACACGCTGCACGAACACGTACAGCAAAAAATCAGCGAGTTCGTGCAGGCGCGCGGCGCGGCGGTCGCAGGCGAACCCGCGCCATCCAAGCCGTCTGACCTTTTTTCGAGCGACGTGGATGAAGCCCGGCGGCTGCGCATCCTGTTTGGCAAGCCGGAAGAATATGAACGGCGGCAGGAACGGCGCAATCAGTTGATTCAACATTTATTTTCTTACGGCTATGAGCCGATGCCCGGCACGATGGCGCCGCCGTTTCGCGGCATGGCGCCGGATCTGCGCGAAGACGCCAAAAACGTGGACGCAAACGGCATGACGTGGCGCGATTATGTCATCACGAAACCGCAGGGGATGTCGCGAGTGTTTGGGCCGTTGGCGCGCTTCAAATATTATCATCCGCGTAACCAGAACCGCGACTGGGAGCTTGATTTTCACGCCCCGAACGTCCCGGCGTGGGACTATGTGTGCGAGCATTACGCGCAGGTGCAGCGGCGCTACGGCTTCGATTTCATGCGTGGCGACATGGCGCACGTGCAGATGCGCCCCGAAGGCGTCCCGTGCGCGCTTGACCGTTATTACGACATTCTGGGCGCAATCAAGGCGCACGTCCGGCGCGTCAATCATGCGCCATATTTCGGCTATTTTGCTGAAACATTTCTCGCGGCACGCGATATTTTCGGCTACGGCGAGGAGCTTGATCATCTCGAAGCCGCCGACGCTGACGCCACGCTCGGCGATTTGCAGTCGGTCTGCGTCGGAACGCCGGTCTTTTTGCAGCGCTTCCGCCAATACGCGGATTGGGCGGAGACGCGGCTCTGCGCGCCGAGTTTCACGCTGATGACCGGCGACAAGGACGATCCGCGTTTCGACGAATTTTATCGGAGCGGAAGCGAAGCGCGCTTGTTCATCGGCCTGTTTCTGACCGACATGCCGAGCTACATGGGCTTGGGCTTTGAAACCCGCGACATTCACTACGCGCCCGCGCCGAACGAGCATTATAGCAAGTTGTTCGTCTTTCACGAAACTTCCGGCGCGAAAGCGACGCATGGGCCGTATATTTGGGGGAAAAACGGGGTGCTGTATCATCGCCTGAATCGCGTGAAACAATTCGCTGACGCGATTTGGCCGAAAATCAAGCAGGCGCGGACGCGCTGGCTGATTGCGCCGGACGCGACAGGCGCGAATCCAATTGTGGCGTGGACGCAGCGCGATGCCCCGCAATTTGTCTTTGTCGTGAACACAAACACGCAACAGGCGCAAGCGCGTTTCGGCATCCCTCTGATTCCAAATGCCGCGCCGGAAACGATTCTGAAATTCGAGTTTTCGACGGCGGAATTCATTACGGAACGCGACGCCGCGCTGCATTCGAACGGCAAACATTATCAACTCTTCGAAATCGCGCCGGGCGAAGGGCGAGTCTATCGCATTTCGCCGCAGGCCGAGTGACTGAAAGGACGTTATGCAAGGAGATCGAATCATTGTCGAAGCGTCGCAATTGCGGTTGGCTGAGCAGCTTGTGGCGCGGATGTGGCCATCCATTCAGGCGACGGCGGGACGCTATGCCGTCACGGTGGCCGGAGAATCCGGCAGCGGCAAATCCACTATCGCGGTCGCGACGGCGCAAACGCTTGAGCATCGCGGAAAACGCTGCTTAATTCTTCAGCAGGACGATTATTACGTGCATCCGGCCAAAACGAATGACGCGACGCGCCGGAAAGACCCGAACTGGTACGGCCCGCGCGAAGTGCGGCTCGATTTTTTAGATCAGCAGGTGCGGCAGATTCTCGATGGCGCGGCGGAAATTGTCAAGCCGCTCTCGATTTACGCCGAAGACCGGTTCGATGAGGAGCACATTGCGACCGCCGACGTTGATGTCGTCGTGGTTGAAGGCACGTATGTCACGCTGTTGAACAACGCGCAGGCGAAAATTTTTATTGACCGGAATTACCTCGATACGCGGGCGTTTCGGGAAAAGCGCGCCCGCGACGCGGCGGAATTAGACGCCTTCACCGAAAACATCATCCAAAAAGAGCATGAAATTGTTGTGGCGCATAAAGCCCTTGCGACGCTTGTGATCGGCAAAAACTGGGAGATTCTCTCATGAAATTGCGACGCGAGGATGCCTATGAATTGCTGACAACGTTTACGAAATCGGAATCGCTGCTGAAACACGCCTTCGCGGTAGAAGCGCTCATGCGGGCGTATGCCCGGAAATTCGGCGGAGATGAAGAACGCTGGGGCATCGTCGGCTTGCTGCACGATTTCGATTACGAACAATATCCAACCATCCCGGAGCATCCATTGAAAGGCGCAGACATTCTGGCGGAGCGCGGCTATCCCGACGACATGATTTACGCGATCAAAACCCACGCGGATTTCCTGAATCTGCCGCGCAGCACACCGATGGAAAAGACGCTGTTCGCGGTGGACGAACTCGCGGGGCTGCTGACGGCGGCGGCGTTGGTGCAGCCGGAAAAGCGCATTCAGACAGTGCAGGTCGCGTCAGTGAAGAAAAAGCTGAAAGACAAGGCATTTGCCCGGTCGGTCAACCGCGACGACATCCGCAAAGGCGCGGAAGAATTGGGCGTGGCGCTGGATGAACACATCGCGTTCTGCCTCGACACCATGCGGCAAGCGGCGGACGCATTAGGCTTATAACCCCTCCCAAAAGGGGAATGCGCGGTCGCTATTTCAATAGACGTATAAATTAAAGGATGTACGTATGGAGCAGATGGATGAGACGCGAAATTTTCCGATGACGTTGGCGAACTATCCCCCAGCGAAGCAGCCCGCGAGCCACAGCGATTTTCTCTACGGCATGTCGAAACAGATGGCGGATTTGCTGGAAGTGATTCCGTTCATTCTCGGCGAAGGCCGGGATCGCAGCAAATATTCGCGGCGATTTTACAAATATGTCGCGGCGCAGGCCGAATTTGCCGAAGACCTGTTAGATAGCTGCGGCGCGAAGCAAAATCGCGCGTGGTTCTTTCTGCGGGAATTAGTCGCCATGATTCGGATGCTCAGCCAAGTCGCCTATGTTCTGCGCTATCTTGAGCGGCGGGCGTCGAGCTACGATCTGCTGGATGAGGAAATTTCCGAATTTGAGGTCATTACCGGCGACGTGCGGAAAATTTTTGACGGCATGCTGCAAAAAGCGTTTTTGCGCTTGAACGCGGAAGCGCATGATTTGGGGCTGGACGTTCCGAAAAACGGCCTGACGTGCGAAGATTTCCCCTATTTTCATATTCCCGGCACGCTCTACGCTGACATGTGGGTAGAAAATATCAGTCGGGAAGATGAGGCTATCGTCAAAATTGCGACATCGTATCTTGAAGTGGCGGAAGAATATACGTCGCTTGGGTTCAGCAAGATTTTTTCCGCGCATGAATTGGTCGAACTCGTTCCACAGCATGTGAATGAAGAGCGGCTGCGGACGTTTGAAGCCGAAGTGCATAATCTGCAATCCGTTTATGACACGTACATCGGCTACACCAGCATGGAAGCACACGATCCGCAGTTAGCCAAACTGCGCAATTGCGTCTCGATTGCGCTGCATTTGATGGAGATTGCGACGGATTTAGTCCATTTTCATGAACGCCATGAACGCAATTCCCGCCACGCTCAGATTTACCAAAAACTTCAGGAAATCACCGGCACGTATCAAATTCTCGATGCGATGGGCAACTACGCGCTGTTTTTCTGCACGCTGTTTCTCCAAAAAGGAAAGCAGCTCAGCGAAGACGCGGTGATGAAATACGCGCAAATCGTCTCGAAACGCATCCCGATTCCGATGTATCGCGGATTTCACGTCCGCCCGTCCACGTATATCGCCAAGATTGCCCTATTTTACCGGACGGACGTGCAGATGCATCTCGGCGACGAAGTGTATGACGCGAGTTGCGTGTTTGATCTGTTTCGCGCCAACGAAAAAATCAACATGGAAAAACGTCGCCTCATCGCCAAAAAGCTGATGAGCGCGCAGCATATTGCGGCCACGACCGCCGAAGCCCTGCCGCAAGTGATTAAGCGCGAATTGAAATATCTGTTCGATGAGAAGTTGCTCGTCGTGCATCAGGATATTCTGCCGGAAGACCTGCAACTGCCGGATTTGCAGAAAGACCTGCTGACCTCGGAAGAGGTGCGCGGCGCGATCAATGAATTGGTGACGCGCTTATTGGCGATAGGAAAAATTGACATTATCATGCCGCTCTGGGTGACGTTCATCGGCGACCGCCGCCCGTTGGAAGATATTGAAATCCTTGCCAAAAGCAGCTACGGCGAAGATGATCGCGGCAATAACATTCCACTGCCTGAAAAAATTTCGTATTTGTACAAATAACGCTTCAAGAAGCTCGATTAGGACTGACGCACCCCGGCCCTCCCCTCAAATCAGGGGAGGGGGAAAAATCTTCGCGTTCTCTCCTCCCCTGATTGAGGGGAGGACGGGTGGGGTCTGCGTAAGTCCTGACGGTTAAAAAGATCAACCATGAATGCTGAAATTGATTTCCCTGTGTTGACGATTCAGCCGACCAAAGGGTGGGGGCGCTTAGGACTCAGGGATATTTGGGAATATCGGGATTTGCTCTATTTTTTGCTCTGGCGCGATGTGAAAGGGCGTTATAAACAAATGGCGTTAGGGCCGCTCTGGATCGTGCTGCATCCGATTTTGAACATGGCGATCTTTACCGTCATTTTCGGCATGGTGGCGAAATTGCCGACCGACGGCGCGCCGTATCCGGTGTTTGCTTATACCGCGCTGCTTCCCTGGACATTTTTTTCGTCCGCCGTCATGGGCGCGGCGAACAGCCTGCTCAGCCACCGCCATTTGATCACGAAAGTGTATTTTCCGCGCCTGATTGTGCCGATTGTCAGCGTGCTTTCGGGGCTGATTGATTTTGCGATTTCCTTTTGCATTCTGCTCGGCATGATGGTCTGGTTCGGCTACATGCCGGGCTGGCAAATCATCACACTGCCAATGTTTCTGCTGCTGGCCGCGATGACGGCATTAGCGGTCGGCTTATGGTCGGCGACATGGATCGTGCATTATCACGACGTGGCGGAAGTGCTGGGGTATCTGCTGCGCGGCTGGATGTACGCGACGCCGGTGGTCTATGCGGTCAGCATGATTCCTGAGCGGTGGCGCGGCGTCTATCGCCTGAATCCGATGACGAACGTGATTGAAGGCTTTCGCTGGGCATTATTGAAAACAGGGACGCCGCCGGATAGGTTTTTCTGGCTCTCCGTGCTGCTCGTCGCTCCATTGCTCATCAGCGGCGCGTATTATTTTCGGCGCGCGGAACGAACAATTGTGGATATTGCGTAAAGGAACTTCTTATGGAACAACACGAAAAAATTTTTATCGCTGGCCGCTACGGGCTGGTTGGCTCGGCGATTGAACGGGCGCTGCGCCGTCAGGGATACGAGAATATCGTCGGGCTGCGCCATGCGGAATTGGAATTGACCAATCAGGCCGAAGTCGAAACGTATTTCAAAATCGAAAAACCGCAATACGTCTTTTTGGCGGCGGCGAAAGTCGGCGGCATTTTGGCGAACAACACTTATCCGGCGGAATTTATTTATTCGAATTTGGAAATTCAAAATAACGTCATTCATGCTTGCTACACATTCGGCGCGAAAAAGCTGCTGTTTCTCGGCTCGTCCTGCATTTACCCGAAATTCGCCGCGCAGCCGATGACCGAAGATGAACTGCTCAACGGCAAATTAGAGCCGACGAACGAACCGTATGCGATTGCGAAAATCGCGGGCATCGTGATGTGCCAAAGTTATAACCGGCAGTACGGCACGAATTTCGTTTCCGTCATGCCGACGAATCTTTACGGCATCAACGATAATTATCACCCGGACAATTCGCACGTGATTCCCGGCCTGATTCGGCGGTTTCACGACGCGAAGACGGCGAACGCGCCGGAGGTGGTCGTTTGGGGAACGGGCAGCCCGATGCGCGAATTTTTGTTTGCGGATGATCTCGGCGACGCCTGCGTTTTCGTGATGCAGCAATATTCCGGCAACGACATTGTGAATATCGGCTCAGGCGTGGAAGTGACGATCAAAACATTAGCGGAATTGATCAAAAATACCGTCGGCTATACCGGCGCGCTGCGGTTCGATGCGACGAAGCCGGACGGCACGCCGCGCAAACTGTTGGATGTTTCCAAGCTGACGAATCTCGGCTGGCAGGCTCAGACGAGGCTTGAGGATGGATTGAAGGCCGCGTATCAGGATTTTTTGCAAAAGGTTTCCAGATGTTAAAACATCTGTCTAAGTCCGCCGCCCTTTCAGGGCTAATAATCGCCGATGCGCGACATGGACTTGATATTTGAGAGAGGACACATAATGATTCAGAATCTTTCCGCGTTGGATATGAATAAAATTTATTCGTATGCCGATTATTTGACGTGGCAGGTACGAGATCGCCTTGAACTGATTAAGGGGCATATTTTCAAAATGTCCCCGGCCCCGATGCGGTATCATCAGGAAATTTCCCTTAATTTGTTAAGAGTATTGAGCAGTTATTTGTACAAAAAACCGTGCAAAGTCTTTCACGCGCCGTTCGACGTGCGCTTGCCAAAATCCCAGAATGACCGGCGCGACGAGCAGATTTACACTGTCGTGCAGCCTGACATCGTGGTGGTGTGCGACCGCGCTAAATTAGATCGGCGGGGGTGCGTCGGCGCGCCGGATTTGATTATCGAAATTCTTTCGCCCGCGACCGCCGCGAAAGATGTCAAAGAGAAATTTGCGCTTTACGAAGAATCCGGCGTCCGCGAATATTGGATTATTCACCCGGAAGAGGCGATTTTGGACGTGTTCCGGCTGAATAAGGGCGGGAAATATCGCTTAGAGCAGATTTACACCCGCGATGATGTTGCCGCCGTCGGCATTTTCGAGGATTTTGCGATTGATTTGCGCGAAATTTTCGAAGAAAATCACGGCAGCGAGGAATAAAAAATATGTTTGGCATCCACAATTATCTCGGATTTCTGCTGGCGGGCATCGCGCTGAACATCACGCCCGGCGCGGATACGATGTATATTCTCACACGCAGCATCGCGCACGGCAAACGCGCCGGAATCATCTCCGTTCTCGGTATCTGCACGGGCTGCCTCGCGCATATCTTGTGCGCCGCGTTCGGCTTGTCGCTGCTGCTGACGACCTCCGCGACGCTCTTTGCGCTGGTCAAATACGCCGGAGCCGGGTATCTCGTCTATTTGGGCGTCAAAATGTGCAGAGATCGGGGAACGCCTTTTGAAAAGTTGGATAGCGCAAACGAACGGGCAGACACGCTGGCGATTTACCGGCAGGGCGTGTTGACGAACGCGCTGAATCCAAAAGTCGCGCTGTTCTTTCTGTCGTTTCTGCCGCAGTTCATCCAGCCGGAACAGGCGCATACCGCGCTGCCGTTCCTGATTTTAGGCGGCACGTTCCTCACGACCGGCATGATTTGGTGCCTCTTTTTGGCGTATGCCGCCTCGCTCATGACCTCAGCTTTGCGCAAGAATGCGCGTATCGGGCAGTTGATGAATAAAATGAGCGGCGTGATTTTTATCGGCTTCGGCCTGCAATTAGCCTTAAAACACGAGTGAACGCTGGCGGCTATTTGCTGAAGGAATGATGATATGCGAGAGAACGTCAGGAAAATATTTCGAGAAGGGAAAAAATATACCTTTAGCGATTATTTTGACATGGGGAATCCGACGGAAGAGATTGTCACCGCGTTGGGATATTCGCTGCGCACCCAACAAATCGCCCTTCCGAGCCATCAGGATATTCCCCAAGAGGCGCTTGAGCGCATCAGCACGACCTACTATTCGCTTATTCCCAAAATCTCCGTCAATTCGGAAATCGCCAAACGGGAAGTGATGATTGCGCCCGTTCTGCATGCGGTGATTCAACGCATGAATGCGACACTGAATATCGAATATCCTGTTGACATCAATGACAAATTAAGCGGAACCATTGATTATCTGTTTCGTTCTTCTCAAGAACTGATTGTTATCGAAGCGAAAAAAGGCGATCTGGAGCGCGGATTTACCCAATTAGCCGCAGAAATGATTGCCATGGATCTTTATGAAGAACCAAATGGATTGTCGCGCGTTTATGGGGCGATTACGATTGGCGAAGTTTGGCGCTTTGCCCTATTAGAACGAGCGCAGAAACAATTAATCAAAGATATTCATACATTTCGATTTCCAGAAGATTTGCGCGAGATATTTTCTATTTTGACGGGGATTATCGAGGCCGCCGCGTCATGAGAGAAGAACAGATTCATGTTCGGCCTGCTTTCGCCTTGAACGCACACCGCCGCCAACGAGGTTTCGCCGCGTTGACGGCGGCACTGTTTTTAAGGGGAAATTCTTGACGCGCGAAACAAGTCTTCATACGCCTCAACCATTTTTTCAACGGAAAACGCGGCGGTGACATGCGCGGCGGCGGCGCGTCCAATCTCGGCGGCCTGCGCGGGATGCAGCAGCGCGCGGCGCAGCGCGTCGGCTAGCATAGCGACGTTTTCCGGCGGGATGAGCCAGCCGGTTTTGCCGTCTTCGACAAGCTCGCATGAGCCGTCCACCGCCGTCGCAATGACCGGCTTTCCGGCAGCCATCGCCTCCATCAGCGCGTTCGGCATGCCCTCGAACAGCGACGCCTGCGCGTACACGTCGAAGCAGGCGAGCAGCGCGTCAATATCGGTGCGCTCGCCGAGAAAGCGGACGCAATCGGCCAAGCCGAGTTCTCGCGCCAGCGCGCGCATCGGCGCGAACAGCGGCCCCTGCCCGACAATCAGCAAAAGCGCATCGGGAAATTGCGCGTGAATCTCGCGGAAGGCATGCAGCAGAAACGCATGCCCTTTCTGGTGCGAGACGCGCCCGACCGTGCCGATGACGCGGGCATGTTCCGGGATGCCGAATCGCTGGCGAACCTCGCGCCGGTCGCGCATCGGCGGCGGCATCGCCACGCCGTTCGGAATATACGCCACCTGCTCCGGTCGAACTCCCTCATATTGCAGGGCAAACGGAATCGCGCCACGCGTGTTGAAAATGACGGTATCCGCCCACCGCGCCGTCAGGCGGTCAAGCAGCAATTGCCACCGGCGTTTATAGACGTTTTTCGCCCGAATAGACGAGAGAATCACCGGAACTCCGGCGAGTTTCGCGGCGGCGCGCCCAAGCTGATCGCTGTTGAACAGCAGCGTGAAGACAATATCCGGCCGCCACGCCCGCCACGCCGCAATCATGCGCCAGACGCCGCGCAGCAGAATGATGTTGAGCCTGCCGACAATAATCAATTTGACCCCGGCGGCGCAAAGCGCGTCACGGTGCGCCGGATGCACGTCATTTTTCAGGCAATAGACGTGCTGTTCGACACCACGCCGCGCCAATCCCTGCGCCAAACAGACCAAAAATTTCTGCGTGCCGTGCAGCGAAAGCTTGTCAATTACGTAGGCGACCCGGAGCGGGCGGGCGTCATTGCGCGTCATCATGGCAGGGCGCGGGGGCCGGTTTGCCGAACGGCAAATCGAGGAAGCGGGCGAGCCGGAACAAGCCATATCCGCCGAAACAGACGAGATAAAACGTGGCGATGAGATGCGAACCGAACACGGCGGTGATGGCGGTTTGGCGCGAAATGCCCAACGCCTGCGCCAAAAACACCCAACTCGTTTCATGAATGCCGAAGCCGCTCACAAGCTGCAATGGGAGAAAACGCAGCAAAATGACGCAGGTTGAGGAGAAAATCACCTCATGAAAGGCGAAATTCACTTGAAACGCATGGAGCAGAAAATAATTGCTGGCGAAAATGCTAAGCCAAATCAGCAGCGACACGGCGAGAATTTTGGCGAGATCGGTGGCGATGCGGAGCGCGGCAAGCGCCTCGACGACATCCTCCACGACGCGCAGCACGCGCTGCGCCATTGGAGAACGTTCCAATTTCAGGACGCGCAACACGCCGCGCAGCCAGATGGCATAGCGCGATTGATAGGCGAAGAGCAGCGCAATAAGCGCGCAGGTCGCGATAAAAAGGCCGCTGACGGTCAAACTCAGCGTCTTGATCCACGGCGTCGGAACGTCCAAAAAACAGACGGAGACGAGAAACATCGTTGAAATCGTTATATGATCGAACACTCTGGCGGCTAATAAATTCGAGACGCTGCGGCCTGTGGAAATCTGGTTGACCTTTTTCAGCAGGAAAATATATGACAATTCCCCCAACCGCGCCGGAATGAGGTTCAAGGCGGCGTAATGCGCCAGCACAATCGGCAGCAGGTGGCGCACCGGCTGATCTTTGGGGAGCAGCAGGCGGAAACGAATCGCCCGAAAGGCGAATCCGGCAAGATAGCTAACAAAGCCGAACAGCAGCAGCGAGGGCGGAATAGCGCGGATCGCTGCCAGAACTTCCGCCATATCAAGCTGCGCCAGCAGCCATGAAAGCAGGAGAACGCCCATGCCGAGCGAACACCATTTCGCAACATCTTTTTTCATCGGTTTTCGGTCATGGTTCGACTCCGCTCACCATGACCGGTCACTCTGAGCGAAGTCGAAGAGCCACAAATGACCACTCTTTTAAGATCGTTTCATCCGTTCATAGAAATGGGCGTAGGCGTCCGCCACGAATTCCCACGAATAATGCGCGGCAATTTGCCTGCTGCGCTTGCCCATCTTTTCGCGCAGTTCGCGGCTGTTAATCAGGCGAATCAGCGCGTCCGCAAGCGCATTGACATCTTTTGTCGGCACGATGACGCCGTTTTCGTTCTGGCGAATAAGCTCTTCGCTGCCGCCGACCGGCGTAGCAACGACAGGCAAGCCGCTTCCGATGGCCTCCAGCACGACGTTCGCCATTCCTTCCGCCAACGAAGGCAGCACGAACAG
>CAZCGG010000083.1:0-5713 GCA_964498135.1 uncultured Candidatus Moduliflexus sp.
CGATGCGTTCAGACGCATGCAGGCCGTTGCGCTTGCGCAAGGCGTTCATGCCGATCAACCCCGAGTTCGCATGTGAACGATTGGGCATGGTTCGTTTCCTCTTTCATAGCATTACCGCAGCCATCCTTTGCGCCAAAAGGCATATACGCCGATCAGCATCAGGACGAGAATGAGAAAGACGATTTCGGGAAACGTAATATGAAAAGGCTGATCAATCAGATTTTGCCCCAGCAGGCCGGAAATCATCGCCGGAATCATCGAAAGACAGGTGAGCACCGCCAAAATTTTCATCACGCGGTTCATCTCGAAGGAGACGGTGTTGATGTGCAGTTCGATTAACGAAATCAGGCTGTCTTTGACGTTTGCCAGCGTCTCATACAAATATTCCGTTTCGCCGTGCAGCAGCGCAAACAGTTCCAGCGCGTCCGGCTGAATCTCCCCAAGGGCAACTTTGCGGGTATGAATCTGCGCCAATACCTGTCGAAAATGCCACAGGCTGGTCAGCACTTTTTGAATCTGGCGTCTCAACACGAACGTCTCGCGGAGAAAGGCATCGGAAACGGTTCTTTCCGTTTCCTCTTCGAACAGCGTGGTTTTGCGCTCCAGCACATGCACAATCGCCTCATAATCGCGCAGCGTCCGTTTCAAAATCGCATGCAGGATGCGCACGTTCAACGCGGCGTTTGGCATGCTTAAACCATCTTGCAGAATCCTGTCAAACAAATCCGATTGCTCCGCGCAGATGGTCAGCAGTTTCGCCTGCGCGCAGATGATGACGACCCCCGCCATCGAAATGACGAATTCCCCGGCGTCGGGCGGACGAAGCAAGCGCGCGTCCCGGAGATAAATCGTCGTGTGCGCCTGCGCATAGACAATGCGGGGAAACGATTCCTGAATCAGGCGTTCCGAAAGGAGATCTTTCGAAATCCCCAAGGCGTCGCTAATGAAATCGCCATCCTGTTCAGAAAATCCTTGAATATCAATCCAGGTTTCCGCCGGGGAATGGAGATATTCGGCAAGTTTATCTCGACGCAAAGAGGTCGCCGACATAGCATTTTCGATGAGCCGGATCGTCATCTGGCGAGGCGGCGCAGGCGGAGGACTAACGCGAGCCTCCAAGAAACCGGACGAGCGATGCACTGTCCGACCGGCAATCGCAAACCAGCGAAAAAAGCGCAGCAACCGGCTCAAGCGCAGCAACGGCGCGACGCGGCCAGCCCCGCCAATCGAGACATTGAAGCAGACATCCACGCCGACCAATAAAATAATGAGCAAATCGAGCAGATGCCAAGGCTGACGCATGAACGCCCATCGCGCTTCCGCGACCAACAATTTTCCGGCGTACTCGGCCACGAACAGAATCACGATGACCGTGTTTGTCCAGTCAAACAGCGTCAGCATGATCGGCGAAAAAGCGACATATTCCGGCAGCAGCGTGGCGAGCGCCAAGAGCAACGCCAGAATAATCATGGTTTCGTCGTTCAGAAACGCATCTAACGCCTGCCGCAGCCATTCCTGCCACGATGACGGCGGTTTCGCCGCATGATTATCTGGAGAAGCGTGATTCATCTCTCGTTGCCCTCTGATTTTGACAGAGGCAAATTTACATTGATTTTTTCCGTAAAATGCCTATTATAAAAGTATAATGGCGTCGCTGTCAGAGACAACTTGATGGCGTTTGACAGCTTTTTCCTCAGAACTTTTCATGTCAATAACCCAAGTCACGCGCAGGAGGAATTTTTATGAAACCTTTTCTGATGAGCATGGCCGCAATCCTTTTATTGTCGGGCTGCGTTGTCGCCTATCGCCCGCCGCTTTACCGGCATTCAACCTATCGGCCGCAAGAAATTCAGCATCACGAACACCAGCCGCGCGAATACCGCCACTCCAACCACCGGCATCCTGAAATTCGACATCCAGAATATCGGCCGCCCAAACATCGGTATTTTGGGATTCAGTCTCCTGAGCAGCGGCCTCCGGCGCGTCGGCCGCAAAATCATCCGCCAGTCTTTCTGCCGCCAAGAGATCGGCGTTAATGTCATGCGCGTTGCGCCTGCGCGGCGATTTGCTCAATCAGCGCATCGGCAGCGGCTTGCCGGTCTGCGCCGACGAACTGTTTTGCCGCATTCATGACGGCGATCAGCGCGTGACGCTTATCGCGCAACTGGCCGTAAGCCACGCAACGCGACACCAGCGCGCTTATGAACGCTGTCGGCGGCGCGCCGATAGGCAATTGGTTGAATAAGCTCTCATCCAACCCTGCGCTGATCAGCAACGCCTGCTGTTTGAGGCGATCATGAATATCGGGGAGTGCGACGAGAAACGCCACGATATGCTGCGTCAAGTCTGATGAAAGCAAATGCCTGAGATTAAAGCCGTCTGTCACCGCTTGCAGCCTGATTCCGCTTGAACCGAGCATTTTCACGACATCCATCAACTGCGTTTTCTGCGCTTCTAATTCAAGAATGCGCCGTTCATAGTGCATTGTCACTTGACTTTGCGCGGTTTCGACCTGCTCTGGCTGCTGCACGGTGAAAACAGCGTGCGGCTGGCCGCGTGAATCCAAACTGACTAATTTCAATTGAAACTCAGGATAGCGTGTATCAATCGTTTGCACAGCTTGATCCATCAGAATCGCGTCAATTGGTGTGAAGCCTTGCTGAAAATAGTATTCGAATGTTGGCAGGTGCTTGTACAATTCTTCGAATTCGCCGAGGCGAAAGTCGCGGTCTTTGGGAACGCGATGTTCGGATTCCCATATATGTCGTTCTTTGTCTGTATTGAAAGATAGGTTCCCCTTATCCCAAAAAACATAATCACAAATAATGCCTTCAATCTGCCAATCATCACGAGCTGAACCGTAGAGTTTCGCACCAGTGATAATAGCTCTTCTAAAATCGCTCTGAATAAGTCTTGTTCCACGCAAATCAGCCTCATTTAACTGTGCTAAACATAGACGTGTTCCAGTCATATCGGCCGCATTCAACTGTGCTTCGCATAGTCGTGCATGGCTCATATCTGCTCTACGCAGATCCGCTCTGTTCAAGCGTGCCCCACACAGATTTGCCCCACTCAAATGTGCCTCGCATAAACGAGCTTCGAACAGGTCTGACTTACTTAGGTCTGCCCCCTCAATACTTGCCATGTAAAGATTTGCCCCGTTCAAAATTGCTCCACTCAAGTTCACACCGCATAGCTCAGCCCCCTCCAAGTCCGCCCCAAGCAGATTTGCCCCGCTCAAGTTCATACCATTTAACTTTGTCCAACTCAAGTTTGCTGCACACAAAATTGCTCCGCTCAAATCAAACTTATACAATTCTACCTCACTCAGGTCAGCCCTGAAAGGTTCTACTCTCTGATCCGTGCCCATTCTTTTCTGCCATTCATTTCCTGCCCATTCATTCCAGATATTGACGCCTTGTCCGAGGATAGCGAGCTGTTCCTTATTTGCCATATTTCGGATTATTCCTTCATTAGACCTCTTACAAAAGTCTCTTCCGTTCGCCCTAAGCCTGTCGAAGCGCGTATTTTGCGGGAGAACCGACCGTTAAACGCGCCCTTCGACAGGCTCAGGGCGAACGGGTTGTCTGGGAAAGAATGACTTATGCAAGAAGTCTATTATATTTCTCTTTTCCCTTCTGCAAGAATACTCGAATGCTATTTTTGCGGAACGCGATACGCATCCGCCCCCGCATCCAAATGCCGAGTTGGGGGATTCAGAACGATTTCCGGCAAGCGGCTGAAATCAAGATCGGTTTTGTCGAGCAGTTGCCCGCCAACTTCCGGCGACGGCAGCGCAAGCAGCGTCGCGCTATCCACGCGCACCCAGATATTGCGGGCAAACGTGAACGTGTGCGGCGCGGTGCGCGGCCCAATGTTAACCGTTTCCGTCATCCGCGCATCGTACAGAATCACGTTCTGCTCAAATCGCCCGTTCTGGCAAGGTGGAAACGACGGCAGCCCCGTCTCTTGCAAAATGCGCAGCGCCCATCGGCGCGGGAAAAATATCGTATTATGATGCGCGTAGCCGCCGTCCGTGGTGACGAACGCGAGGGGCGTTTCGCCGCCAAAGAAGCGGTTTCCGGCGACTTCTATCGCGGTCGCTTCATAGGGCTTCACGGTTGGGCGAAAGGTCACTAATTCCGTCCGGCCGCCAAGCTGAACCGCCCGAGCTCCGGCGTCGTAGAAGCGCGAGGTCTGAATCACAATCTCCCGCGTGCCGCCTTTGGCTTGCACGCCGTTCATCTGCGAGAAGCCCTTTTTTCCGCGAAATTCGCATGCCTCAATCACGCCGCGCGCGCAGCCCACCATGTCAATCGCGGAGCCGCCCCAGCCTTCAATGCGGCAGCGGCTGACGCGAAAATCGGTCACGCCGGAGAGCTTCAGCCCGTCATGATTGCCCACCGGGCCGACGTTGCGAATCGTCACATCTTCGACGACGATATGATGCGCGGGCGTTTCGTATGTGCCGCCGTCGTCAATATTGACGCCGTTCGACGCCTGCCCTTCCACGATGAGCGATTTCAGCGTGACGTAGGCGCAATCGGAGAGATGGAGCGATTCGGCGTGATGATGAAAAATCGGCGGGTGGTCGGGGAATTGCGCTTGCAGGCGCACCGGCGCGTCTGGCGCGCCGACGACGCGCTTGAGCAAAAACCAGCCATCATACACGCCGGGCGCGATCAGCACGGTCGTTCCGGGCTGAAGCTGCTTGAGCGCGGCGTGAAGTTCCGGCGCGCTGCTGACGACGATTTCCGCAGCCTCGATCTTGCCGGAAATCGCCGCGCAGACGGCGCAGAGACAGAACATGACCGCGATCAGCCTACGCACGCGGCAGCACCTCGCGGTACGCCTTGATGGTCGCGGCGGTGTAGGCTTCGCAGCTAAAATATTGCTCCACGCGAGCGCGCCCGTTTTTGCCCATTGCGAGGCGCAACGGCGCATCATCAAGCAGTTTCGTCACCGCTTCGGCCAATTGCTGCGGCGCGTAGGGCGGCGTGAGCAGGCCGGTTTTACCGTCCTCAACCGCTTCCGGGATACCGTTCACGTTCGTCGCCACGACCGGCTTGGCGCAGGCCATCGCCTCGAGAATCGAGACCGGAAACGCCTCTTGGTGCGACGCGCAAACCATGATGTCAAGCTGCCCTAACAACGCTTTCACATCCGCCACCTGCCCGTGAAACGTGACGCGCTCCGTCAAGCCCAATTTTGCGGCGTAGGCTTCTAAATGGGGCTGACGCGGCGCGTCAAACACGTCGCCGCCGATGATGTCATACACGGCATTGCGCCCGTTTTTCGTCAAAATGGCCGCCATGTCCAAAAAATCTTCATGCCCTTTGCGCTGATACAAATTGGCGATAATGCCGATGCGCGGCACGGCGTTTTGCGCCTGCGTCGGCGTGAAATTCTGCACGATAATGCCATTATGCACGACCCATTGCCGCGCTGAGGGAATATATTTGCTGAGAAACGTGCCGTTATCCTGCTGCAATTCTTGGCTGCAAAAAATGACGCCCGCCGGTTTCGGGAGAAAGCGGAACGCCCAATGGAAATAGTCTTCCGGCAGAGGAAAATGCACATGGCAGATCACCGGAATGTGAAGCGATGCCGCCGCTAAAATCGCGGAACGCCCGCCGTGCAAATGGTTGGCGTGAATCAAGGCAATGTTATTTTTTTTGATAAACGCCGACCATTCGCGGAAGGCGCGCATCGT
>CAZCGG010000083.1:5813-17239 GCA_964498135.1 uncultured Candidatus Moduliflexus sp.
CCTCGATTTTCAACCTTTTGCATGCGTTGTTGAGCCACTCCGCAAGCGGCGCGGTCAAGCAGGCGCAGGCAAACGATTGCATAATTTATGGCGCAAAGACACTCGGTTTCTCCAAAAACGTAATTACAACGCATTCAGCAGAATGTTCAAATACAGTTCCGCGATTTTGGCGTGGCCGTCGTTGCTCGGATGGAAGCCGTCTATGCTCACGTAGTCCCAATTGGCGGCATATTGCCCAGAGTACAGATCAACCAGAGGAATATTGTGCGCGGCGGTTTGGCGGGCAATCGCTTTATTAAACGCCGTCACGCGCTCTCGCGTGACTTCGGGATCAGGAAAAAGCTGAAAGCGAGGCAGCACGGTTAAATCCGGGACGTTCGCCATGACGACGACGGCGGAGGTTTCTTGGCGCAGGCGGGCGAACACGTTGCCCAAGCGCGCCTCGAATGTCGCGGCGTCCGTGCCGTGAATGATGTCGTTCGGCCCGGCCCAAATCGTGACAACATCAGGAGCGCTGGCTATGGCGGCGGGAACTTCGGTCAATTCGATGTACTTGATGCGCTCGCCGGAGACGCCCAAATTCGCCAATTCAACGGTGTCCGCGACCGCCGCCAAGCCGTCCCGGATTTGATAGACATACCCTTCATCGAAAGGAAACGCGCCAATGCCGACGGCATCACTCGCGCCTAACGCGGCATACGCTAACCGCGCTCGCCTTGTCGGCGACGTGGGCGAATCGCCGTCATCTCCGCAGCCGAATACTCCGACGATGAACGCGAGCAGCGCGATGGACGAAAAAATGCGAGGCATAAAAAGAGAACCCCGCCGTCGTCCCCAATATGCGTGTTTCCCTGTTGTTTGGGAAAGGACGGCGGCGAGGCGTTCGGTTACCGGCAGATGCCGCGCTCGGATTGTTCGATAAATTCCAAAAGATGCTGGACTTCGGCGCACATCGGGACGTCGCTGCGCACGCGCTCAATGGCGTGGCTCAAATTCAACTTTGACCGGAACAGCAGGCGATGCGCCTTTTCAAGGGCTTTCAGGCTTTCTTCCGAAAAATTCCGCCGTTTCAGGCCGACCGAATTCAAGCCATACACTTTCGCGCGCTCGCCGGAGGCCACCACGTAAGGCGGCACGTCTTGCGAGACGCCGCTGCACCCGCCGATAATGCAATGCGCGCCCAGCCGGACAAATTGATGAATGCCGGACAGTCCGCCGACAATCGCATAATCCTCAATTGTGACGTGGCCGGACATGGCGACGCAATTCGCCATAATCACATGGTTGCCGACGTGCCCATCATGCGCGACATGCGAATAGGCCATCATCAGGCAATCGTCGCCCATGCGCGTGACGCCGCCGCCCTGCGCCGTGCCGCGATTGATGGTCACATATTCGCGGAACACGTTCCGATTGCCGATCACCACGCGGGTTTCTTCGCCCGCGTATTTCAAATCTTGCGGCGGCGAGCCGATCACCACGCCGGTGTAAAATTCGCAGCGTTCGCCAATTTCAGTCCAACCATCAAGGACGACGTGCGCCCCAATGACGCAGTTGCTGCCGACGGTGACGTGTTCGCCGATAATCGAAAACGCCCCAACTGTCACATTGTCCCCAAGTTGGGCGCGTTCATGAATGATTGCGGACGGATGAATGTTCATGCGGTGTGTTCCAGCGCTTCTGCGACGAGCAACATATCGGCTTCAGCCACAATGTCGCTGTCCACGTAGGCGGTTCCGTGCATTTTATACGATTGCTGCCTCATGCGAAGGATCTTCAATTCCATGCGGAGTTGGTCGCCGGGGCGCACAGGCTTGCGAAATTTAGCATTATCGATCCCGGCAAAATAGACGACGCGCTGCTTGCCGTCTTGAAATTTGCTCAGAAACAAAATGCCGCTCACCTGCGCCATCGCTTCGATAACCAAGACGCCGGGCATAATCGGGAGTTCCGGGAAATGCCCTGTAAAAAACGGCTCATTAAATGTCACATTTTTAATCCCAACGATGTGATCGTCGGCGCACTCAAGGATTTTATCCACTAATAAAAAGGGATACCGATGCGGAAGATATTTGAGAATCTCTTGAATCGTAAATTTCATAATCGCGTTGTTCCAAATACAATAATTCGATAACAAATTGAGCGTTTGAACAAACAAAAACGGTTGCTGTTTCTCGCATGTTTCGCATTTTGTCAAGCTTTTTTCTGAAGAGCCCCTGAAAAATCGGCAGGCGTTTGCGCACGCGCCGCGCTGCGCGTTCTTTTCGTGAGGGAATACGCGCAAAAACGCTTTGCGCCGCCTTTATAAATACCGTTCCAGAAGTTCACCACCCTTTTCAAGCGCATTTATTTCTTGACATGACTTCTTCGCATTGCGTATGGATATTTTTACAAGAATGCTATTGGCTCAGAATGACGCCATTCTCTAACAATCCAAAGAAAGGACGCGAACTATGGCAGAACGATCAGACGCATTGGGAATGATTGAAACGCGGGGATTTACGGCAATGGTAGAAGCGGCGGACGCGATGGTGAAGGCCGCAAAAGTGGAATTGGTGGGCTATGAAAAAATCGGCGGCGGCTACGTGACGGCGATAGTGCGCGGCGATGTCGCGGCGGTGCGGGCGGCGGTTGATGCCGGAACGCGCGCGGCGGAGCGCGTCGGCGAAATCGTCTCGACGCATGTGATTCCGCGCCCGCATGAACATGTGGATAACGTCCTGCCTTTGGGGCGCATGGCTGCCGAGAAATAGGCGAAGACATGCACTCGATTCATGATTCCGGTTACAAAAAACTTTTCTCGAATGTCACAATTTTTCGGGAATTGATTGAAACCTTTGTGCATGAAACGTGGGTGAAAGACCTTGATTTTACGGATTGTGAGACGATTGACAAATCGTTCATCGCAGATCATTATAAAGAAACCGAGAGCGATCTGATTTATAAAGTCAAGTTTCGCGGGCATGACGCCTATCTTTTCGTGCTATTGGAATTTCAATCGAGCGTGGATCGCTTCATGGCCTTGCGCGTGTTGAGTTACGTGACCAGTTTTTACATGGATTACGCGCAGGCTGAGCAAAATGTCCGCAAACTGCCGCCGGTTTTCCCCATCGTCTTGTATAACGGCGACCGCCGTTGGACTGCGCCGGTCACATTCTCAGCATTGCTGGAAGATGCGGCGATCTTGGGCAAATACGCGCCGCGTTTTCAATATTTGAAAGTCGCGGAACAGGAATATTCGAAAGAGGAACTGTTAGCGATTCGGAACATTGTTTCGACACTGTTTCTCGCGGAAACGCATTACGACCGCGACTTGCTGGTTCAAGAATGCGTCAATATTTTTCAGCATGAAGATGACCGGCAGGCGGTGTCGCTGTTGTTGAACTGGTTCCGGCAATTGATGGAACATGGGCGGTTTCGCGCCGGCGATTATGATGATTTAGAGCAGGTGTATCAGGAATCTGAGGAGGCCAAAAGCATGCTGATTACGGCTTTAGAAAAAGAACGCCAAAGATTTCGAGCAGAAGGCCGAGTAGAGGGGCGAACAGAGGGAGAAAGAGAGGGATTGCTCAAAGGTTTACGGCAAGGGATTTCGCTGTCTATGGAAGTCAAATTCGGCAAGCCCGCGCTGCCCTTGCTTGAAGAGATTCAACAGATGCGCGATCTTGCGCTGCTGCAAGAATTGATGCGGCTGATCAAAGAGGGAAATGAACTCGGCGTCATTGCCGCAAAAATCGCGGGCAAGATGCCGACGGCAGGAAATTAAGCCAACCTGCCCGACGAAAGGAAACCGATTATGAGCATTGATTTACGCACCTATGTGTTTTTGGATTCGCTGCAATTGCAAATGGCGTCGTTTATCGCCACCGTCTCAAAAGGCTATTATCCGGTCGCGGATCAGGCATGCTGCGTCGTGGAAATCGCGCCCGGCATCGAAATCAATCGCTTGACAGACGTGGCGTTGAAAGCGACGAACGTGACGCCCGGCCTGCAAGTCGTGGAACGCGCCTTCGGCCTCTTGGAAGTCCATTCCGACGAGCAGGGCGATGCGCGGCAAGCAGGCGAAGCGATTCTGCGCGAAATCGGCAAAACCGAGAATGACCGCCTGAAGCCGAAAGTTCACACGAGTCAACTGATTCGCAACGTCACGGATCACCACGCCCAACTGATTAATCGAACGCGCTACGGCAACATGGTGTTGCGCGGCGACACGCTCTACATTCTCGAAGTCGAACCCGCCGGATACGCCTACTACGCGGCCAACGAGGCCGAAAAAGCCGCGCATGTCAACATCATTAACGTACAAGGGTTCGGGCAGTTTGGGCGCGTCTATATCGCGGGCGACGAGGCGGAAGTCGTGGAAAGTTACCGTATTGTCGAAACACGGCTGAAATCGCTGTCTGGACGGAGTGAAGGAAAAGGATCATGATTTTAGCTCGAGTGGTTGGCACGGTCGTCGCGTCGCATAAAAGCGAGAAAATCGAAGGGATTCCGTTTTTGTTGGTTGAAAAAATCGATCCGGAAACGCTGCAAGGTAAAAAAGACTATGTGGTGGCGATGGATGCCGTCGGCGCGGGCGTCGGCGAGATCATCTTTTACGTTTCCGGCAGCAGCGCGCGCTTCACCGCCGCCACCGAAGGCAAGCCGTCCGACGCGGCGATTATTGCGATTGTGGACGCCATCGAAAAAGACGGGCGCATCACGTATCAAAAGCGCGAGGAGCAGGCCGCATGACGCTCGGAATCGTGGCAGGCACAATCATCGCAAGCCGCAGGGCGGATGGCATCGCGCAGCCGGTCTATCTACTGATCGAACGCTGCAATCAGCAGGGTGCGGGCAAACGCGATTATCTTGTCGCCATTGACCTGATGGGCGCGAAACGCGGCGAAATGGTCTTGCTCAGTGCCGGCAGTTCCGCCCGCCAGACCGCGCTGACCGACGACAAGCCGATTGACGCCGTAATTATCGGTATCATCGAAACGATTGACGAACGCGGCGCGATGACGTATCAAAAATGATGAATACTTTTGCATTGACTCCAATTGGCAGAATTCATTCGCCGTTTCTTACGAAAGAAGCCGCTCCGATTCAAGGCGCGTTTGTTGCCGATGCCTCTGGACAAGTCGAAATTTTCCCGGAATACGAAGACGGGCTGAAAGATATTGACACGTTTTCGCATCTCATCCTGATTTATCACTTTGATCGCGCTGGGAAAATTGAACTTGTGCGCAAAACATTTTTGGATGATACGCCGCATGGTGTGTTCGCGTCGCGCCATCCTTGCCGCCCCAATGGTTTGGGGCTGACCGTTGTACGCTTGATACGCCGCGAACGAAATCTCCTGCATGTCGCTGGAATAGATGTGTTAGATGGGACGCCGCTCATTGACGTGAAACCGTATATTCACCGCTTCGACTGTTTTTCCGAAGCAAATGACGGCTGGACGGCGACAAAACCCCAACGCCCGAAACCGGAAGGGCGAGAATGAAAAAAGTTCATCACAAAGACACAATGTTCACAAAGAAGTTTTTGGCTTTGTGATCTCTGTGTCTTTATGGTGAATTCTTGATCGTGCAACTGACCGAACAGCAGATTCGCCGGATTGTCGAACACGTGGTGGACGCGCTCGCTCTCGCGCCTTCGCTGAAAGCGGAGACCGCCGGCGCGAAACACGGCATTTTTGCGGATATTGACAGCGCGATTGCCGCCGCGAAAGCCGCGCAGCGCGAATTGATGTCTTTGACGCTCGACACGCGCAAAGCGATGGTGCAGGCCATGCGCCAGACGATTCTGCGGCAGAACGAACTGCTCTCGCAATCGGCGGTTGAAGAGACCGGTTTGGGGCGTTACGACAATAAATTGATCAAGCATCAGCTTGTTGCCGCGAAAACGCCCGGCGTCGAAGACCTTGAATCGGTTTCGTATTCGGACGATCACGGCTTGACGCTCGTGGAACGCGCCCCTTATGGCGTGATCGGCGCGATTATTCCGGTTACAAATCCGTCGTCAACGGTCGTCAATAACGGCATCGGCATGGTCGCCGCCGGAAACGCGGTCGTGTTCAATCCGCACCCGGGCGCGAAGCAAACGTCATGCCTCGCCGTGTCGCTGCTGAACGAAGCCATCGTCAGCGCAGGCGGCCCGCGCAATCTGCTGACTGCGCTCGCCAATCCGACTATCGAATCCGCGCAAGCCCTGATGAAACATCCGCATGTCAATTTGCTCGTCGTCACTGGCGGCCCGGCGGTCGTCAAAGTCGCCATGAACAGCGGCAAGAAAGTCATCGCCGCCGGGCCGGGCAATCCGCCGTGCGTCGTGGACGAAACCGCCGACATCGCCAACGCCGGAAAAGATATTGTGGACGGCGCGAGTTTCGATCACAATATTGTCTGCATCTGCGAGAAAGAAGTGCTGGCGGTCGCCGCGATTGCGGATCAGTTGAAGCAAGTGATGGTCAAACATGGCGCATACGAATTGACGCGGCCGCAGATTGATCAGATCACGAAACTCGTGATTGCCGAACCGGGCGGCCCCGGCAAAGAGGGCTTGCCGAATAAAAAATTCGTCGGCAAATCGCCGCGCGTCATCGCCAAAGAGATCGGCCTGAATCTGCCGGAAACCACGCGCCTGCTGTTGTGCGAAGTCGGGCGCGAGCATCCGCTCGTCTGGACAGAGCAGTTGATGCCTGTCTTGCCGCTCGTGCGCCTGAATACGGTTGACGAGGCGATTGACTTGGCGGTCGAATGCGAACACGGCTTCCGGCATACGGCGATGATGCATTCGCTGAACGTGCAGAAGCTTTCGAAAATGGCGAAACTGATGAACTGCTCGATTTTCGTCAAAAATGGCCCGTGCTACGCCGGATTAGGGCAAGGCGGCGCGGGCTTCACGTCGTTCACGATTGCCAGCCCGACCGGCGAAGGCTTGACGCGCGCCCGCACGTTTACCCGCGAACGGCGGTGCGTCTTGGTAGATTATTTTAGAATCGTATAGAAAAATAGAACGCTGCTCGACCTGATAATGCTAAAAATTCAACGCAAAAGACGCGAGCCGCAACAGCCGCAAACGTTGCGTCTCTTGCGCCTTTTGCGTTAAAATACGCGCTAAAAAATCAGTGAACTTCAGTCGAATTAGCGTTTTCTTTCCCGAATGAATTTTGGCACGGTGATTGGGCGCGTGGTGTGCGCGAAAAAAGTTCACCATCTTGACGGCTTGACATTGCTGCTTGTTCAGCCAATCAACGAGCGACGGCAGCCAGTCGGCGACGCGCTGGTCGCATTCGACGCAGCGCAGGCAGGCGAGGGCGATCTTGTCTGCTATGAAACGAGCAAAGAAGCAGGCTGGGCGTTAAATGAATGGTTCACGCCCGCCGACGCCGCGATTCTCGGCGTGATTGACCACCTTTATCCCGAATCAGAATCAATGTAAGCAGACACAATTCCCCCCTCAATTCTACGGTGTCTGATGATGTTGTATGACAACAGGCAGGAACGGTAAACACGCATGATTTTAGCAAAAGTGATTGGACAGGTTGTTTCCACCGCGAAACACCCTGATTACATTGGATATGCGCTGCTGGTGATTCAGCCGATTGATCCGACGGGACAGCCGACAGGCAAATCGTTCATTGCGCTTGACGCCGCGCAGGCCGGAATCGGCGACACGGTGCTTGCGCTTGATGAAGGCGGCTCCGGCCGCGCGATTCTGAACGCGCCTGAAAAACGCACGTTGCGCACGGTTGTCGCGGCGATTGTGGACGAGATCACCACTGTGAATATAGAGATCGAGGAATCCTTATGAAACGAGATCAACAACATCTGACAAAACACAGCCAGATTGTCGAAGAACCGGAAAACACTCATGCTCAAGAAAACGCGGCCAAACAGGAAAATGACGAGGCATTTTTCGAATGCCCGATGGAGACAATGCAGATGTATCTGCGCAGTTTAGGCATGAGCAAAGGGAAAAAGTGGCGACGCTGCATTTCTCAGGAATTGGGGTAAAACGACTGAACGCTTCACGCCGTTATTCACTTCTGGATTCACCTCAACGAAAAGGAAAACATCTCATGGAACGCAACGAATTGATTACGCAGATTACGCAAGGGGTTATGCAGAAATTATCGCAGCAGCCGGAAACGCAGGGGAACGCCTGTTGCGGCGGATGCGCCGGGCAATCAGCCAAAATACTTCCCGCCGACCTCGCGCAATACATTGATCATACGCTCCTCAAGCCGGACGCCGTGCAGGCGGAATTCGACAAGCTCTGCGACGAGGCCATGAAACACAATTTCAAATCGGTCTGCGTCAATTCCAGCCGGGTCGCCTACGTGACGCGCCGACTCCAGCGTTCGAACGTCGCGGTCTGCTCGGTCGTCGGCTTTCCGCTCGGTGCGATGGGCAGCCGCGCCAAAGCCTTCGAGACGCGCCGCGCGGTTGAAGATGGCGCGAAAGAGATTGACATGGTGATCAATATTGACCTGCTGAAATCCAAAGACCTCGCCGCGTTTGAAGAAGACATTCGGGCCGTGCGGCGGGCAACGCAAGGCACGACGCTTCTCAAGGTGATTCTCGAAACCTGCCTGCTGAAGGACGACGAAAAAGTCTTGGCCTGTGAGATTGCGAAAAAAGCGGGCGCGGATTTCGTGAAAACCAGCACCGGCTTTTCGACTGGCGGCGCGACGGTGGAAGATGTCGCGCTGATGCGGCGCGTCGTGGGCGCGGAGATCGGCGTCAAGGCGAGCGGCGGCATTCGGGATTACGCGAAGGCGGTCGCCATGATTCAGGCGGGCGCGAACCGGCTCGGCACGTCTGCCAGCGTCGCTATTGTCACGGGCGCGTCCGGCGGCGGGGCGTATTGATGTTACGCGCGGTTCAAAAAATCAAAGAAGTCGCACTATTTTATCTGATCAGGACTTACGCCTCGCGCAAATCATTCCCCTCTTCGGAGCAGGGCTGTTCAGTTCTCAATTTATGAGGGGAAAAACGCCCTCGTTCCACGCTCTGCGTGGAATGCGATGTCGGACGCTCTGCGTCCCGTTTATGCCGCAGAGCGGCGAGCAGTCGGCAATTCCACGCAGAGCGTGGAACGAGAACTGAACAGCCCTCCCAAGAGGGGAATGCGCAGTTGATTTGTCGAATTGTCTGCGTAAGTCCTGTTCGAAAAGCGATTGAAATCGATTCGAAATATGATTATTCATATATTGGGTTAGGCAATGTCGCCTACAAACAGGGCAACATCGCTGAGGCGCAACAATACTATCGCACTGCTTACACACTATCTGAAAAAACCTATCAAGAAAATCGTGCTGATCTGGATGGTAAAATGCGGTTTGCGCGGCGTAGTTTGTATGTCGAACAGGCCGAACAAGCGTTGACGTTAGCGGCGGATGTCATCAAAAACCAATTGTCTTCTCCAGAAGATCGGCTGGCGATGCGATTTGTCATGGTCACTTCCCTATTTTACCAACAAAAACGCATAGACGCATTCAAGGAATTACAGGCATTGCTTGACGATTACCGTTCATTGACTCAATATGATGAGGACGAGTATGGTTACGAGACAACCAAAAACATTATTAGCATGAGCCAAAAGCTGACAGAGACGGATAAAACCCTGCTGCTTGCGTTGATTGACATGCTCGAAGCTCCAAAAGCGGAAGGCGACAAAAAATTGCAGGAATTGAAGGCGCGGCTGCCGGGGCTTTTGCCACAGTAATTTCCCAATTTCCGGCGGGACGAACGCGCCGCCCGCCGGAAATATTCACATCTATTTTGCCTCAAGCACCGCGCCTTTGGCCGCGCTCGTGACAAGCTTCTGATACCGCGCCAGCCAGCCTTTCGTGAATTTCGGCGGGCGCGGCTGCCACGCTGCCCGGCGTGTCGCTAATTCTGCGTCATCCACGAGCAGGTTCAATTTCCGCGCCGGAATGTCAATCTCAATCCGGTCGCCGTCTTTGACCAGCGCAATCGCGCCGCATTCCGCCGCCTCCGGCGAAACGTGGCCGATGCTCAAATTGCGCGTGCCGCCGGAGAAGCGGCCGTCCGTGATGATGGCGATTTTGTCGCCAAGCCCGGAACCGGCCACCGCCGCCGTCAATGCCAGCGATTCGCGCATGCCCGGCCCGCCTTTCGGCCCTTCGTTGCGGATAATCAGCACGTCTTTCGGCGCGACCTTTCCGGCGAACAGGTACGCCATTGCCTCGTCTTCGCTCTCGAACACCCGCGCCGTGCCGACGAATTGCAGCATGTCCTGCGTGACCGCGCCGCTTTTCACGACCGCGCCTTCAGTTGCCAGCGAGCCTTTCAGCACGACGATGCCGCCTTCTTTGCGGATCGGGTCATTCAACGGGCGAATCACCGCCGGATCGCCGGGCTGCGTCTGCGCGAGCAGTTCGCCGAGTTTCTGGCCGGAAACGGTCAGCGCGTCGGCGTTGAGCAACGGTTCAAGGTGTTTCAGCAACGCCTGAATGCCGCCCGCCCAATCCAAATCTTCCATCATGTTCGCGCCCGCCGGATTCATCGAGGCCAACTGCGGCGTCAGGCTGCTCAGGCGGTCGAAATCGGCCAGCGTCACGTCCACGTCGGCGGCGTGGGCAATCGCCGGAATGTGCAGCGTCGTGTTGGTTGAGCCGCCGAGCGCGAGATCCACGCGAATCGCGTTTTCCAGCGACGCTTTTGTCACGATCTGCCGCGCTGTGACGCCTTCGCGCGCGAGGCCGACAATCCGTTCGCCGGATAACTCCGCTAACCGCGCCTTTCGCGCCGTTCCGGCCAAGGCGGACGCCATGCCGGGCAAGCTCATGCCCATCGCTTCCGTCAGGCAGGCCATCGTGTTCGCGGTGTACATCCCCTGACACGAGCCTTCGCCGGGGCAGGCTTCGATTTCCAAATCGCAGGCGTCTTTCAGGCTTAATTTTCCGGCCTGATACAGCCCGACGGCCTCGAACGTATCGGTCACGAGCGACAAGCGGCGACCGTGATGACGCCCGGAGTGCATGGCCCCGGCGGTCACGACAATCGCCGGAATATCGAGGCGGCAGGCCGCCATGAGCATGCCCGGCGTGATTTTGTCGCAATTCGTCAGCAGCACGAGGCCGTCGAGCGCGTGCGCCTGCGTGATGGATTCAATCATGTCCGCAATCAGTTCGCGGGACGGGAGCGAAAAATGCATTCCCGCATGTCCCATCGCAATGCCGTCGCAGATGCCGGGAACGCCGAAAATAAACGGCACGCCGCCGCCCGCGCAGACGCCCCATTCGATTTTGCGCTCCAACGCCCTCATGCCGATGTGGCCGGGAATTAAATCGGTAAAACTGGAACAGATGCCGATGAACGGCTTGCCAACCTGCTCTGGGCGGACGCCGGTGGCGTACAGCAGCGCCCGATTCGGCATCCGCTCGATGCCTTGCGTAATTTGATCGCTTC
>CAZCGG010000084.1:0-17238 GCA_964498135.1 uncultured Candidatus Moduliflexus sp.
AAGGCATTCGGGTATCGCCGTCGAATCTCTGTCCATGTCATGCGCCTTCCCCCTTGTTGCTCAAAACTGCTGAAAACCGCCGTTTATTCAGGAATTACGCAGATGATGAGACAAATCGACCGCGCATTCCCCTCTTGGGAGGGGCCAGGGGTGGGTCAGACGTCATTCAAAGCCGCCATGCCGCACACCCACCCCTTGCCCCTCCCAAGAGGGGAATGATTTGTGCGATGCGTAAGTCCTATTATTCTTACATAACAGCATATTTCGCAAGGAAATTTTTGTCAATAATGAATTGCGGATTTCCTGCGCGCGGATTTTTCCGAAAAAAAGAGCTTTTTTGCGTAATAACATTGACAACCTGATATTTTCACGGTAAGCGCGTTCGAAATACTCACAAGATGCCGCCGCGCCGCGAAGACGCCGAGCAATGCGCCGAAATCACCCTTTGCGCCTTCGCGGCGCGGCGGTTCAGCAGTCATGTATTCGCTTTCCGACGTGCATACGATTTTCACGAAAGACGGCCTGCTTGCCAAAACGCTGCCCTATTACGAACACCGGCAGGAACAGGTGGACATGAGCAAGGCCGTCGCGGACGCGTTCCGCCATCAGCGCCATCTGATTGTCGAGGCCGGCACCGGCGTCGGCAAGACGCTCGCGTACCTGATTCCCGCGCTCTTCAGCGGCGTCAAAACGATTATTTCCACCGGCACGAAAAATTTGCAGGAGCAGCTTTTTTTCAAAGATATTCCGTACTTAAAAAAGCACGTTTCCGCCGATTTTAAGGCCGTGTACATGAAAGGCCGGAATAATTATCTCTGCCTCAAGCGTTTGAATTTGTTCCGCCAGCAAGCCCTGTTTCATGACACCAACGAAATGACGCAGTTCGAGCGGATTCAGGCGTGGGCGAAGAAGACGACGCTCGGCGACCGCATGGAATTGACGACGCTGCCGGATAACAGCAGCGCGTGGCGCGAAGTCTGCTGCACGCGTGAAACCTGCACCGGCGGCGCGTGTGAATTCTACGCTTCCTGCTTTCTGTTCAAAATGAAAAAAGAGGCGGACGAGGCCGATCTCGTCATTGTCAATCACCATCTTTTTTTCGCGGATTTGGCGATCAAAGGCTCTGGCTTGGGCGAAGTGCTGCCGGAATACGAGGCCGTGATTTTCGATGAGGCGCATCTGCTCGAAAGCATTGCCACGTCGTATTTCAGCGTCAGCGTCAACAGCTATCAGGCCGAAGAGCTTCAGCAGAACGCCTTGCAGGAATTGGGCAACGCCAAAATCAAAGACGAGGCGATTCCGAAAACGCTGCAAGCGCTCGTCAAAACGTCGCAGCAATTTTTCCGCGCCTTCGAGAAAAAAGAGTTGGGGCGCTACCGCCTGCATGACGAGATGATTGACAAGCGCGTCTATGCGATTGCGCCGGATTTGGCGAATCAACTGTTGATGCTGTCGTCGCAGTTGCGCGGCTTGAAAAGCTCGACCGACGAGATTAAATTTCTCGCCAATCGCGCGGACGAAATCAAAAGCGGGCTGGAACTCGTGATGAATCGCGGCGAGCCGGGTTTCGTTTATTGGTGCGAAACGCAAGGCCCCGGCGTGTTTCTGCACGCCTCGCCGATTGATATTGCCGAGGACATGCGGCGCAACATTTTCCGGCAGATTCCGCGCATTATTTTGACATCGGCCACGCTGTCGAGCGGCAATTCCTTCGATTTCGTGAAGCATCGCATCGGCCTCGACAATCCGGTCGAATTGATTGTGGATTCGCCGTTCGATTACGAGCGGCAGGCGGTTCTGTATTTGCCGCAATACATGCCCGAACCGAACAGCAAGGAATTTACCGCGTTCGTCGCGCAGGAAGTCGAAAAAGTGCTGGAAAAGTCGCAAGGCCGGGCGTTCGTCCTGTTCACGAGCTATAAAAACATGGATGACGTGCATGAGCGGCTGAAACGCAAGCTGCCGTACACCGTCCTGAAACAGGGCGAAAAGAGCCGCAGCGCGTTGCTGGAGCAGTTCAAAAAAGACGTGCATTCGGTCTTGTTTGCGACCAGCAGCTTTTGGCAGGGCGTGGACGTGCAGGGGGAATCGCTCAGTTGCGTGATTATTGACAAATTGCCGTTTGCCGCGCCGAATGAGCCGATTGTGGAAGCGCGGATTGAAGATCTGCGGCAGCGCGGCGAAGATCCGTTCACGACGTATCAAGTGCCGTCGGCGGTGATTACCCTGAAACAGGGGCTTGGCCGCCTGATTCGCAGCAAGCGCGACACGGGCATTCTGTGTTTGCTTGACAACAGGATTCTTACCAAACAATATGGCAAAATCTTTTTGGAAAGCTTGCCGCGTTTTCCGATTGTGCGCGATGTCAGCCAGATGACGGTCAAACCGGCGGCCGCCGAGGCGCCCGCGCGTTCGGGGCGAACGCCGTCAACGCCCGGAGGGGCGTCGCGATGAAACCGAGAAAGCCGCATCCGCGTCAACTACAGCCCGCGCCGGTCAAGTCGGACTGGGAATTGGCTGTTGAAGGGAAAAGCCTTGAGAGCGCGAAGCCGTATTCCATGCGCGCCGAGTTTGCGCTGGATGACCTGATTGTTCACAGCGTTTTCGGGCATGGCGTCGTCACCGCGCTTCAGCCGGATCATAAGCTGGAAGTGTTGTTCAAAAACGGCTATAAAGTCCTGATACACGGGCAGCATGGGTGAGCGGCATGAAAACCGATGAATTGTTTTACGAATTGTTTCAGGTCGAGCCGAAAAGCTTGTTTCGGTTAGTCCATCTTGATGTTGAGGGCGAATATGCCTTTAAAAGCCTGACGGTCAAAACGACCGAAAAACGGATTGACGGGTTTTGTCAGCGCATTGATGGGATTGGGCCGAATGCGTTTCTCGAAATTCAAGGGTATCGCGATCCAAAGATTTACTGGCGGGCGTTGCGGGAACTCGGCACGTATTATGAACAAAGCAACGATACGCGCCCGTTTATCCTGATCATCTTGTTTCTTGACGCGCAGTTCGATCCCGGCGATCCGCCTTTTATAGAGGCGAATTCCCCGCATCGTTTTCTGCGGGCGAATCTGCCGGAATGTTTTTCGACCATCGCTGACGCGCCGGGAATTTTGCTGGCGTTGAAGCCGCTCATTGTTGAAAAGCAGGAAATTCTCCAGCAAGCTCGCCGTTGGAAAGCAGAACTTCAGCAGTTGCCGCTGCCGAGACCGGAAATGACTCGCGTGGTTGAATTGCTGGAATTCGCCATTCGGCAAAGGTTTTCGGAGTTATCAGAACAGGAGGTGCGCAATATGTTGCAATTAACGCCATTAGAAGAAACGGTTGCCGTAAAGGAATTGATGAACAAGAGCCGACAGGAAGGCTTGCGAGAAGGCTTGCGAGAAGGCTTGCGAGAAGGCTTGCAAGAAGGCTTGCTGAAAGGCATTGCCACCGGAGAGATGTTTGGGGAAATTCGATTAGCACAGCGCCTCCTGAACAAGCCAATTAGTCCGACGGAAGAATTGGCGCAATGCCAACCGAATGTGCTGAAGGCCATGTTGCAAGAATTGACGACTGAACTTGCGAAATTGAATTGACGGCAGCCGTTCAATCTGCAATGCGGTCTTTTTTGAGGAGAGGCCGTTTGAGGGAACAGACTATTTGCCAAATTGAAAAGAGGTGTTATCATGATAACAGGAACAGTCACGTCAGTCTATGGGGCGGACATTAATACGGATGACATCATCCCCGCCCTGTTTTTGCAGCAAAGCACGGATCGGGCGCATTTCAAAAAATTTGCGTTCGACAAATTTGATCCCGATTTTCGGGAACGCTGCCGCCAGACCGCGCAGAACATCGTCGTTGCGGGCAAGAATTTCGGCTGCGGATCGAGCCGAGAACAGGCGGTGTACGCCATTAAAGACAATAACGTGGCGTGCGTGATTGCCCAGTCGTATCCCGATATTTTTTACCGCAATTCCCTGAGCAACGGCCTCGTGCTGCTGACCGTGCCGGACACGTCCGGCTTTCGGCTGGAGGACGAATTGCAGGTTGACCTTGACGCCGGGACGATTCGGAACGTGACGCAAGGCGCGACCATCAGATTCGAGATGAACGCGGATGATAAAAATACCTTCAAACAAGGCGGCACAATTGGCCGCGTCCGGGCGCATTTAGAGGAAATCTTACGCGAAAAATAACGCGCTGATTGGGCTGATTTAGCTGATGTTCACTGATTAAAAATCGGTAGCCCCGCGCTACGTCGCGGGTTGTTGGCAAAGTCCCGCGACGTAGCGCGGGGCTACCATATTCGTCAAGACATAAAAAATCATTGGAAAACAGCTAAATTTGCCTCATCAGCACGCTATGAAAAACAAACTATGGGACAGACAATGGTGGAAAAAATCGTCTCCCGGCAAGTCGGGCGGGCTGTCCGCGCGGGGGAGAAAATTGAGCGGCTGCCGATTACGAAACTGTTTTTCAATGATGTCATCGGGCCGCCCGCAATTAACGGCTTTCTCGAAAATTTCCCCGATCTGTTTGAAAAATACGGCAAATTCCCACAGGTCTTTGATCCAAAGCGCGTCTTTTTTATTCCCGATCATTCGGTGCCGTCCTATTCCGTGCCGGTTGCCGAAGGGATTGATGTCATGGAGCAATTTGCGCGGGAACGCGGTATCAAAGCCTATAAAGAGGGCGACGGCATCGAGCATGTCGTGTTGATTGAGGACGGCCAAATCGTGCCGTGGGACATCGTGCTTGGCACGGATTCGCATACCGATACGAACGGCGCGATGGGCGCGTTGGCGTTCGGCGTCGGCACGACGGACGGCTTTTACGCGATGGCGACCGGCCACATTTACGATTTCGTCGCGCCGGAATCGTTCAAGTTTGAGTTGAAAGGGCGGCTGCCGAAAGGCGTGTATGCCAAAGACATCATTCTGCACATCATTGGCAACGTCGGCGCGGACGGCTGCTCGCGGCGCGTGGCGGAATTTACCGGCGACGGCGCGCGCGGCCTGAGCATGGACGCTCGCACGACGATCTGCAACATGGCGGTCGAGATGAGCGGGCGCACCGGCATCATGGCGTTTGACGAGACATTAGCGGCGTATCTGCAAAGCCGGGCGCAGTGGCCGGTTGAGCCGATTGACAGCGATCCTGACGCGAAATACGCTGACGCGATGACGATTGATTTGGCCTCGTTAGAGCCGTGCGTCGCCTTTCCGCACAAACCGGCGAACGTGACGCCGGTGTCCCGCGTGCGGGAAATGATTGCGCGCAGCCAGCAGTCGCCGACGCCTGATTTTTGCGCGGTGGACAGCGATAAAATCACGGACGCCTTTCTCGGCGCATGCACGAATGGCCGGTATGAAGATTTGGTCTCGGGCGCGGAGGTGCTACGCGGAAATAAGGTGCATCCCGACGTGAATCTGATTGTGATTCCGGCGAGCCGTAAAATCTATGAACGGGCGATGGATGAGGGGATTCTGCAAGTTTTTATCAAGGCGGGCGCGAATGTTGAATCGTCAAACTGCGGCCCCTGCTTCGGGAGTCACATGGGCGTGCTGTCGAAAAATGCGCGGATGATTAGCTCCAGCAACCGGAATTATAAAGGCCGGATGGGATCGCCGGACGCGAAGATCTTCCTCGCCAGCCCCGCTACCGTCGTCGCCAGCGCGATTGCAGGCCGGATCGCGGATCCGCGAACCTACCTCAAATAGCGTGATGTGATCTCAGTCGTTTGAGACGTTAGATTGAACGCCTGACGGCGTTTGAGCCGTCAGGCATTCAAAATAGTTTCCCGCTCCAGCTATTGTTTCTTCTGATGAAAGGCGATTGGATTCAAAAATTCTTCCGCTTCGCCGGATGTCATCATGGCAGGCGAAATCGCGACGACGCCGGTATCAATGAATTTATCAAGCGTTTCTCCGTTGAGCGCCTTCACCGCATATTCAACGCCCATATATCCCATTACCCAAGGTTTCTGGACGATCATAAAATCGGTGATGCCGGTTTTCAGCCCCTCGATTTCCAATGGCCCCGCGTCAACCGCCACGACCGCCACGTCTTTTCTGCCAGCCATGTCTAACGCCCGAACCGTTTCGTCGCCGGTATATTGATTATTCGCGTAAATCCCTTTCAGATCGGGATAGGCGGTCAGCAAATTCTGCACGATAGCCAGCGTGTTGCCTTGTTTGCCTTGCGCATCCTCAAATGTCACGACCTCAATGTCTGGATAGCTTTTGATCTGTTCCATAAAGCCTTGTTTCCGTTTCTCAAGCGAGCCGCCGCCGCCCATAAAGGTCACGCCTGCGATTTTTCCTTTCGCTTCGCCGAAACGGGCTTTCAAGGCTTCCGCCATTTTATCAGCGGAGACTTTGCCGATCCCCACGTTGTCAGAGGCGACAAACGCCACATATTGATCGGTGCTGGCGCCGCTATCAATAATAATCACCGGAATGCCTGCGGCTTTGGCTTTTTCAATGGCCGGAACCAGCGCATCTTCTACGTCTGGGGCAAGAATGATGGCATCGGGTTGATCCGCAATCGCGGTTTCCACAATAGCGATTTGTTTGGCGACATCATTTTCGCTTTGCGGCGACTGATGGATTAATTCGACGCCAAATTCTTTCGCAGCAGCATTCGCTCCATCAATGACGATGGCGTAAAATTCTGATTCTGTGGTTTTCAGAATATGATAAATTTTTTTGCCTTCAGCAAAAGCTGATCCTGAAACACTAACAATACACAGAGCCGCGACTACGCAATAGCAGAACTTTTTGAACATTTCTTCAATCTCCTTCTCAAGTTAAGGCAATGTTATGCGCCATGAAAAACGTGAATGCGTCAGCAGGATTCTTTTGCAACTCGAATGCCATACCGAAATGACTGTTGCTGAATCTTCCATCCCCCTTGACGCAGGGCATATCGAAACAGACGGCTTGCCCCCCGTTCGTTTCGTGAGCAAGTTATTGCCCATGTTGTGTGTTGATGAGAAAAATAGGCGTTGGAGAAAAATCCATTCCCTCCTGAAATGCCTTTATAATTGGCGGCCGCGCAGTTAAAGGCGTGAGAAAAAATTTTCTCACTCGTCATTTTACCGCGTGACATTTAAACGCATTGCTTCTGCATCGCTTACAAGAATGCGAGCAAAAACAGCGGTTGCGTCTTCGCGCAAGAAATGCAAAAATTCTTTGTAATTACTTGCCAATTCCACGAAATAATCTTACGCTGCCCATGATGACGAGGCAGCCGTTTCTGCCGCGAAGAGAGGCTTCGACAGGTTCACCATGAACGGGATTTGCATACGAGAAATCACCCTATGAAACGATCCATGCTGCGTCTTATAATTGCGCTGCTCGCGGTTGCCGTTTTTCTGCCCGGCTGCGTCTATTTGCGCTTGCTGAAACTCCAGCAGCAATTCGAAGCGTTTGCCGATTACGTCAGCCTTGACCGCATCAACGGGATGGGCTTGAATTTCCGGCGGCCGGTGCTGCTGCTGCAAGACGTGATTTGGCTGATGAAAGGGAAAGCCGCGATTCAAGCCCGTTGCGGGCGCTACACGATTTTCAAATACGAATTTCCGAAACAATACGCGGATGCCGCCGCGACAGAAGCCGATTCGCTGCGCGTCGCGGTCGTGATGATTTTTCAGGACGACAAATTAGTCAAAATCCGCTTTCCCGAAGAATTCGCCAAAGCGATTCATCCCGAACTGATTGAGCGCTCGCTGCGTTCGATGGGGCGCGGCAAAGTCAATCAAGACGAGCGCACCGTTTCCGCCGACGTTGACGCGGAAGATGAAGCGCAGCCCATCGTGATGCCGACGCAGCCGGAAGTCGAGCAGATTCTCGGCGCGCCGTATGCGCTGACCAAAAACGCCGACGAGAACACGCTGTATTATCAATACGCCGTCCGGCTGGAATCCTCGTCAAATCAGGCCGCGCCGCCGGTCGTGGACGTGTGGTTCACGTTTCACGCCGGAACGCAATCGCTGAAAAAAGCCCGTTTCACCTTCCATAAGCTGACTGCCGCGATCAATTTCAAGTAGGAGGAAGATATGCCTCGTTCCGTATCCGCCGCGCTTCGATGTCTTCTGCTTTGGCTTTGTCTGTGCCATGCCGCCCCAATTTCGGCGCAGGACGCCGCGCCGACATCCGCGCTGCCGACCGTCGCGCCGCAGCCGGTGGATTTGGCCGCCTCATTGCAAAAAGCGTTCGCCGCCGAGCAGGAGCGTCAAACGACGCTTGAAAATGAGCGGCAGCGCGTTCAGCAAATGAAGCGCGACCTCGACGCCGAAATTCACGCCTACAACATTCAGTTGTCAACGTATGCCAACCTGCTATTGGTGACGACCGTTTCCATCGAAGACCTGCAAAAAATTCAGGCCAGCCTCCGCGCGACGCTCGACGCGCTGACGATTCGCGTGAATGAGTTGCGGCAGACGACCGAGATGTTCGAGCAAACCGGCCTCGCCCTGCACGAGCAGCATGCGCTGAATGAGCGGCAATTCCGCGATATGCAGGCGGCGGCCAAAAGCAAAACGTCTCAAGAGCCGGAAGCGCGGGAGTTGCTCAAGCAGCTTGAAGCCTTCAATAAGCTGCTGCAACATAATTATGACATGATTCAGCAGATTCAAGCGGCGTACCGCGACCAGTTAGACCGGATCGCCGTGCTGCTGAACGAATTCACCCAGCTTGCGGACAAATTTTTGAGCCAGATTACCGCCCGGAAAAAGCAAGCCTTGTTCGAGCGCAACGCCGATGCCGGATTGTTCTTTCAACAGGGGCAATTGCGGCAAGAATTCGCGCAGATGATGGCCGCCCTGCGCGTCGTTCCCAGCGCGGAAGAACGCGCCGCGCAGCCCTATTTATGGCGTTGGCCTTCTGGAATGCGGCTGTTCCAACTTGGCGTGTTTTCCCTGCTCATGCTCTTCCTGCTGCTGCGCTTTCGCCGCTTCATCAGCCGGTTTATTGACAAGCGCCTGTACGACACCTTTCCGCTTCGTTATTTGATGTTTCATCTTGTCGAGCATTCGCTCCCGTTGGCCGGAATGACGCTGCTCGCGTGGTTTGTGTCCAGAAAGCAGGAAGCCTACGGATTCGGCCTGTTTCCGCAACTCATTTCCGCCATGCTCATGCTGACGCTCTTTTATCTTTGGGCGCGAGATGTGTTGATCTTTTTTCGCCAGATGTCGTCCGCTGCCGGAGTCCATCGCCTGCTCAGCCAGATTCACGGTGTATTCATCGCCCTGTTTCCGGTCGTGTTCGTCAACATGTTCTTCCAGCCGGTGTTGGGAAATGCCAGCCTGATCCTGCTGCTCGAGCGCGTCGCGCTTGAAATCGCCCTGTTTATCTGGGTGCTTGTGCTGTCAAAGCGCGTGAACACGCTGCCGCAACTCCAGAACGTTCACCCGAAAAACCGGTTCTTTCGCCCCTTGGTGATTGGATTGGCCTATATTGTCAGCGGCGGCGGCCTGCTCATCGAATTCGCCGGATACGGTTCGCTTGCGCGGTATTGGTACGCGAGTTGGCTGCGCACGGCGGCGGTCTTGCTGTGGGGGCTGCTGCTGCTCAGCGTGCTGCATGAATGGGAGCAACACATCAAAACCGAAGACCTGAGCAAACCCGAAAATAAGGAGGAAAAGACGCTCCGGCAGATTCGCTGGCTGCTGTTTCGGCTCTCCTCAATCTTTTTGCCGGTCGGCGTCTTGGTCGGCGCGCTGATTGCGTGGGGAGAAAAGCAGTTTGTGGCGGTTAACGTGCTGAAAATCCTGACGTATCAGCTTTCTCTCGGCAGCCTCAGTTTCAGCATTTCCGGCATCATGCTCGCGGGGCTGATTCTCGCGGCGACGAGCGTATTAGCGCACGTGTGGCGGCGCATGCTGACGCAGCGGGTCTTCTTGGGAAGTGGCCTGAAAGAAGGGGCGCAAGCGTCCATTGCGACGCTTTCCGTGTACGCGATTTGGATGTTCGGCATGCTCTGGGCGCTGAACGCGCTCGGCATCGGCACGACGACGCTGATGGTCGCGTTCGGCGCATTAGGCGTCGGATTGGGCTTTGGCCTGCAAAGCATTTTCAACAATTTCGTCAGCGGCTTGATTTTATTATTCGAACGCCCAATTGAAGTCGGCAACGTCTTGGAAATCAATGGCATCTGGGGCAAAGTCGAGACGATCAACGTCCGTTCCACCGTGATTCGCACGTTCGATAATTCGGCGATTATCATCCCGAACGCCGACATTCTCAGCAGCCCACTGACGAACTGGACGTTCAAAGATGTCCGCATGAGGCGCACGATTCAAGTCGGCGTGGGGTATGAATCGAACCCCAAGCTTGTCGAACAATTGCTGTATGAGATTGCGCAGAAGCATCCTCGCGTGTTGACCGAGCCTGCGCCGATGGTGCAGTTTGCCGATTTCGGCGACAGCGCGCTGCTGTTCAAGCTCTTCGTCTGGACGCTCTTGGATTATGGCATGCCGACGGAAAACGACATTCGTTTCGAGATTCACCGCATCTTCGCGGAACAGCAAATTTCGATTGCGTTTCCGCAGCTTGACGTGCATCTTTATCGTTAAAAGCCCTCTTTTCCTTTAGGACTTACGCAGACGATGAGACGAATCGACCGCGTAAGTCATAGAGATCATGAACAATACGGTAGCCCCGCCCCTACGTGGCGGCGGAAATATGCGCCAATGTCCCGCCCGCCACGTAGGGGCGGGGCTACCGTATTGTTCATGATCTTTTAAAACAGCATCTGAGAACGAGAACTGCGGCAGCATCAGCGTTGCTTGGGCGGCGCATTGTAGCCGCGTTCGCCGTAAGGCTGGAGCTTTTCGCGCCACAATTCTTCCAGCGCCGCGACATCTTCCCGCAGATCGCGGGTCGGATCGTCATCCGCCTTCATCGTGTCCAAAATTTCAAACGAAAACTGCTCCGCTCCGTAAGCGTTCCAATCCTGCTGCAAGGCGTTGTTGCGGTGCGATCCGACTTTCAATTGAAAGCGGTGGCTGTTCAACGCGCCCTCCACGTTCATTCTCCCGCCGATGAAAATTTTCCCATTTGCCAAATTTTTAATCTGATATACCCCGGCCAAAGGCGGATGTTCTTTATACGCCTGTTTCAATTCCGCGCGTCTGTCCATTGTGCGTGTCCTCCGTTGTTTTTTCGGCGATGCCGCCGACGCGGAATGCGCGTCCGCCAGTCGGTACGCATCGCCGGTTCGCTCGAAAATTCCGGTATCCACAAGTTCCCGGCGCGCCGTGCAATAATCGTAATACGCGCTGCTGATAAGGTCGTTGACCTCCTGCTCCGCGTAGGCGCGTCCGGCCTGAAAGCGTTTGGCGAGTTCCTCTAACACGATCCGCCGTTTCTTCTGCTGAATCGGCAACTGCCGGAGTTTTCCGCGCTCAAAAAACGTGTCCAATACCCGCGTTTTATAGTCGTTCATGCGCGCTTCCTGCGCCGATTTCTCGGCGTCTTCGACCGTAATCAACTCGCGCAGCGTCAGCGCGAGCGCGTCGCGGTTCGCGTGGAACATCACGTAATATTGCTCCTTCACTTTATGAATCAGCTGCGCCTGCTCCAATTTTTTCAGATGAAATGAGACCGTTGACGCCGATAAATTCAGGCGTTCCGACAATTCCTCGACATAGCGCGGCTGGTCAAGCAGCGCGTCGAGAATCCGCAGCCGCGAAGCGTCGGCCAATGCCTTGACAATTGACAGCGTTTCTGTATATTTCATATTTCCCTATTCTTAGAGTTTGTCCATAAATAACGTTAATAGACCCCTTGCAAAAGTCTCTTTCGTTTTGCAAAAGTCTCTTTCGTTCGCTCTGAGCCTGTCGAAGAGCGTGTTTTTCGGAAGAAACGACTGTCACGCGCCCTTCGACAGGCTCAGGGTGAACGGAGTTGACGAACAAAAACGACTTATGCAAGAGGTCTAATGAACGGTGGAACAGGCATTCTTGCCTGTTCTGGGCAGACAAGAATGTCTGCTCCACCGCATTTTTTATTTCTATGCTTATCGAATTAAATCTAAAAATGCGCGCGTTTTGTCAAGAATTTATTTCGATAAATATCAAAATAAAATAAAAAACGCATGAAATGATTGACACAATTGCCCTGTGTTCTGCATGTTGGCCGCATGGAGACGTTCGAGAAAAATCAAGCGAAAGAACAGGCATCTTCCGGCTGGCGGCGCGGCGCGGCGCAGGCCATGCCGATTGTCATGGGGTATATTCCGGTGGGGTTTGCGTATGGCGTGTTGTCGCAGAAAGCAGGCATTTCCGCGCTCAACGCGGCCTTAATGCCGGCGCTGTTTTACGCCGGGGCCGGGCAATTCATCGCGGTCAGCATGATTCAAACGCAAGCGCCGCCGCTTTCAATTGTGCTGACGACGCTCATCGTCAACCTGCGGCATCTGATGATGGCGTCCGCGCTCGCCCCGTATCTGCGGAATTGGCGCAAATGGGAATTGGCGGCGTTTGGCTTTGAAATGACCGATGAAAGTTTCGCCGTGCATTCGACAAACTTTCCGTCAGGCGTTCCGCCGAAAATCGAGGTCTTTGCGACGAATCTGACGGCGCATTCGGCGTGGATTGTAGGAAGCTGGCTCGGCGTGATGGCGGGCGGCCTGATTTCGGATGTCAAGCCGTATGGCCTCGATTACGCGCTGACCGCCCTATTTATCGCGCTCGTCGTGCTGCAAGTTTCGAACTGGATTCATCTTTTCGTGGCATTTTTGACCGGCTTCGTCTCGGTCGCCCTGATGCTGGCGGGCATGGAACGCTGGTATCTCATCCTGTCTGCCGGCATCGGCGCAACCGCCGGCGCGATATGTGAACAATGGACCAAAACACGATCTTCCTCGTCATCCTCGGCATGAGCGTGACGACAGGGGCAACGCGCATGCTGCCTCTCTTGCTGCTCACCTTAAAGCCGCTTCCGGCGTGGCTGATGACGTGGCTGCGCTACGTGCCGGTCGCCATCCTTTCCGCCATGCTGCTGCCCGCGCTGCTCGTGCAGGACAAACGCATCTCGTTTGGCGCGGAAAACTTTTTTTTGTGGGCGGCCTTCCCGACGATTTTTGTCGCGTGGAAAACGCGCAGTTTTCTCGGCGCGGTCGCCGTTGGCATGGGCGCGGTCTCGCTCCTGCGGCTGCTGGCGTAAACGGCGTCGTCACGCATGAGCCGCCTTCAATGCGGTCTCTTCGAACATCAGAACAGGAACGCTGATGCGCGGGGCGTTTGCCGCATATTCTGGGCGTTGCAGCATTTCAAGAATTTGCTGCCCAACCTCGGCATTGACGACTTTTTCGCCGCATTGCGGACACACACCCGCCCGCACGTTTCGCATAACCATTAATTCGCCGTTCATCCAGAAATCCTGCGTAATGAAGCGCTCTTCAAGCGGCGTGCCGCAAATATCGCATTCCCCGTAATTATACGCCTGTTTTTTTATCGGACATAATTATTCGACCTTATAGGTTGTGATGAACAACCCCGCTGCCCTTTCAGGGCAAATGCGGTTGTTCATTTTTTTCAGATGTTGAAACATCTGTCTCTATTTCGTTGCCGCGTCGCGGCAAATTTCCGGTCTGACAGGGCGGAGGAATACAGCCAGACGTTTCAACGTCTGGAGAGGTTTCTTATTTCATCGGCGTGATCATGAGAAATTGTTCCAATGAACGCGTAGCTTGAGGAAACGCCGCTAATATCTTTCGATCTTCTGTCACTAACAGACTGTTGAGTTCCTGCGCGACCGCCACAAATTCGCAATCATACGCAGAACAGTGGCTTGCTGCCGCCAAACGCAGCACGTGTTCCGAATCTACCGCATATTCCCGCCCTAACATCAGCGTTTCGGCTTCATGAAGAATGCTGCAAGCGTCTTCAACGGTGAGCAGCTTTTGACGCAGATACAACGCTAACACATTGCGAAATTCGCTGCGCCACAAGAACGGCGCAGCCCATTCGGCATCTTTCAGCAGAACGCGCTCCGCTTGTCCTGAGCGCTCTCCCGTGATAAACAGATAGGCGATGATGTTGGTATCCACGACAATCATAGCCGCCCCTCGTTTTTCGCGCGCATGAGCAGGTCATCCGTCAGGCAGGCATGCGCGGTTTTCCGGCGCGCTGCCCGCGCTCGCGCCAAAATCGCTTCCGCCGCATGTTCGCGCTGGCGCAGCATCTGCTCCAAATAACTCACGATTTCGCTGCTGACGCTGCGCTGATGAACATGTGCCCCCTGTTCCAACTGTTGATATAATTCGACCGAGATATTTTCAAGCGTGACTGTTGGCATCTCATCTCCTCCTTTTTTCCAGATGTTGAAACATCTGTCTCTCTTCCGTTGCCGCGTCGCGGCAAGTTTCCGGCCTGACAGGGCGGCGAAGTACAGCCAGACGTTTCAACGTCTGACGGAATCCATCCAGCCCATTTATGGCCTGACAATCGGGCGTTGTTCGGCAAATTCATAAACCGGCGCGAATCGTTCAGGACGCTGCGAGTTCGTCAACATCTGTTCAATGCGCGTCACCGTCTGCGGCGTCAACAGCGTATCGCCGCAAACCGAACAGACTTCTGCCGGAACATGCTCGAGCAGAACCATTTCTCCCCGACGCTGAACAACATGCACAATCAGTTTATTTTCATATTCCCCCGGACATCCTTGAATGCTGCATTTCATAATATACGTATGCGGCATATCTCCTCTCTCCCCCATTTGTCCCATAGGGACATCCGCGCATAGCCCGCCAATTTATTGGCGGAATGAAATGTCCGCCCATTTATGGGCGGAATAAAATGCCCGCCCATTTATCGGCGGGGATGGAAATGCCCGCCGATACGCGCCCGCCATGCAAACCCGCCAATGAATTGGCGGGCGATGCGCGGGCGTCCCTAACGGGACGAATTCCGGTGGGATTTTCGCGTTTCCCGCCAATGAATTGGCGGGCGATGCGCGGGCGTCCCTGACGGGACACATCATCGGAAAAAAATTTCTCGGGCAGGGGCGCTGCCCCTGCACCCCGCCAAAGGGGCGCGTCCCTCTGGACTCCCAAAGGGCAAAAGCGCAAAGGGCTATTTACGTCCTCGATAGCACCGCCACCACGCGAAAACTGATATTGTAGTACTTATCATCAGGGACATTCCTATTGCGAAAGGCCGCGCGGCAGTAGTTTGGAATGGCGTTAAACGCGCCGCCGCGCATCAGATGATACTCTCCGGATGATGGCCCTGCCGGGTTCTTTTGCGGGCTGTTCGCATAATACACTCCATCATACCAATCCTGACACCATTCCCACACGTTGCCGTGCATGTCGTAGAGTCCCCACGCATTCGGCAATTTTTGCCCAACCGGGGAGGTGTGGCTGCCGGAATTTTTGCTGAACCATGCGTAATCTCGTAATTGCGCCGGATCATCGCCAAAGGAATAGATTGTCCCACTTCCGGCGCGGCAGGCATATTCCCATTCCGCCTCTATCGGCAGCCGGAACACCCACCTCTCCCCCTGCTCCCTTTCGAATGGCGCGGGGGAAAGCGCCTTTTCTTGTTGCGGAGGGGGGAGGACGATGGTGGTGAATTTCTTCAGAAATGCCTGAGAATCATTCCACGACACTTGTTCCACCGGATGATCCACGCCAGTGAAACGGGATGGATTTTTCTTCATTACCGCCTCCCATTGCGCCTGCGTCACGGGATATTTCCCCATCCAAAAGGGCGAGATCGTGACCTGATGGCGCGGACGTTCGCAATTGTAATACTCATTCCACCAATTTTGCTGTTTCAAGAACTGCTGCTCGGCGTCGCTTTGCCCCATCCAGAACCTCCCGCCCGGAATCTCAATTAATTCCATTGTCACTCCGTCGCCGAGATCTATGTGGAGAACTCCCTGCTCTTTCCGAACGGAGATGGGCGAAGCCATTTCCCCTTTGTCTTCGGAGACTGTTAGACGCGAGGTGGGCAGGCGCATGTTCAAGAACGTCCGCAGATTCTCCAACGCCTGCCGCACAGAGACGGCCTCGCCCTGCGCCATGTCCGCGTCAAATTCGGCTTCGGCCTCCGCCTGCCACGCGGAATTCACCACGTCCGCAAGCTGATCGCGCTGCAACTGACTGTGGAGCAAAAAATCCAGCAAGTCTTCTTCGACGTGGTTCAGGGGATCTGCCGCCCATGTGCCGCCGTCGTTCAGTATCACGCGCGTCAGATTCTTGATTTCCTCGACCGCGCCAGCGAATGCGCCGTCCATGCCGGCCACATCCTCAATAAAGGCTTGCAGCGGCCCAAAGCATTCGCGCATCAATTCCTCGAAATTCAGCGCGACGCGCAGCATGTCCGAGACCTCTTTCTGCAATTCGTAAATATCTTTCTGCGATAAATACAATTCGTAGCGCAGCCCCAATTGCTTGACCTTTTTATCAAGCAGGCCGCGTTTCAACTCCTGAGCCATATTAATGCGTTGCAATGCCGCTCGAAACAGATCGAGCTTTTTCATAATCAGCAGCATGGCCTGACCGAACAGCCGCACGGATTCAATCAACTGCGTATGCTGGATCAGAATCATCTGCGCCGCGCCCGCATCTTCAATGTCTGCGGCTTGCTGCGCGAGGCGCGTCAAGCGGTCGTCGTGCTGCGCGATTTTCGCGCATTTCTCCGCCGCGACTTGCCGGATGTCGTCGCTGATCTGAGCCAAGAGCCGGTCATATTCGACTTTATGCGCATCTAACATGTCGAGCATCGTGACGTATTCGCTCATCAACTCCGTCATCAACGCGAACCGTTCCTCAACACTCAATTCCTGCGCTTGCGCTTTGGCGGGCGTCTGCGTCACCGTCCGCGATTGCGGCGCAGGCGTTCTGCCGAAAATCCGGACAAGCGCGTTGATGAGTTCAGGGTGTTCCGGCGGCAGCGTTTTGCGGCATTTTTCTTCAATCTGCTGGGCGCGTTTGCCCTGCTGAATCATCTGCTGCCGCTCGCGGATGCGCTGCTGCAATTGCGCAAAGCGCTCTATCGCCAACACCGGTAGCGTGTATTGCCGTTTATAAATCGTGATATTGGCCATGTTGAAATGACTACCATGAGTGTCAAATCTTGATTTGACACAGGCAGAATCAAGATTTCGCACTCCGATAAGGTGTCTGACAGCTTTTTCTTCTGTTTACGCGACGTCTCAGCTATTCCCCTCTTGGGAGGGGGCGGGGGTGGGTTGCCGACGCGAAGACGCCGGGAATGCCGCACCCACCCCTTGCCCCT
>CAZCGG010000085.1:0-11656 GCA_964498135.1 uncultured Candidatus Moduliflexus sp.
TGTTTATAAATTGGAGGAGGAATTCTTATGTTCATTTTGCCTCTCGGCCATGAACACATGCAAGCCCAACGGTTTCCGCACGTCACGCTTGGCATCATCATCTTGAACGCCTTCTTCTATCTCGTGACGCTGTTTGCCGCGCCGCCGACCGAACGCGCCCACTATGAAGCCGAAGGCCATCTCGTCGAATTTTATCTTTTTCATTTGGACATGAAACTGCCCGAAAGCGTGTATGAAAAACTTCAGTTAGAGAGCCGCAGATTCCTAAAACAAGCGCAAGAAACCGGGCTGTCTGACGTGTTGCAGCAATTCAACCTTTCGCCCGCCGATTTTCAGCAGGAAAAGGAGATCGGCGACTCCGACCCCAACGCGCAGGCAGTGAAACGCCAGCAAGATGAGCGAAAATTCGCCGAATATATCCGGGCGTTCGAATTCGCCTATCAGAACGACTTTTACATCAAATACGGCTACGTTCCGGCGCGGGGGGAATTTATGACGATTTTTTCGTCTATTTTCCTGCACGGCGGCTTTTTTCACCTGTTGTTCAACATGCTGTTCCTCTGGCTTTCCGGCTGCAATATCGAAGATTTATGGGGGCGCGTCATTTACCCGATTTTTTACCTGCTCGGCGGCGTGGTCGCGACCATCGCGCACGGCCTGATGTCTCACGGCAGCAGCGTGCCGCTGATTGGGGCGTCGGGCGCAATCGCCGCCGTCATGGGCGCGTTCATGATTCGCATGTATTCCACGAAAATTTATTTCGTCTATATCATTTTCTTCTATGGCATTAAACGAGGCCGGTTCGACGCGCCTGCGTTTCTGATGCTACCGCTCTGGCTGTTGCAGCAATTCTGGGGCGTCATGACAGAAGGCGGCGAAGGGGGCGGCGTCGCGTTCTGGGCGCATATCGGCGGATTCATTTTCGGCGCGGCGGTGGCGCTGCTCTTGAAGGTCAGCGGCCTCGAAACAAAAGTTATCGCCCCGGCCATCGAGAAGAAAACCGCTGTCGTGGATGAACATCTCGGCGACGGCATCGAAAAGCTGCAAGCGGGCGACTTCGCGGGCGCGGTGGAGGAGTTGAAAATCGCGGTGGCGAATGAGCCGGATAATCCAACGGCGCAAAGCGAATTGGCGCGCGCCTATTTCAAAAACGGCCAAAAAGACCTTGCGCAGAGGCAATTCAAGCGGGTGATTCTGCTATATATCAAACAAGGGAACATGGAGAACGCGGTGGATCAATTTGTCGAGCTTCAGCAGGACATGCCGGGCATGATGCTTGACGCGCCGCAGCAGAAAAAGCTGGCTGTTGCGCTGGAAGAGCGGGCGAAGACGCTGGCGCGGCAGGCGTCTGACCCGAAGGCGGCGGAGCAGGGACGCGCATTTTTCGCCCATGCCGCAAACGCGCACAAACAGATCGTCGCGCATTTCCAGAAGCAGGCCGGAAATTTTGAGCATGCCGACGCGGCGGCCGCGCTGCGCCGATATGCGGAATTGCAATTGACCGCGCTAAACAATCCGGCGGAAGCCGGAAAAGCCTACGCCGCGCTGCTGAAAAACACGACGCTTTTGCCGGAAGAACGGGCCGCGATTGAGGCCAAAATCCAGCAAGCGCGGCAAGCCTGCGCCGAGCAGGCCGACCGCGCCAAAATTGAGCAGGCCGAGCGGCAGAAGCAGGCCGCCGAAGCGCAGAAAATCGCGCAAGAGCGCGGCCGCCGCGCCGCGCTGCTGGCAAAAATTCCGATGGCGAAGCGCGTCAAAATCCTGCCGCTCACCGACGCGCCCGCCAAATATCTCGTGCCGTCGGTCGCGCCGTTTGAGGCGAACAAGGTCTTGCCGGTGGACGGGGGCTTAGACCTCAAAATCCCAGCAGAGCCGCCGCTGCGCTTTGCGGATATTTTCTTGATTTGCGTGTTTCAACTCCCTGAAATGAAGGCGACCATAGATGCCGGAACGCGCCGCCATAAAGGGACGAAAGACGCCGCGTCGGGCTTTGATTCCGCCAAAGACGTGCTGTTTGCCGATCTGTTCATGCGCGGCCAATCGCGCCCGTTCCGGCTTGCCAGCAACCATATTCCCTACACGCAGTTTTTCTCCGACCTGCACGGAAATTCGTTTGACAATTTCCGCCAATTTCTGCTAAGCATCGTCGCCCAAATCGAATCGGTGTACGTGGATCAACATGCGGCGAATTTTCTGCAACACGGGAAGATGTCGCGTTTCAGCAGCGTGGAAGAGTTGGATATTTACGAAAAGCGGCTCTGGAAGCAGTTGCGCGGCGCGGCGCGAGCGGTCTGCCAAGCATGCGCCGCCGCATATTGGCTGGACGGCAGCAAAGTTCCGGCGGCGGGCGGCAAGATGAAATGCGCATCCTGCGGCAGCGTGATCGCCATTCTCAAGCCGGACGCGCAGAAAGATGCGTCATTTTCCCATTCAGGGGCGGGGCGGGGGCAAGACTTCAAAAGTCTCCAAGACTTTTGAAGTCTTTATTTATCCGTTACGAGTGATGTTTCAATATCTGGCGAGAGAAGGAGGGATGTGTATGCGCGGAATCGTTGTTTGTCGCGCCATTATTTGCGGGTTGATGCTCTGGAACTGCCTGATCGCGCCGACGCGGGCGGAAGAACCGAAACGCCTCGAAATGTGGACGCATTGGGGCGAAGAACCGATGAAGCGGCGATTTATCGAAGAAACTGTCCGCGAATTCGAGGCCGCGAATCCGAACGTGACCATTACGCTGCGCTGGATTCCGAAAATGCGGCTGTATCAGAACTTGCGGCAAAGCCTCTCGCAAGGCATTGGGCCGGATATTTTTTATGCCGACCCGTATCCCGCGGTGATCAAAAAATGGATTGACAACGGCGACGTTTTAAACATGCGCGACCGGATTGATTGGCGCAGATTCACGCCGGATTCGTATCAAGGCTTATCGCAATACGGCGAGAACGCGATTTACGGCGTTCCGCTTGAAATGGGCGAATACGCCATTTATTACAACGCGCGCATTTTTGCGGAAATAGGCATTCCGATTCCGGCGTCCGGGATGATGACGACCGACGAATTTCTGCGCGCCGTGCGGACGTTCCGCGCCAAAGAGATCATTGCGGTTGCGGTTGGCAATAAAGATCGCGGCATTGCCAGCAACATGCTGTTTCAAGGGCTGCTGCTGCGCTTTGCCGGGGTGGAAACTCTGCGCGGGCTGAAAACAGGCGCATCGTCATGGAGCGCGCCGGACATCGCCGCCGCGTTTCATTACATGAACACGCTGGTTGACGCGGGCGTTTTCCCTGAAAACATGAACCTGCTGACCTATAAAGAGGGCTACACGCTCTTTGTCGAGGGGCAGGCTGCCATGTATGTTGACGGCACGTGGTTTTTTGCGAAAATTGCCGACGCGCAGGGGCAGTTTCCCGCGAGTCTGCAAGCGCGGCTTGGCGCGATGGATTTCCCGCTTGCGCCGAATGGCAAGGGAAATGCCGCCATCGAGCGGATGAACGGCGGCGGCTACTTGGTGCGGCGGCAGACGCGCTTCCCGGACGAGGCGGCGGCTTTTCTGAATTTCATGACCAGCGCGGAGAATGCCCGCAAATGGACGCGCTACACGCAAAGCCCAGTCAGCGTCAACGTGCCGCTTGCGGAAGCGGTGTCTGCGCCGTTTCTCGCCAAATTCTTCGCGGCGCGCCAAGATTGTCGGGAGATTCTCTCGCCGGGAATCGCCGATTTGCTCTCGGCAAAAGAATATGAAAGCTGGGTGCGGGATGTCGGCATTCTGTTTTTAGGCGGCGATCTGTCGGTTGAAGAGACGCTTCAACGCCTCGAAACTGCGGCCTCAAAATAAATAATTGACCGCGTTTCATCGGTGTCCTTCACCCATTAGTTCTCTTATTCATTCCTCGAGCTGTTGCCAAAAAGTCAAGATGTTTTGTTGATATTCTTCAGGATTCGCATGAAATAGCGATTGATGCCCAATATTATGGAATAAGTAAAATGTCTTTTTATGGCTTCCAATACGCTTATATAATTCGTGTAACGTCGCTGATGGAACTCTCTGATCATCTTCTCCTCCCAACAGCATGATTGGAACGGTAACATCCTGCGCATACTCCAGTGGGTTGAGGGTAAAGGCATTATAGCCACATTGAATACTTCCCCAAAAGACTAATAATTCTGCAAATGGGAATGTTACAGGAAACCCCATGAGACGAAAGCGTTGCTTCGTAGTATGGTAGAGTGAACCATACGGCATTTCCAGAATGACGCCTTTCGGGGCGATCTGATAGCGATGAATCGCAACAAGAATGGCTGATGCTCCAAGTGATGTTCCCCACAGGATCGGTATATGCGGGGATCGTTGCTGATAATAGGTATAGACGGCATTCACGACATCAGCTTCCCGATCTCCAAGTGTTGTCCAATGATATGGAGAATCGCCATGCCCAGGAAAATCCACAAGCACCACGTTGGTCTGTTGGTGAAGAAAGAAATTGGCGATGGGTAACAACTCTCCCTTATTTGAAGAATATCCATGAAAAAGAATAAGCAGGCGTTGAGCGTCAGAGGCATTGATTTCCCATGCAACCGTTTCAAGGTGTTGTGCGCTCAGAATTCGGACTATCGTATAGGAATAGTGATAGTCGTTCGGAGTGTGCGTATTGATTGGTTTCGGCAGAGATACCCCGGTGAAGAGTGTCAAAAACTTTTCGTACCGTGAAAGGGCTTCTGGACTTTTTGTCCGTGTCCCGGCTTCAACAAAATGGGTAAATTTATACGCATGGAGATAGCTGACAATATTGAGGAGAAGAAATGCGCCCAAAATAATGACAAGAACCACTTTCCATGTTTTGTTATGGCTAAACCGATTCATACAAAGTTTAAGATGTCAATACGCACTGTATTTAGCTGGAAGACACCGAATATGCGCAAAATCATCGCCATTTTCTTGCCGCATCAGGGCTGTCCGCATCGCTGCGCGTTCTGCCATCAGCCGCACATTACGGGCGTTTCCGCGACCGCGACGCTGACGCCGGACGACGTGCGCCGACAGATTGAATGCGCCCTTGCCGAGCCGAAAAGCCGGAGCAAAGGCGCGACATTCGAGGCCGCCTTTTACGGCGGCGCATTTACCGGCCTGCCGCTGCCGACGCAAGCGCAACTGCTGCAAACGGTTCAGCCGTATGTCGCGCGCGGCGATTTATGCGGCATTCGGCTTTCGACGCACCCCGCCATGCTGAATGACGACATCCTCGCCGTGTTGGCGGCGCATTCCGTCACAACCGTCGAACTCGGCGCGCAATCGTTCGATGAAAACGTCCTGCGGTTAGCGCGGCGCGGCCATTCGGCGGAAGACGTGATTCAGGCGGCGCGGCGTCTTCAGAACATCGGCATCGCGGTCGGCGTGCATTTGATGATCGGCTTGCCGGGCGATTCGCGCGAAATCAGCCTGCAATCGGCGCGGCAGGCCATCGCTTTGCGTCCGGCGTTCGCGCGGCTGCATCCCACGTTAGTCATTCGCGGGACGCTTTTGGAAGAATGGCATCAGCAAGGGCGATACGCCCCGCTGTCGCTTGACGAAGCGGTCACGACGTGCAAAATGATGCTCGTGATGTTTCAGCAGCGCGGCATTCCGGTCATTCGCATCGGGTTGCAGCCGACCGAAAGCCTGCATCAGCACATCGTCGCCGGGGCGCATCATTCAGCCATGCGGCAGCTTGTCGAATCCGCCCTGTTCATGGACGTCATGGCCGCATGGCGCGCGGCGCATCCGTCAGCGCGGCTCACGTTCGCCGTCGCGCCCGCCGATCTTTCGACGGCTCGCGGCCAGCGCAGCGCCAATCTGCGCCAGCTTGCCGCCCACGCCGACGCACGCATTCTCCCCGATAACGCCGTGCCGCGCGGGCAAGTGCGCTGCGTGGCCGAACGCACGTTCATGCCGCCAATTGTTTCGCAAGTTCCGTTAATCGCAGGTAATGCCGCCGTTCTTCCCGAATGATCTGCTCGATGATTTCCGCTTCGCTGGGCGGGACGAACCCCTTGATTTCGTGGTAATACAGAATGCTGTCCGTTTCGCGCCCAATGCTGTACTCAATCGCGGCCGGAAACGCTTGCAGGGCCGCCTGTTCCTGCTCCGAAAGCTCCTGTCGGAAAATGCTGTTGTCCACAAACGCTTCCAGATAGTCGAAGTATTCGGTCGGCGCGCTCTCAACCGTCGGGCGCTCGCTGAGTTTTTCCCGCATCCGCTCGAATGTGTGGTAGTGCCGCCCCTCTTCTTCGGCCAAAAAGGCGAACAAGCCGCGAATTTCCTGATTGTCCTGCTGCGCCATTTTCGCGTAAAACGCCTTGCCGTTTTCCTCGATTTTCATGGCAATGGTAAAAATATCCCGCACGTCAAATGTCGCCATACGTCACCTCTTTCTGAAACGAGGCTGTCAGACACTTTTGGAAGTGCCTGACAGCTATTTCATCCGCGCACCAGCGCAAAAATTTCTTTGCAGACGCGCAACAACTCTTGCGCCGCGTCCGGCGTAATCATGTTCGGCCCGTCGCAGGGCGCGTGATCCGGATCCGGATGCACTTCCAGAAACAGGCCATTCGCTCCGGCCGCGACAGCCGCTCGCGCCAACGTCGCCACAAATTGCCGCTCGCCGGAAGACGCCGTGCCTGCCGCGCCGGGCAGTTGGACGCTGTGCGTGGCATCGAAAATCACCGGATAGCCGAACCCCTGCATAATCGGAATCGCCCGCATGTCCGACACCAAATTGCCATAGCCGAACGCTGCGCCGCGCTCCGTAATCACAACCTGTTCGTTCCCACTCTGAATGACCTTCTGCGCGCAATTTTTCATATCCTGCGGCGCGAGAAACTGCCCTTTTTTGATATTCACGATTTTGCCGGTTTTCGCGGCGGCGACCAGCAAATCGGTCTGGCGGCACAAAAACGCTGGAATTTGGAGCATGTCCGCCACTTCCGCGACCTGCGCGGCCTCGTCCGGCGAATGAATATCGGTGATAATCGGCACGTCGAATTGCCGCTTAATATCGGCCAAGACGCGCAAGCCGCGCTCGATTCCGACGCCGCGATACGACGCCGCCGAACTGCGGTTGGCTTTATCGAACGAGGATTTGAAAATATACGGCAAGCCGAGCGCCGACGCAATGGTTTTCAGGCGGTCGGCGGTCTGGAAGATGACGGCGGGATCGTCCTCAATCACGCACGGCCCGGCAATCACCACCAATTGATCTCCGCCGATGCGCATGTCGCGGAGTCGCACCTCATGAAGCGGCATGAAATTGCTCATCATTCACCATAAAAAAGAAAGGTTAATCGTTCCGATTTTAACGAAGGCGAGACTTCAAAAGCCTTCAGAGACTCTTTTAAAAGATCATAAACAACACGGTAGCCCGCCCCTACGTGGCGGGACATTGGCGCACATCCCCGCCACGTAGGGGCGGGGCTACCGTGTTGTTCGTTCCTGTTGGTAAGGCAGACAAGAATGTCTGCCCGCCGCGCTCATTTTTTCAGCATGTCCGCCATTGCCTGCGCCGTTTCTGGGAAGCCGCGCAGCAAGGCGTAAGCCGCCTGCTCGCTGGCGGTCGGCGCATCCGCACTTGCGGCGGCAGGCGCGGCAAGCTCTTCAATCCAATGAAATTCGCTGACGCCGAACGTGCCCGCCAGCGCGTCGGTTGCGGCGGGATGCGCGAACAATAGGCGGCGCGCGGCCTGCTCGCTGTCGCTGAGCTGCTCCGCGACCGCCTGCGCTCGCGCCGGTTTCGCCGCAACTTCTTCCCAAGGCGGATGCCACGTTTCGAATTCGCGCAGCGCCTTCGGGAACGCCGCAGACGCCTCTTTCAGCAACGCTTGCACGAGCGCGGGCGCTGACCGGAAACGCAACATCAACTCCGGCAGATACGGCATGAGCGTCGCATTCGGGATTTTCCCGAACACGTTGCTCAGCAATTCCACGACGAACCGGCCAATCCGCGCCGTGAAATTCAGCGCGAGCAAAAAGCCGTTCAAATAATCGGGAAACGCCGACATCATGAGCGGATTCGCCAACACGTGCGCGAAAAATTCCCGCATTTCCTCTAACGCGCGGAGATTCAGCAGCCATTCCGCCGTCCAGAGCAGGCCGAGTTTCGGCGGGTCTTGCGCCGCGTGGCTCGCCTGTTGCACGGCGATCAGCAGTTGCGAACGATTGCAGCCCATCGCCAGCGCGAAACTTTCGAGCGTGAAAATAAAGCCGAGCATTCCGGCGATTTGTTCCGGCGACGTGCCGCGATCCGCGAACGCTTGCGGCAGCAGCGTGGCGTAATGCGAATAGCCGGTGGCGACGAATTGCTGAATCCATTTCGGCAGGCCGGTCGGCGTGGAGCGGTAATAATGCACGAGCCGCCGCACTCGCTCAAAAATCTCTGGCGCGTCCTCCGCGCTGGTTTCCTGCGTCAGCAGATGAATCGCATGTTCGCCCAATTCCTGCGTCAAGCGTGGGCTGCGCAGATACAGAATGCTGTCTTCGGCGCATTCCAGCGCGACGCTCGCCCGCGCCTGCGCGTCGAACGCCCGTTTTTTCATGCGCTGCTCAAGGACTTGCTCCAGCGTCACGCCCTCGTAGCCGAGTTGAATGACCGATCCCTGATATTTGCCGATGCGGATGTCCCACGATTCCTGAAGCGGCGTGCTGCCGAGCGTCCGTTCCCCCATAATCGGCTGAACCACGCTGTCGCGGAGCAGATAATTCAGCCGCCAGAGGACTTCGGAACAGGCGAGCAACTCCGGCTCGGTTTTGAAATTCATCAACGCCCGCTGCACGGTCGTTCCCAGAAGATTCACGCCTTTCAGCGCGGCGAGCCGGTCGTAAATATTCTGCACGAGCGGCGGCAGCGAGGCGTATCCGACGATGCCGATGCGATCTCCGCCTAACAATTGCTGGCAAAGCTGCGCGATGTTGCGCTTTTTCGGGGTGCGGTCTTTTTCAAGGCAGGTGATCGCCGCTTCTTGAAAATCGTAGGGCGACGGGTGCGGGCGATTCCGCAATTTGCCGAGCAGCACAGACGTTTCGTAAATCGCAATCGAATCCGCCGTACTGGAAAGATAGCCGTTTTTACGGGCGAGCGCGACAATATCGGCGCACCATTGCAGGAGTTGGCCTTCGTCTTGCTGCGCGAGCATCGGCGGGCGCGTCAAAAATCCGGCGATGCGCGTCGGGTCCGGCGGAATCGGCGTCGGCGCGGCGGCTGGTTTCGCGGCTTTCGCCGTTTTGGCGCTCTCTTTTTTCTTTTTTTCGAGCGTGAACGCGCTCAAATTGCCGCCTTTCATCCCTTTTTTCCACGAATCTTCGGCGAGCGACACCGTGCCGGGCGGGTTGCCGAATTGATACTCAATCGCCGCGAAGCTCGACGGAATCAGGCCGTAAAGCCATTGCGTCGCCGTGCGCGGCGGAATCTCCCAGCATTCCGCGCTGTTCACGCCGAATTCCGCGACATGGCTGGCCGTGTGCGCCGCGCCGCAGACATACATGGCATCCTGCGCGTCAAGCTTATTGTCGCGGAGATGCTGCTTGATGCGCGTCCACATGTACCGCTCGCGCAGTTCGTCCTTTCGGAGATCGTCGGATGTCCGGCCAAGCCGCCGGAACAGGCTGCCAATCAAAAACATGACTTGCCGGTAGGTCTGATAATCGCTGCCAATCACGGCCTGCTCCACGTATTGATCCCACCATTCGGCGAAATGGCGCACGTTGGCATTGCGCAGCAGAAATTCGCGGAACGTCTCGAACGTCGGCATCATGTCGCCGAGTTCCAATCCGACCGCCGTGCCGTGCATTCCGGCTTCTTCCGACGGCAATTCCTCCTCGTCCGGCGTCTCGCTTTTCAGGGCGTTTTCTTCCTGCGGCGTCCATTGAAAGACGAAATCCACCGCGTAATCCACGAAGACAAGCGTGATCTGGTCAGGATGGCGCAGCGCGTAGGCAATCGCCTGATATTCGGCGGATGATTCGGTGAGCGGCAGCACGACGCTCAACGGCGTCCAACTCGGCGGAAACGCCTCCGATTCCCCCGCAAACGCCTGCAACGCGACTGGCAGCTTGCAATCGCGCAGATGCTCGACGACGCCGATCAAATCTTCGCAGGCTTCCATGTAAATCACTTTCGGCGGGCGCTCGCGCAGGCGGCGCACCATCTGCAAGGCCGACGCCGGGGAATGGTGGCAGACCGGAAAGAGTTCGAGCGGCTCGGCGGCGGCGCGTTCGATGTCGCTGACTATCGCGGTCAGCAAGTCGCTGAACAGCTGCGCGTCTGTGGCGAAACGCTGCGCCGCGTCTAATAATTGCTCTTTCAATGGGGCAAAAATCGTTGGGAAATCGCTCATACCGTCTCCTCAAAACGTAGCTGCGTTCGTGATGAATGACTTGAAATGAGGCAATCACATCATAATGACGCCGCGCCTGTCAACTCTTTTTTGCGTTTGCGCGCCGATTTCATGCCGCGCCGATTATCCGCTTGACAATTTCGATGATATTGAGGAATTTTGTTTCTTCACAGGACTGACGCATCGTGGTTCGACACGCTCACCACGAACGGGGAAATGCCTTATTCGTTGAACGGGGAAATGTCTCATTCGTTCGTCCTGAGCTTGTCGAAGGACGCAACGAAAACACGCACATCCGGAGAGAACATCATGGCGCAACTGATTCCAATCAAGATTGACGAGCAGACCACGATTTATATTGAAGCGGCGGAGAATGTAAGCGCGCCGTCGTTGAGCAAAGGCGAATATGAAGAGTACAATCCGCTCGCGCCGCGAGGCAAATTGACCTCCGAAAGCGGCGACAGCGCGGCGGAAAACATCGCGCGGCATTTTGAGGCGATTGAGCAGACGATCCGCCTGTACACGGGGCGCGTGCTACATGCGTTCAGCGATGCGGCGCTGGCAAACGTGGACGGGGTCAAATTAGAATTCGGCGTCTCGGTATCGGGTGAAGCGGGGATTCCGTACATCACGAAAGGCGAGGTCGGCAGCAACCTGAAAATCACCGTTGAATGCTCGTTTCCGAAGAAAGGATGAGCCGGATGCGACGGCGCGAAAATCATAAAGAAAGACAGCAAAACACTTTGGTGATTTTCGCGCCGTTGCCGCAAAGAAGCGCCCTCACCATTCTTTCGGCTGAAAATCGGCGTCATTCAGCAGGCGCACCGTGTCGCCGCGCTGCCCAATGACGAACAACCCTTGCTGATAGGCGTAGCGGTCCACGCCCTCGTCAATCACGATGCCCGCGACTGCGCCGAGCAGCTTGCGCTCTTTATATTCTGGGAAGAACGTCTTAAAACGGCCTAAATCTTTGAGATGGTCTTTCACATCCTGCACGCCAAGCGTGCTTTTGACTTCAATCATGACAACATGCTCTTCGCCGATTGCCAGCACGTCAATTTCAAGATGATCACCGTTTTTCTGCGCGCTCACGCGGGGAGAGACTTTCTCCACCGCGATGCCGCGTTCCGCCATCAACCGCTTCGCGGCGGGCAGGACGAGACCTTCGACGAATCGCCCCCATTTGCCGATCAGCGCGTCCAATTTTTTATCGGTGGCTTTCATTTGCTGTTCAGTTCTTTTGAACCGCGCGTCCGTTTCGGCAAACATGGCTTTCAGTTCACGGTCAGTTTCC